>JAHEJY010000087.1:0-6796 GCA_024638625.1 Actinomycetes bacterium
ACCTCGGCTATGCAGAAACTTCCGAGACCAGGGTCGGGATTCTGGGGCTGGGCCTCATGGGGTCGGCGGCTGCGAGAGTGCTCGCCATGCTCGGGTTTGCCGTGATGGGTTGGTCGACAACCCCGAAGAACATCGATGGCGTCGAGTCATTCGTGGGTGAATCGGGCCTGGCCGACATGGCGGCCAAAACGGACATCCTGGTGAACTTGTTGCCGCTCACGCCCGCAACCGAACGGATCCTGAGCTCTGAGCTCTTCGATCGACTTCCGACCGGGGCCCGGATCGTGAATCTCGGACGCGGACCGCACGTAGATGATGACGATCTGCTCGGGGCCCTCGATACCGGAAGAGTTGCGCACGCATCGCTTGACGTGTTTTGGGAGGAACCGCTGCCTGCCGATCACCCGTTCTGGGATCACCCCTTGATCACGATCACCCCGCACGTTGCGGCGCCGACCGGTCGCCTGACCGGATCTCGTATTGTTGCAGACAATATTCGCCGGTACCGGGCGGAGGGAATTATTCCCGAGGCCGTAGACCGCCGTCTCGCGTACTGACGATCGATCGATGCCGCACCACAACGCGTTCGGTCAGCCGATAGGCCAACCGCTCGGAGAATGGGAGCCACCACGGTTTCCGGATCATGCTCCGCTCATTGGCGCAACTGTGAGGCTCGATCCGTTGGACGTGCCCCGGCACGCAGGCCCGCTCTTCGATGCCTATCAATCTGTCTCAGATGAGCTGTGGACGTATATGTCGATCGGGCCGTTTGCGACCGTCGAAGAGCTCACATCTACGCTCACGAAACTCAGCCGTCTGGACGGTTGGCTGCTCTATTCCGCCGTGCTCGACGGTGTTGTCGTCGGCTTCATGGCGTACCTTCGGATCACGCCGATCGACGGCACGATCGAAATCGGATCGATCGTTTACTCGCCAGCGCTGCAACGGACGACCGGTGCGACCGAAGCCGTCTATCTCATGCTGAAGAACGTTTTCGACCTCGGCTATCGCCGTTGCGAATGGAAGTGCGACGCGCTCAACGAGGCCTCGCGGCTAGCCGCTCTTCGGCTCGGGTTTCAATTCGAGGGCGTGTTTCGCCAGGCCACCCACTACAAGGGCAGGAATCGAGACACTGCGTGGTACGCCATCATCGACAACGAATGGCCCCGGATCGAGGCAGGGTTTGCAGTCTGGATGTCGGAGGGCAACTTCGATGTGCACGGCAAGCAACGCCGGAGCCTCGTTGAGGTCCGGAACTCCCTGCCCTAGACGTCCCGATGAAATTGGGCAAAACGGGACATTTGGCCCCATTTCGGTTGCGTGTACTTCGTCTGAGCCGCCTAACCTGATGGTGTGAATGCGGTTATCACGCGTAGCCCCCTTCTTCGGGGCGCCTATTTTTTTCTGGGCCTGCTGAGCCTCGGCTTGCTCTTCATCTCTGCCCTGCCGGGCATCCCGACGGCTGACATGGCGTTCCTGGCCGCATTCTTCTTCGCAAAATCATCTGATCGTCTTCATACCTGGATCGTGACTCACCCCCGTTTCGGGCCGATGATCGAGAACTTTGATCCCCGCACCGGCTACTCACGACGGGCCAAGGTCACAGGGATCACCATGGTTGTGCTCTCGTTCGCCGTGAGCGTCGCGTTGATCAACATCATGTGGTTGCGAGTCCTGATGGTCCTCTTGGCGCTGAGCATCTGTGCCTACATATGGACCCGCCACGAGCAGGAACGCGAACCCGCTCCTGTTTGATCGGGAATAGGGCAGCACCATGCTCGACGAGATTCGCCAGGAGTTGCTGGATCTGTCCCGAAAGCAACTTATTGATTCGGTCTTGGCCCCCATAGCGTTTGTCGCCGGAAACGCCCTTGGTGGAGTTGCGGCTGGAGCTGTTGCTGCTGCCTCGGTTCTCCTCGTAACGATCGGCTATCGGTTGGCCCGCCGTCAGACGCTCCGATACGCGTTTGGTGGGACGGTGGGTAGCGCCATCGCCATTGCCTGGGCGCTGCGTTCGGGGGAAGCAACGGACTATTTCCTTCCGGCGATTGTCGGTGCTGCGGCCACTGCGATCGTGTTCTTCATCAGTGTGCTCGTGCGCCGTCCGGCCCTCGGCTTCATCTCGGCCGCCGTGCGCGGGTGGCCCATCGAATGGTTCTGGCATCCGCAGGTGCGGCCGGCCTACTCGGAAACCACGATGGCCTGGGCTCTGTTCCTGGGCGGACGAGCCTGGTTTCAGTACGGGTTTGTCGAGCAGGGAGAATTGGCCGCGTTGACCATCGTCAAGTTGGGAACGGGCTGGCCGGCAACCATCGCCATGCTTATCGGCGTCTACGTGTACGGAAGGCGGCGCCTCGAAAGACTCGCTGGGCCATCCACCGAAGAATTCATCGCCGGCTCCCCACCTCCCTGGAAGGGTCAGGACCACGGGTTCTGATCTATCAGCCCTTGTGGTGCTCGTCCATCCACTCGATCCAGGCCCCGGTCATCTCGCTGCGGTCGGCGAAGCGATGGGGGTGTAGTGGCTCGCCGACCGTCACCGTTATGGGGCGCCGCTTGAGTTTTTTGTCGTCGCCCATGGCCTCGTACGAGCCCGCGATGGAGACGGGGACCAGGGGAGTGCCGGTTCGCATGGCGAGCCAGGCTGCTCCTTCTTTGGCCGGGGCCTCCCGCCACTCGATTGCCCGCCGTCCCTCCGGAAACACGCCGACAGTGCCACCCGCCTCGAGGTGGGTGAGTGCGGTCCGCAGTGGTCGCACCGGGATCCGGGCCAGATCGAGGGGAATGATGCCGAGCCAGTGGATGAGATCGTCGAACCGCGGATGTTGGCCAAGAACGATTTCGGAAGTGAGGTAGCGCAACGGCCGTCGAACCGCAATGGCAACAAAGACCGGATCAACAAACGACAGGTGGTTGGGCGTCACGACGGCCGGACCGACCGGTAATTCGGCTCCCTTTCTCGTGTAGGGCCAGAGAAACGGCATGAGCGGCTCGACGATCCGCTGCGCGCCCCGCCACAAGGGAGTGGCGAGGCGAGGAAAGCCAGCGTGGTGTCTCGGCGCGATCACGTGTCCAGCCTATCTAGCCTCACGAACATGACATCATCGAACCCCCGCCATGCCGGAGTTGTGCTGCACCCAACCAGCCTCCCCGGCAGGTTTGGCATTGGCGATATCGGACCCCAGGCCAGAGCCTGGGTGGATACCCTGGCCGCCGCCGGGTGTGACATCTGGCAGGTGCTTCCGCTCGGTCCAACCGGATACGGCGACAGTCCCTATCAAACGTTTTCGAGCTTTGCAGGAAATCCGTATCTGATAAGTCCGGACGATCTGGCCCGTGAGGGATTGCTACACGATGTTCCAAAACGGCGAGTCCGCGGGGGGCGGGTGGATTACGGATCCGTGATTCCCTGGAAACTGATGATTCTCGACCACGCCTGGCACCAATTTCAGTCGCGACGGTCCAATTCGAGGATGGTCAAGGATTTCGAACGCTTTCGCAAAGCAGAATCCCGCTGGCTCGACGACTATGCCCTATTCCAGGCGATCAAAGAGGCTCACGATCTACGACCGTGGCCGGAATGGCCCGCACCGCTCAGGCGCCGGGATCGGGAGGCGCTGAAGCTCTTTCGCAGCACCCACGCAGAGACCATCGACCGCATCATGTTTTCTCAGTTTCTGTTCTTCTGGCAGTGGAGCGAACTCAAGGAGCATGCACAGCAACGCGGCGTACGGATCCTTGGCGACGTGCCGATTTTCGCCGCCCACGACTCGGCTGACGTGTGGGCCAACCCAGGTTTGTTCCGGCTGAAAGCCAACGGCCAGCCGCTGGTGGTGGCCGGGGTTCCGCCCGATTATTACGCCGAGAAAGGTCAGCTCTGGGGCAATCCGCTGTACCGCTGGCGATCGCATCGCGAGAGCCGATTCAGTTGGTGGGTGGATCGGATCGAGAGCACGCTCCGCCTGGTCGACCTCATCCGGCTGGATCATTTTCGCGGGTTCCATAACTTCTGGGAGATCCCTGCCTCGGCGCCCGACGCGCGGACGGGAAAATGGGTCAAGGCGCCCGGGCGTGCGCTGTTCGAAGCGATCGGAAGAAGAGTCGGGGACGCGCCTTTCATTGCGGAAGATCTCGGAGGGGACATGCCTCCTGCGGTAGCCGAGCTCCGTGAGGAGCTGGGCCTTCCAGGGATGGTGGTTCTTCAATTCGCATTCGGGTCGGGCCCCGAACACGAGTTCTTGCCACACAACTACCGGACGACAAACTGGGCGGTCTACACATCGACTCACGACAACGACACCAGCGAGGGCTTCTGGGACGGAGTTGGATCACGTGACCAGGCGTTTGCGTCTACATATATGGAGGGCCTGGGGCCGACGTTTTCCGACAAACTGATCCGACTCGCATGGTCGTCTACGGCCCAATATGCGATGACCACTGCTCAGGACATCCTGGGCCTGGGTACCGATGCCAAGATGAACGTCCCCGGCACGACCGGTGGAAACTGGCAATGGCGGCTGGACCGGCGGATGAGCGCCAAACGGATGGCCCGGATACGACAGCTGAACTCGCTGTACGGACGCGGGATCGGAGCATCCGAAGCTTCTCGCCCATCCTGGACTTAGAGGTACATGCCTCCGGTCGTCGGGTTCTCGCTCGCCTGCTGATCCAGACCCTGGAGTGCCTGAGCCTGCGAGGCCAGGAGGCGCTGCTGGGCCATTTGCTGGCCCCACATCGAAGCGCGGATGCCATGAAAGAGTCCCTCCAGCCATCCGGCCAATTGTGCTTGCGCGAGGCGCAGTTCCGGTTCGGAGGCATCGGTTGACAGGGGAACGAGAACGTTGTCCATCTCGGTCCGAAGTTCGTCGGACATGATTTCTCTGAGCTCCTCCAAAGTGCGATGGTGGACCTCCTGAAGTCGGTCACGTGCCTGCTGATCCATTTCGATCGAGCGAACCTCATTGAGCAAGATCTGCACCATCGAGGCGATCCTCACGAGTTTGAGTGGTTCGGAGACCATCTCATCGGTCGGTTCTGCGGGCTCCAAAACTTCAGGAGCTTCCACGGGCGTGGTGGCAGCGGTCTCGGAGGTTTCGTCGGGAGCAATCACGGGTGGCGATACTACCAACGTCTGTCTCAGTGGCCCTACGGGAGCGACCTGATTAATGTGGCAGCCGCACCGTTTCGGTGCGCTAAACGTTCTGAGGAGCATCAACATGAAGAAATTTCGAATTCTCGCGGGGCTTCTGGCCCTTGCCATGGTGGCCGCCGCCTGTGGCGGTGACGATGGCACCGGTGCCGAGGGCAACGACCTCGGTGGCCGTGAGGTCACAGTTGCTGTCGAAAACGCCTATCTGCCGTTCAACTACATCGACCCGAGCACGGGTGAAGCCGCCGGGTGGGACTACGAGGCGTGGGACGCGATTTGTGCAGAGATCAACTGCACGCCGGTCTACGTCGAGGCTGCGTGGGAAGGCATGATCCAGTCGGTTGCCGACGGTCTCTATGACGCCGCAGCCGACGGCATCACCATCACCGACGACCGGGCAGAGATCGTCGCGTTCTCCGACGGCTATATCGACATCGAACAGCGCATCATGGTTCGCATCGATGAAGAGCGCTCCGCCGACGAGATCACGGGTAGCTCGGATACCGTTCTCGGCACCCAGAAGGGAACCACCAATTTCGAGACCGCAGTCGGTCTTGTTGGTGAGCCCCGTGTGGCTGCGTTTGATGAATTCGGGTTTGCGGTCCAGGCACTGATTTCAGGCGACGTCGATGGTGTCATCATCGATGAGACCGCCGGCCAGGGCTATGTCGGGGAGAACGCCGATTCTGTCAAATTGATCGGAGACTCGCTGTCCAGCGACCAGCTCGGGTTCATCTTCCCGCTAGACAGCGACATCGTCGGCCCGGTGAATTTCGCGCTCGGCCAGCTCCGGGACAACGGAACCCTCGACAGCCTCGCTGCCAAATACTTCTCCGAGAACTTCACCATCACGTACGACGATCTGGGCTGACATCGCAATACTGGTCGAAGTCGACTTGATAAATGAGAGGCGCCGGGCGTATCGTCCGGCGTCTCTCTGTTTGGTGACATGACCGTCGAACTCGAAACCCAGATCGCTGATCGCGACGACCCGTGGACGGTTGGATTCCCGTGGTGGGCCGTTGCCATGGTGCTGGTTCTCGCCGCGCTCGGGTGGTCCATCGTGGTCGATCCAGATTTCCGACAGGCGTTTGAACGCATTGCCCCGGGCCTATGGATCACGCTGCAAGCGACGATTTTCTCGTTCCTCATTGCCATGGTGATCGGGCTCATCGCCGGGATCGGTCGTCTTTCGACCAATGCCGTTGCACGGAACGTGGCGACGTTCTACATCGAGTTCGTGCGCGGCGTTCCGATCCTCGTGATTCTGCTGGTCACCGCCTTCGTCCTGGTTCCCAACATATTGGAGCCGATGTCGGTGCCGAACAGCGCCGTGAGTGTTCTCTGGCGCGGCATCCTCTCACTGTCGTTCTTCTACGGGGCCTATATCGCCGAGGTCATACGCGCCGGCATCGAATCTGTGAACAAGGGTCAGATGGAAGCCGCCCGTTCCCAGGGCATGACCCACCGCCAGTCCATGCGGTACATCGTTTTGCCGCAGGCGGTGCGAAACATCCTCCCGGCGCTGGGTAACGACTTCATATCCATGCTCAAGGATTCTTCGCTGTTGTCAGTCTTGGCCGTTCGCGAGATCACCTACCAGGGTCGGATTTATGTCGGGTCCACGTTCCGGTTTCGTGAGACGTA
>JAHEJY010000087.1:6896-11411 GCA_024638625.1 Actinomycetes bacterium
ATGGTGCTCGACCATGCCGAAGGTTGAGGCCGTCGGTGACAACGATTCTCGTTCTCATCGGTGGCGAGCCCGGACCACCCGGTTTTCGGGATGCCGACTTCCTGATCGCGGCCGACAGCGGACTGCACCGGGCAGGCGATCGGCATGTCGATGCCTTGATCGGAGATCTCGATTCTGTTGATCCAGAAGCGTTGGAGCGGGCACTTTCCGAGGGAGTGGCTGTCACGAGCTATCCAGCCGATAAGGACCTGTCCGACCTCGAACTGGCACTCGAGGAGGCCATGGAACGCCGGCCCGATCGGGTGATCGTCGAAGGCGGATTTGGCGACCGGCTCGACCACCTTCTCAACGTCGCCAACGTGTTGACATCACGGCGTTGGTCGAACTCGACGATCGAATGGTGGGATACCGAACAGCGTGCCGTCGTTGTTCACGAGGAACTGGTCATTGAGGGAAGAAAGGGCGAACTCGTGAGTTTGCTGCCGTTTGGCGGGACAGCTCACGGCGTGACGCTGTCGGGATTCCGTTACGGCCTCGATGACGACGATCTGGAAGCCGGTTCCGGGCGCGGCCTCAGCAATGTGGTTTCCGAGGATCGGGCAGTTGTCAGGTTGGGCGATGGCGTCATCCTGGCGATCTTCCCTCGTATCACTCACTCCGGCTAGCCGGTCAACTCACTTCGTGGGTCGGATCCAATCCTGAATAGCGGCGTCTGCTCCCGTGTAACCGGCCTCGATGATGTCGAGGTATTTTGGAAAGTCAAGTGCGCCGAACTGTTCCACCGGTGGCCGGATGAGGAGATCTGCCTCTGTGGTTCGCTCGCTGCTGGAGATCTCAGACGAACGCATCAGGATGTCGATCATGCGCGGGAGCCTGGGGGAGCGCCTGCCCGGGGTGAATCGCCGAAGCGCGATTCCGAAACCGGAGATCACCCCGTCGGCCGGCAGATCATCGGTGGCCACGCTGAATCCGCTCCTGAGGTCGGATCCGATCACCACGGAGGGAGCAAACACTGACCTCATGGCCTCAACAGGAAAATTGTCGGTCATCGCTCCGTCGACCAGCACGTGCCCATCGGCTGCCTTGATGGGTGGAAATGCACCGGGAATGGCGACGCTGGCACGCATGGCGGCCGCCAGTGAGCCGGTCTCGTGAATGCGAGCCGTTCCGTCATTGAGGTCTGATGAGACGCAGAAGTACTCGATCCATAGGTCTTCGATGTCGAGGTGTCCGTAACCGTCCGTGATGCTTGCGAGCAGGCGGGTCCCGCGTGCCATCGCCACGAGAGGCACCGTCAGATCGATCAACGATCCATGATCGAGGGTGAGCCTTCGACCTTGCTCGACCATTTGTTGCGAGTTCCATCCGAGAGCCAGACCCGCAGCAACTGATGATCCGATGCTCACACCGGCGATGTGGTCGATGGGAATGTCGGCCTCACGCAGAGCCCGGATGACTCCGATATGTGCCATGCCTTTGGCTCCGCCGCCACTGAGGACGAGACCATATGATGCCCCGACGACGATGCGCGCCAGGCGCTCGATATCCGATGGCGAAGCGACGTGATGGTGGCGGTCGACGTCGCGGACGGCGAGAAGCGCGGCCGTGCCGGAAGCCGAGTGCATCGCAGAATGCCGGATGACCAGGTGGGTCTGGTGGGTGCGCGAGCCTTGTCGCGACTCGGCCAGCGCCTCGAGCACCTCTTCGGCGGGTCCGGGTCGATCGAGGTCGGAGGCTCGTCCGACGAGGACGACGAGATCCGCAGTACGGATACAGCGGCGCAGCCATGACTCGTCAGACATGTCCGCCAAGAGCAGGACAGTTTCGTGTTGCGACTCGAGGTCGTACAGATACGGACCGATTTGATGTGAATCGAGGTCCACGTTGCACTCGGCGAACGCTCGATCCCGATCGACTACGGCAACCGTTCGATATTTCCGGATCGCATCGGCAAGCTCGGCTATGAATGCGTCATCGCCTTCCGCGCTGCCGGCGGGCAGCACGGTAATCACGCGGTGATGGCTGGGACGGGGTGCGTTGTGGATCGATCGCTCGAGCCGGGACACGAGGGTTCTGGACATCTCGAGCAGGATTTCGGGATGCTCGAGGGCGAGTCGATGGAAATCGCTGCGACCGAGCCTGAGCAGGTGAGTGTCGCGAATTGCCTCGACCGTAGCCGACCGGGCGGTCGTGCCGATGACCGCCATCTCCCCGACCACCTCCCGGGACCCAATCTCTCCGACCACGATCTGGCGGCCATCCGGATCCTCAACGCGAGCTCGCAAGCGGCCGGTCACGACGATGAACAAGGCTTCGGCGGCGTCGCCTTCCCGCACCAGAACCTGTCCACCGGGAAGTCGAATCGACTCGACGATATCGCTCAGCTTCTCCAGATCTTCGTCACCCAGTACGTCGAAGAGATCGCTGGCGCGTAGCGCCCGCAGGATCGCAGCCCGGTCGTCGTCGTTGTGGCTGTTCATCGTCTCCGGTGGGGCCGTACTCATAGGGTGGCGTCCGAACTATCTTGCGACCCGTTGGGAGGAGACCAATGCCATCTTTGATCCGGGACCTGTCGCGCGACCCGGTCCGCAATATGTTTCGTGTGATCGCAGTGATCGTCGCAGTGGCGGTCGTGCTCGGCGTTGGTGCGGATACGTCGTCCCGGGTGGCGCGGGCGGCCGAACTCGAAACGGGGAATACAGACGTTGGCCTGTTTGACCCGGGGTCGGGTCGATGGCACGTCCGGTATCGGGACGGGTCGATCAACAGTTTCTACTACGGCACGCCCGGCGACCTGCCGCTGTTGGGCGACTGGGATTGTGACGGCACCGACACCGTTGCCATGTACCGGCCGACGAGTGGATTCGTGTATCTGCGCAATTCCAACCAGGAGGGAGTGGCTGATCGGGAGTTCTTCTATGGGCTTGCCTCCGATGTTCCATTAGCCGGTGACTGGGACGGCGACGGCTGCGATTCAGTCGCAATCTATCGCAACGGCGAGGTCTTCATTCGCAACGAGCTCTCGACAGGTGTGGCGGATTCGTCCTTCTTCTTCGGAAACCCGGGTGACCGGCCATTCGCCGGCGACTTCAATGGCGACGGTATTGATACGGTTGGCCTGTATCGCGAGTCAACCGGATTGGCGTACTTTCGTAACTCGCTCGACAGCGGTGTGGCCGACTTCGAGTTCTTCTATGGGGCGCCGTCTGACCGGATCGTTACCGGCGACTGGACTGCCGATGGGGCAGATTCGGTGGCGATCTTTCGTCCTTCCGATGGCCGGTTTTACGTCTCCTACGCCAATGTCCAGCAGGAGGCGGATGTGGTCTTCGCTTTCGGCGATGGCGATTGGTGGCCAGTTGCCGGTGATCTGGGTGAACCTCGCGGCCTACCCGATTTGGCCTACGAGGAAATCGGTTCTGGCTTTTCCAGTCCGTTGTTTCTCACGGCACCGGCGGGCGATCAAAGATTGTTTGTAGTCGAGAAAGCCGGTCGGATCATCCAGATTGCGGCAGATGGCACCCGTTCCACCTTTTTCGACATCACTGCGATTGTTTCCGACAACGGCGAACGGGGTTTGCTTGGTTTTGCCTTTCATCCCGCCTTTGGCGAAAACCAGCTGTTCTATGTGCATTACACCGACAACGCGGGCGACACGGTTGTGCGTGAGTATCGCCTTGCAGAGTTCGGCCCCAGCTCCACGAGGATCTTGCTTCAGGTCGACCAACCCGCCTCCAATCACAACGGGGGCATGCTCCAGTTTGGGCCCGACGGATTCCTCTACCTCGGGCTGGGAGACGGCGGGGGAGGCAACGACACCTATGGCAACGGTCAGAACCAGAACACGCTGCTGGGAGGAATCGTGCGGATCGATGTTGCTTCCGGCGCGTCGTCGCTGTGGGCGTACGGACTCCGTAATCCCTGGCGGTTCGACTTCGACGGCGACTCGATCTACATCGGTGACGTAGGTCAGAACTCCTGGGAAGAGGTGTCGGTCGGGCAGAAAGGCGACAACTTCGGCTGGCCGGTGTTCGAAGGTTTCCAGTGCAACGGTGGGGCCGCCTGTGACACGCTGGATGCCGTCCCTCCGATCCGAGCAATAGCCAATCCGGATGAGGGCCGCTCTGTGACTGGTGGCTTCGTGTATCGGGGGAGTGCCATCCCGGCTTTGCAGGGCACCTTCCTCTACAGCGACTTCGTGAGCGGATACCTGCGCGGGTTCCGGCTCGAGGCCGGCCAGGTCGTGGCCGAGCGGGATTGGACGCCGAGTGTCGGTCAGCTCTCGTCCGTGTCGTCGTTTGGCGAAGACGGTTTCGGTGAGTTGTATGTTCTTTCTTTTGACGGACGGATCCGCAAACTGGTTGCCGGCTAGCGACCCCGATAGGGTGAGCCCGACAAGGAGGCTGATATGACCCTGACCGATGTCGAAGGACCGCTCGCAAAGACCCTTGGGGATATACGGGAATTCGTCGAGGAAGAGCTGTACCCACTCGAGCGGTCGATGGCGACGGACGG
>JAHEJY010000088.1 GCA_024638625.1 Actinomycetes bacterium
AATCATCGATCTTTGCAAGCCGCTAAGCAGCGGTTTCGCGACCCGGACCGTAAGGCAGTGTTTCCGATGGCTGTATCGTCTCGGGGATGTTGGAACAGATCGCCGGAAAGGTAGCGGAGTACGGGCTCACCATCCTTGGCAGTTTCAACGTGTCCGACGAGATGGTTCCCGCGTTCTCTGGCGGCGGCCGACCTCATTCGATGGCGCTCATCGGTGCAGCAGGCTCGTCGATGTGGCCAGTGTTCAGTTCGTCGCCCGAATATCGCAGCGGACTCCCCGATCCCCTCGATCGGTGGAGTCGCCGTATCGGCGACGGCGTTGCGAGACACCTGGGAGCCGAGGCCGTATACCCATTCGGTGCCGACCCTCCTCTTCCCTTTTTGCGATGGGCAGCGATGGCCCGCGCATCCCAGCCATCACGGATCGGCCTGTTCATTCATAGGGACTTCGGGCTTTGGCATGCCTACCGGTTCGCTCTGATGTTGCCGGAATCGATGAGTCGACAGGATGATGTCCCAATGGGAAACCTGTGCGCAGAATGCGCTTCCCAAGCCTGCGTATCGGCCTGTCCGGTCGACGCCTTCGGCAGGGGCGCATTCGACATCCAGGCCTGCGCTGCCCACCTGATGGGCAACCCCGGATGTGATTGCACTTCCGATGGATGTCTTTCCCGGCGCGCTTGTCCGGTCGCTGTTGAGTTTCGATACCTGCCGCCCCACGCTCGATTCCACATGCGGGCGTTCGTTGAAGCGGTTGAGACGTGAACAGCGCGGAGTTTCTGCAAGCCTGGCTGGCCGGGCTGAACGAACACGGTGTGGTCGACGTCGATCCTGGTCTGGCAGTGTTGTTGCGGATGCTGGCCAACGTCGGAGATCAGTCAGCCGTGATCATGTCCGGGCCGGGCGTCGTGGCGTATGCACCGTGGATTCGGGACGGAATGCCGATGACGGCGAAACTCATCATTCAGCTCGACCCGCGCAACCGGGGGCTCGACCCGGTGATTCGGTCGCAGGTCGACCTCGACATCCGGGTGGCAATCCACTACCAGGACCTTGGCGGTTTCTTGAACGATGTTTCCCAGCATCGATTCGATCTGGCGATAGTCGACGGAGAGAGTCTCGACGCTTTCGCAAACCTCGTTCGCATGGTCAAGGACAGTGGTCGAACAGTGGTTGTGGCCGAAGCGCGGACCAGATCCGCTTTGCTCGAACCCCACGCCGCCCGCTACTTCTCTGCAGATCTCGGTCTGAGCGCGTCGGTTGTCACGCGCAAGAACGCTCAGCACGGTCGAGATCGTCGCAGGCGCAGAGGTACGGTGGTAGACGTGACAGGGCAGGATTGAGGGTCGATGATCAAGGCAGCGTCGTCGGGTCAGGCCTCCGGTAACAGCCCCCGGTCGCACGCCTCCGGTTATAGACGTCGGGTCAAAAGCGTCCGGTCATAGGTGATGGGTCCGGTTGTATTCGATCAGGCGTGGAATGCTGGCGACCATCTGAAATGTCGAGACCGATGTGTTGGCCAAGGCCGGGAACTCTGAAGTGAATACGTTGCCAATAGGAGGATGGCCGGCCGCCCATCTGGCGATCGCCATGGCAGGCCCGGCGTGGGTGCCAACGAGAACGACATCGTCGTCCGTGCTCTGGCTCGCTAATTCGATCATGGCATCACGTACCCGGCGCTGGACATCTTCCCACCGTTCTCCGCCGTCGCGAGCCACGTCTTCGCCCGCCCGATAGGCGGCGAACCTCTCGGGCCACCTGGTCGCAATATCCTCAGCCATCAAGCCAGCCCATTCGCCGTTGGCGATCTCCCGCAGGCGTGGCTCGAATTCGAGCATGAGTCCAAGCCGTTCAGCCACGGGCTTCACGGTCTCGGCGGCGCGCTGTAGATCGCTGGATACAACCCTCGTGACGCCCAGGTCCATGAGCGTTGGGGCCAGTCGCTCTACCTGATTTCTGCCCAGGTCCGTGAGGGGTACGTCAATTTGACCAATGAAGCGACCTTCTCGATTGCCCTCGGCCTCGCCGTGTCGAACGATGAGAAATGTTGTCAACGCCGCAAAGAAGGAATCCGGCGGTTCATGGCATCGAGTACGGCCCTGACCGCTGCTTCCGCATCGTCTCCCCGAACCAACGATGAGCCGACGGCGACTTCTTCGGTCGTGCCGTGCATGGAAACAACCTGGGCAATCATCACGGGGCGGGTTCCGACCGCGGCTACCCCAACCGAGTCGAGCTGCATCATCTGGTCTCCACCCAACGCTTGCTCGAGTGCCCGGAGGGTCGCTTCGCCGATCAACCTGAGGCGGGCCGAAGTGGCGGCTGGACCAACGGCCATCCCTTCATAGAGGTTTCCTTGCCATGAGAGGTTGACGGTTGCTTCGGTCGTGGAGCCGGTGGGCCGTTCGATGATGCCGGCGATCGCCGGGCGTTCCAGTTCAGCGTTTCGGTCCTCAGGCGTGATTTGTACAACCGAGATGGTTCTCCGGTCGATGCCGATGCCGTATCTGGCCATGGCCAGGCTCTGGATATCTCGTACGACTTGCTTGGCCGCTTTGGAGGGTGATGCGAGCACGTGGACCTCGGCCACGCGCTCACCGTCAGAAATAACGCGCACAGCGTCGATGGCCGGCAGGCGGCAGAGCGTCTCCTCGAGTTCCCGGTTGTCCACCTGCTCAAGGCTAGCCGGGGCCACCGTGCTGGAGGATGCGCTGGTATTTCATGTCAAAGCTCCCTGATGGGAATCGCAAAGTGGATTGGGGTTTTCGCGATCTGCCGCTAGCTTGGGGTATGCAAAAAGCGGGAAAACTCTCTTTAGTCTGTCGCGGGCCGCGCTGGCACATGCGTCAGACCAGAAGGTTTGGGTTCTGCGGGCGGAACCTTTGACGAGCCGAACCGGGACAGGTTTCCGGACGGTTGGAGGAGTGTCTAAAGATTTCCGAGGCTGCCTACGTGCAGCTGCGGAGGAGGGAAGACGTGCCCGGACGACCCATAACCCCTAGCGGAGCGATCGCAGCCATCGGCATCACAGCGCCGAAGGTGAGCCTGAACCCCAAAGGGGCGATAACACTTGAAAACCAAAGTCCTGAAAGTAGTACTTGCGCTGGGAGCAATGGCAGCAGCTGTTGCGGCCGGCGCAGCCAGCTTCTCGATTGGTTGAACGTCCGTTGGTCGCCGGGCCGTCCGCCCCTTCTACCGCTTTTCGCCGATGCGCCAGCTTGATTTCAATCGCCTGCTCATCGGCGGGCTCTATGCGCTGGCGGGCGCCGTGGCCATTGTGTGGCTGGGACAGACGCAATCGTTTCCGCTCACGCTGACGTGGCCGGTATTCGCTGCTGCTTTCGTCTATTTCCATTGGCAATCGGTTGAAGTAAACGATCGCCTGCTCGCCAGTCCTTCGGTCATGGTGATCCTCACCGCGGCAGTGGTGTTCGGTCCGGGGCAGGCAATGCTCGGCACCGCGATCATGGCCGGCCTGGGGGCCATCAATCCTGCTGACATTCGGAGGCGCCGGGTCTTTCAGCTATTTGCGAATTTCGGGCAGCTCGTCTTGTCGGCCGTGATGGGCTCCTGGCTGGTCGAGCTCACGTTGCCTACTTCGATTGCTCCCGGAACCATGACGAAAGTGGCGCTCGCCTCGGCGATCGGGGCGGTCGGCTACGGCGTCGTGAACATCTGTCTCGTGATCGCAGGCATCCGGCTCGCACTACGTCGTCAGAACGTTTGGCCCTGGTCAGGCATGGCGAGGCTTATACCTTCCAATCTGATCATGGGCTTTCTGGGAGGGTTGCTGGGTGCGACGATGGTGCTGGTCGGACCGGTCACACTGCCGCTCATACTCGTGGTGTTTTTTGTCGGCCACCTTTCGATGGACTCCTACGCCCGTTTGCGGGAAGCACAGCTCGACACGCTCTCCGGTTTCACCAAAGCGCTGGAGGCCAAAGATCCCTATACCGCCGGGCATACGGAGCGGGTGGCCTACTTCTCCCAACTGATCGGGGTCGAAATGGGGTTCAAGGGCTCTGATCTCGAACAAATAAGGGTCGCTGCGCTGATTCACGACATTGGAAAGCTCGCCATCCCATCTGATCTACTTCGAAAACAGGGGCGTCTCACCACCGACGAATACGATCTGATGCAGGACCACGCCCACATGGTCGAGGAAGTGCTCGGCGAGGTCGAGTTCTTGCGTCCGATGCTCGAAATCGCTTCCGGGCATCATTCCCATTTCGACGGTGCCGGCTACGGAGGTTCGGGACACACGGAGGGAGAACGCCCCGGCATTGAAGCGCGGGTGTTGGCGGTCGCAGACGCCTTTGACGCGATGACCTCAACCCGACCGTACCGCAAGGCTCTCACCCAGAAATACGCATTGGCCGAGCTGAAAGACAAGGCCGGAACCCAGTTTGATCCGCACTGCGTCGAGGCGTTGGAGGCGGCGCTGGAGCGAACCGGCGAGGTATACGGCAGTACGGGCCTCGAATCGGACGCGGTAGCGCGAAAGATTGCAGAACGGTCGGATGCGCTCGAGTCCCGGGACCCACTGCAGGAAGACTCAGGCACACCCGACGGCCGGGCGGCATCTCGTGGCTGAGCGGTATCTCCACAAGGCGGTGTGGCTTCTGGTGACAATATCCCTGGCGGCCGGCTTCTTGTGGGGTCAACTCGCGGAAGACTCGTGGTACGTGATCGGCCTATGGGCAGCCGCGTTGGCCCTGGCCGATCAAATCCGGGTTGAGGCACCTTCCAACGCCCGCCATGCTGTGTCTTTGGCGATAGCCGTTGCGGCAATTTCATCGATCTCCGATCCATGGTCGCTTGCGGCGATATTTGCGTTCGGGCTTGCTCTCAGTCGAATCATCATGGGGTGGATTCATGGACCGATTCCGGGTGCGTTGTCGACGTTCGTGCGGCAGGCGGCCGGCCTGGCATTCCTGGCGGCTATCGATCTCTCCCTGTTTGCCTTGTTCGATGCTCTCGAGTTCAAGGGCTCGGCCGCCGAACTGGGCGCTGTTGCGATCGCACTGGTCCTGTGGCTGTTCTTTGACGGGTTGATTCGTGTGTACCTGGAGCACGGCCTCGGTGACTTGAGTGGCCCGTTTGTCGTTCGATTGATGTGGCGAGATTGGCCCGTGGTGGCGAGCTTGTTCGGTTCCGGTGCCCTCTTCGGAGCCGCCTACCCGATTCTGGGCTGGTGGTCTGTGCCGTTGGCGGTTGTGCCCTATGTGTTCACCCACGTTGCCTTCTCACGCTATTTCGGGGCTCGTCGTACGTATGGCCAGATGATCAGGGCCATGTCGAGGATCGCTGAGATTGCCGGGATCAGCGACGAGGGGCACGCTGACAGTACCGCCAGCTTGTGCCTGGCGATTGGTCTCATGGCCGGGATGCACCCCGATCAACTGACCGAGCTCGAGTATGCGGCACTTCTTCACGACATCGGCCGGGTTTCCGTCTCAGATCCGAAGCTCAGTCTCGCAAGTCATCAAAGCGCGGAACTCGCGACCCTGAGCGCAGCAATCATCGGACAGGCGTCCTACCTGAATGGTGTCGCTGAAATCGTTGCCAACCAGTACATGCCCTATCGCCAACCCGGCCAGGGATCCGATCCCGAAGTTGGAGTCGCCAGTCGCATTGTGCGGGTTGCAGCCGAATACGACCGGCTCATTCACGAACGTGAGCTCCGCGAATTGGATGCGATCGAGGTACTCCACCGGGGTAGCGCCTACGACTACGACCCCGAAATCGTTCTCATGCTTCGAGAGGTCGTTGGGGCGTAAGGGCGCGTAGCCGACTGTTTGCGCCCTTGGGCGGACTTCGTTCGCCAGGGGATTCGGAGGTTGCTCAGCGTTCGGCTGCCGAGCCGGCTTCTGTTTCGTTGAGTCCGTGTTTGAACCATCGCACGGGTTTTCGGAGCTGGTTCTCGAGGTAGATGCCGAGGCCAACCGCCAGGAAGATGTCGCCGAGCGATATCACGCTTCCGATGATGCGCATCGGGATCACATCGCCGAGGAACGGCAGACGCGTATCCACCGTCAACTCCACGTGTTTCGACTGTCGACCGAAGTCGACGGCGATGTTGGACGGATCGATACCATCAGCAAGTGCGGCAGCTTCGGGGAGGACCGGCATGCCACCGTTGAGCGCGATCACGAAGAAATTCATGAAGATCCCGATACCGGCGAGAAGCATGCCCGGTGCCGTTCGGTTGAGCCACACCATGAGAAGCAAGGGCATGAACGACAGGATGAGAAATGTGACGGCGGCTCGCTGGCTCCATGTCTCGTCCGACGGTATCCACACGGCCACCGCTTGTAGACCGAAACCGACAACGAGCAGGGGCCAGCCTCGGAGGCTCACCTCCGAAAGATTGAGCAGCCGACCCCCGCGCAGCAAAGCCACGCCGACCGATATGAGTAGGACGACGCCAAGCCAGGTCATTGTCACCAAACGTACTACCAATATGTCGCTTTGGTGGTCATCTTGTGGCTCGAACGCGATGGTGCCTAGGGCCTGCCGACAGCTTCGAATAGGGGAGAATCCTGATACGAGATCGAGATCTATCAGCGATACTTGAGGCATGACAAACACGCAAGAACTCGAACGGTGGGTGGCGGCGGGTCTGATCACACAGGACCAGGCGAGGTCGATTGAGACGTTCGAGGTAACCGGTACCGCAGAACCGGCCGCAGCGCTCGGTGGGCTCCGATCTGTATTCGCCGAGATCGCCGGTTATCTGGGAGTGGCGCTCATCGTCGCAACTCTGGCCGCTCTGCTGAGAGACCTGTGGCGGGATCTGTTGCCGTGGGTTCAAGTGGGAATCGTCGCGATCGGGACCGCAATCATCGGATTCGTCGGTCTGTCGTTGAGAGACTCACTAGAACCGGCATTGAAGCGGCTGGCAGCTGTGCTGTTGGCATTGGCTCCAGGCGGAGTCGCTTGGACGCTGTGGCTATCGGGGGTTGAGCTCTTCGGGACAACCGACGGGGGCTTCGTCCCAATCATCCTGCTGATATCGGCTGGAATTGCAACGTGGACCTATCGCGGACTCCCGCATTTCTTCACGCACGCATCCATGTTCGTGTTGTGGGCCATGTTCGTGACCGCTGTTCCCAGTTCTTTCGACGGGTTGGATGCCCGCACCTGGTGGATCGGGATGATGGCATTGGGGTTGGCCTGGCTATTGCTGTCCGAGGCAGGTGTGGTTGTGCCAGATCGGCTTGGCCACGTGCTGGGATCGGGGGCCGCGTTGATTGCGGCAGTGGGTTCCAGTGAATACGGATGGGAGCCATATATCCCGGGCCTGGTCGTGGCCACCCTGATTGTTGCATTCGGGGTTGTCCGCACGAAGCCGCTCATGGTTGGTCTCGGTGCAGCGGGCTTCTTCATCTTCCTCGCGTCGCTCCTTTTCGAATACCTCAACGAGTCGGCCGCCCTGCTGGTACTCCTCGTGATGGGCGTGGCTCTGGTCGCGGGAGTGTGGGGATGGGCCCGCACCAATCGAACACAGAGCTTGGGGACCTGACATGGACCTCGACCAGAGGACGTTGCGCAGAGGTGCGATTGCACTCGGCATCGCTGCACTGGTAGTGATGTTGGTTGTCGGTTTCAGGCCGCTGACCAGTGTCGCCGCACTGGCTCCGACCGGGGGATATACAGGCCTGATTGCGTACACAGAGTCGGGGACACTCCGTGACAATTGCGTCCATACGATTGATCTTGCCACCGGGAATGAGGTCATCGATGAGTATTGCGCTCAATACCTCTATCTCTACGCGTTCGGACCGGAAGGGGTCGTGGTTGATGGGGACGACGGCACAAAACGGCTCTCCCTCGAAGGCGGTGACCCGTTACCGACCACGGTCGATTTCGCAGACGAAGAACCGCCCCGCCCGATTGATCTGGTACCGGGCGAAGAGTCCGTCCTCGTGTTGGATGGGGTAACGGTGATTGAGCTGAGGGGACCGGGTGATTATCAATTCGACAACGTGCTGGTTTCGGAGGACCAATCTCAGGTCCTGATTGTGGACTCGGCCGGACGGTTGATCGTCGCTCGAACTGACGGAACCGGGACCCCGATGCTGGTAGCCGACAACGTCGACGACGTCCGCTGGCAGACAAGTCGCTGATTGCAGCTAAGGCCTCTCGGGTAGCAGGTCCTCGATGGCGTCGAGGTCGAGCGGCCCTCGATGTTCGTCGATGACCATCCCGGATGCGTCGATGATCAGCGTCACCGGGAGCCCGTTGATTCCCAGGAGCTCTGCGACGCTGCCATCGTCGTCGAGCGCAATCGGGAAGCTGAGCGGAACCTCGACCAGGAATTCACGCGCGTCCTTTTCACGATCGAGGACGGCGATTCCCACGAAGGCGACGTCTGTCCGTCGGAGGCTCGCCTCATCGAGTGCCGGCATCTCCTGCCGACAGGGAGCACACCATGACGCCCACATATTGAGCAAGACCGGCCGCCCGTCTTCCTCGACGTGACGTTTCAGATCGAAACCCCCTTCTGCGTCGAGATAAGGGGCCCGGACGTCGGGTGCCGGATAGGACTCGAAGCCGGCCCCGCATCCACTCATGAGGATGAGTGCCACGCATATAAGAAGCAGTCTGGACGAGCGAACCATGCCGCGAGCTTACGACGCCGATTGCGAGTCTCGGTAGGCTCGTGGCGATGGGATTCTTCGATAAACAGCCTGCCGAAATGCAGGCCCGTGGCCTCGACCCGGCCCGGCTTCCTCCGGGGCAGTACGTAACAGATCGGTTTCCGGTTTTGCATACCGGGTCGGTACCAAAGATCGATATTGCCGCGTGGGATTTCACTGTTGATGGGCTGGTCGACCAGCCGGCGAAGTACTCGTACACAGACATGTTGGAACTCGAGACCGTTCGGCTCGTTGCCGACATCCATTGCGTCACCAAGTGGTCCAAGTTCGATACCGAGTGGGAAGGAGTGCCTGTTTCTCATTTCCTGGAAGCCGTCGGCGTCGACCTGCGAGCTACCCATGTCGTGGTCAATGCCGAGCACGGTTTCACGGCCAACCTCCCGCTGGAAGACTTCACTAGACCCCAGAATCTGTTTGCCTACCGTTACGGAGGGGAGCAGCTCGAACTCGAGCACGGTTGGCCATTGCGGCTCGTTGTGCCGCATCTGTACTTCTGGAAGTCGGTGAAATGGTGTCGCGGGTTCACGCTCGTCGATCGCGATGAGCCTGGTTTTTGGGAGCGGAATGGTTACCACATGTACGGCGATCCCTTCAAGGAACAGCGGTACTGGGGTGATTGAAAGCCGGCATCGAGTTTTCGGGTTATAGCAACCAAGCCGGTTGTAGTATCGGCGCATGGGACGCTACATCGAAACGGTCGAAGCAAAGATTCCGATCGATGATGCGTTCAAATACGTACTTGACTTCACGAACGTACCGGAGTGGGATCCAGGCGTCACCAAAAGCCGCCAGGTGGCAGGGGAAGGGCCGGGATTAGGGGCCCAGTACGAAGTGGTCGCCCCGTTCGCCGGCAGAGACGTCACCCTGATCTACACCGTTGAGGAAATGTCGCCAAATGAGCGCATCGTGATCGAGGGCATCGGAGAAAGAACCTGGGCCAAGGACATCATCACGTTCAGCAGCGATCCGACGACAACCTGGATCGTGTACGAGGCCAACCTCGGATTGAAAGGTTTCCTGAAACCGCTCGAGTTCATCTTCAACGGCAGCTTTGCGAAGCTCGTCAAGCGTGCGGCTGAAGGCCTCGAAGAGTCGCTGAACGCCCGCAAGTAGGACCGACCCGCCCCGAAAAGTGCTCGCGTGTCCATGTTGGTAATCTTGGCTCATGCTGCAAAACATGATGCGAGCATCGATGCTCGATCGAAGCTTTTATAACGTCATCGAACGTGATTCGAAATACTCTGGTCAGGCGGCGATGGTGGTGGTGGTGACCTCGATAGCCGGTGCCATCGGGGCTGCGTTGCGGCCAGGGAACCAAGAGCTCCTCTCGTCGGCCACCTTCGCTGTGGTCGGCGGAATCGTGGGATGGTTGGCGTTCTCGCTCATCACGACAATCGTCAGCACGGCGCTCGACGGAGACACGAATCTGGGCCAGATGACAAGGGTGCTCGGGTTCGCCCAGGCCCCGATGATTCTGTCGATCGTTCCATTCATCGGAGCGTTCATAGGGAGTGCGCTCACGTTGTTGGCGTCGGTGGTCGGGATCCGGGAGGCCAACGACTTCTCGACAGGCAAGGCGCTGGCTACCGGCATCATCGGTTGGGGCGTATTCGTATTGATACGCGGCGTGTTGCCGTTCGTGGTCTGATGCTTCAAAACATCTACGGTGCTCTCAGCCTGAATCGCGACTTCTACAACACGGTCGAAAACGACAGCCGCTTCAACTTCAACGCAGCCCTGGTTGTATTGCTCGGAGCGATCTCCTGGGCCGTTCATGGAGCTCTGCGGCCAGGCAACCAGGAACTGATCAACGCCATGTTGCGCAGTGCACTGCTTGCGTTTGCGGTTTGGCTCGTCTTCTCCGGCGTGGCAATGTTGGTGGGTCGGGTGCTGGGCGGAGACGGAGACTTTGGTCAGGTAGCTCGCGCCCTCGGCTTCGCCTTCGCTCCCATGCTGTTGTTTTTCATACCACTCGTAGGCAACTTCATCGTGTGGCCCTACGTGCTGATCACGGCAACAATTGCAATCGACGAGGCCCACGATTTCTCATTTCAGAAGGCCATCGTCACCACAGTCGCCGGCGTCGCGGCCGCACTCGGCGGAGCGTACGTCTTCGGTAGCAACTTCATCGGATTCTGAGTGGACGAGCTCTCACCTGACTCGTGGGTGATCTCGGCCGGCCGCAACCGTACCCCTGGCAGACCTCTCAACGTTCCCCCGACGCTCGCGTCGAATTTCTACCTGCCAAGCGATCGGGTCTACGTGCGCGGGGAAGGTACGGAGACAGTCGATGCGCTCGAAGAATTGGTCGGGGGTCTCGAGTCGGGTCGCGCATTGGCTTTCGCATCGGGTATGGCTGCGGTCGCTGTGGTCCTCAATCGGCTACCGGTTGGCTCGGTTCTGGCCGTGCCCACCGATCCGTATCACGGTGTGGCGGGGCTCGCAGAAGAAGGAGAGGATCTTGGACGGTGGACGGTGCGTCGATTGGATCTCGCTGACACAGCTGCCTGGATGGACGCCACGCAGGCAGCCGATCTGGTATGGATCGAGTCGCCGGCAAACCCGCTGATGACGGTTGCCGATCTCCCGGCTATTTGCTCGGCGCCACGGGCCCCTGGCACGATTGTGGCCGTTGATGCGACCTTCGCTCCGCTCGTGCAGCACCCTCTGGAACTCGGCGCAGACGTCGTCATGCATTCGGCCACCAAATTCATCGGTGGTCACTCGGACCTGATGGGGGG
>JAHEJY010000011.1 GCA_024638625.1 Actinomycetes bacterium
CCTTGCCGAGCCGGGCACCGATACGCTCGATCTCCTTCTTGTGCAGGAGCAAGCGGCGGGTTCGATCGGGCTCATGGCCGCCCGCCCGCGCAAAGGCGTACGGTGAGATGTGTACTCCGACAAGAAAGGCCTCGCCGTCCTTGACGATGCCATAGGCGTCGGACAGCTGAACGTTTCCGCCGCGCAGGCTCTTGACTTCGGAGCCGGTCAGAGCAATCCCGGCCTCGTAGGTATCGAGGATTTCGTAATTGAAGCGAGCCTGCCGGTTCTTGATGATGCTCGACATGGCTTGCTTCTAGAAAGACGGTGGAATGTAATTCAGCGGATCTACCGGCGTGCCGTTTTCACGAGTCTCGAAGTGGAGATGGGGCCCCGTCGAAAGGCCGGTGCTGCCGACGTAGCCGATCAGATCGCCTGCCACAACAGATTCACCCACAGAGACCACCATCCGCGACTGATGCGCGTACAGCGTTGCCAGGCCGCCTCCGTGGTCGATGAGGATCCGGTTGCCGTAGCCGCCGGCGACTCCGGCGCCAATGACTTTGCCGCTACCGGCCGCAAAGATTTCCGTCCCCGATGGCGCCGAGATGTCGACTCCGGCATGCAAACGCTCGTAGCCGAGAATGGGATGCAACCGGTAGCCAAACGATGACGTTATGCGCCCCTGCGTGGGAAACAACAGTATGGATGGCGCATTGCCCCCGACCTGCTGTGCTTCGACCAGCAACTGCTGCAGTCGATCTTCCTCGGCGGCGAAAGCGTCGAGCTCATCGGAGAAGTGAGCGATCTCGTGCTCAATACTCACCAGAACAGCCCGCTGGTTGGCAAGCTCAGCCTCCAAGCGGGCTTGCTGGTCGAGGACCAGCGCACGAGCGGCTTCGGCCTCTACCTGATCGAGTTCGAGCTGCTTCTTCTCGGCTTCGAGGTCGGCCCTGCGCTCCTCCAGAGAGGCCAGTAGGTCGCGTTCTTCTTGCTCCAGTTCGGTCAACCCGGATAGCAGCTCTTCGAGGCTCACCAGAACTCCCCGGGCATACTCTTCGCCGAGAGCCCGGGATTGAATGTCGTCGAAATTCAGCGCAAAACCAATGCGGGGCCCACCGAGCATGTAGAGCTCGACCGCTTGATCATCGATGGTCACCCGGGTGTCTGCCATTTCCGTACGGGTCTCGTCGAGTGTCACTTCCTGCTGGAAGACATCCGCGGTTGCCTGCTCGATCGTGACCTTGGCCGATTCGATATCGAACTGCAAGGCATCGAGCTCTTGCTCCGATTCTCCCAACGCCTCCTGGATTCCCGAGATTCGGGCCTGGGTGGCCGCGATCTGTGAACCGGCCGCTGAGGCCTGGGCGTTGGCGTCGAGGATCGCCTGCTCAATGGCGTCGATCTTGCGCTGGTTCTCATCGATCTGTTCTTGGAGGATGTTGGTGGTCTGGGCTCCGGCAGCCGGCACCAGGCCCGCGAGCAGCAGCAGCCCCATGAAGGCCATCAAAACGCGCGCCCACGGCCGCCGCACGACTAACTCTCCTTGAGCCAGCGTCGCAGACCGACGGCGCTTCCCAACACCCCGACTACTCCGCCAAACAAGAGAACCAGCATCCCGCGCGATAGCAAAAACGAAGTGGGAAGATCGGTCTCGATCACCCCGATGTCAAACGATCCCAGCAGCCATTGATAGCCGACCCAGCCGACTGCGACGGCCAGACCCGCTCCCAAAAGGCCCTCGATCAGCCCTTCGAGTAAGAACGGTGTGCGAACGAACCAGTTGCTGGCGCCCACCAGCTTCATGATCCCGATTTCTTCCCGCCGGGCATAAATCGCCATCCGCACGGTGTTCGCGATGAGGACCAGCGCCGAAACTCCTAGCGTGGCGCCCAGCAGGATTGCGCCGAAGTTGAGGAACTTGGAGACGGTCAATACGTCATTGAGGTTGTCTTCCGGCGACACGACCTTGCGCACCGAAGGCTCTTTGGCCAATTGATCGACCACGGCCCGGTGGGCTTCAGTATCGGCCAGCACGATCCTCACCGAAGCCGGGATCTTGGCCGGCTCGACGAGTTCGATCCAGCGGTCGCGATTGGCAAAGAGCTCTTTGAACTCCTCATAGGCCTGGGCCTTCGAAAAGTATGTCGCAGTTTCGACCTCAGGCCAGCTCTGAGCTCTGTCCACAACGACGGTATGGTCGGCCAGATCCGCCTCGTGCAGATACCCGATGATGGTCACGCCTTCCTGCCACTGCAACGTGGTCGTGCGTGTTATCTCACCGACAATCAATGCGGCATAAGTCATCAGGAGCGAGATGAAGACGGCCAAGACTGCTCCGACGGCGAGCAACAAGTTGCGCCGGAGGTTGGCTGCGGCCTCGCCGATGAGGTACTCGGCTCTCATCGCTACGCGTTACCCGTGCCGATATCAGATTCGAGCGTCATCGGTGGGCCGTCCGGGAGCGGCTGGTCCACCGCGATCTCCGGACCCGGTTCGTCGGCTTGTCCATTTGCCTGGACCGCCGGCACCTCCATGGTGCGCAAACCCTCGTATACCCCGCGGCTGTCGTCGCGAACGATACGCCCGCGCTCTAGTTCGACGACACGGCGCCTCATCGCATCGACGATTGCATGATCGTGCGTTGCCATGACAACCGTGGTTCCGGTGCGATTGATTCGATCGAGTAATCGCATGATGCCGACCGACGTGGCGGGATCGAGGTTTCCGGTCGGCTCGTCAGCAAGCAGGATCAAGGGTCGATTCACGAAAGCCCTCGCCACAGAAACTCGTTGCTGCTCGCCACCGGAGAGCTGGCGGGGATACCGATCGCCCTTGGACGCAAGACCTACGAGTTTCAGTACCTTCGGAACCTGCGATTCGACCACGTGGCGAGGATGGCCGATGACTTCGAGCGCAAAGGCGATGTTCTCGAATACCGTCTTGTTTGGCAACAGCTTGAAGTCCTGAAAGACCGTGCCAACGACCCGGCGATGGTACGGGACTTTGGAGTCTGGCATGCCGCCGATCTCCTTGCCGGCAACGAATATCTCGCCCTCGGTGGGTCGCTCCTCACGCATAAGGAGTCGAATCAGCGTCGATTTGCCGGATCCGGAAGGACCGACCAGGAACACAAAATCACCTTTGTTGATCTTGAGATTGATGTCGCGGACCGCGACGGTCGTCTTGTCGTAGACCTTGGTTGCGCCTTTGACTTCGATCATGGTGCCTTCAAAAACGTGTGGTATCGGTGCCTGGTGGCGTGCTTACGCGTCTCTATCAGGCGCCTCGATAGCGCCCGCGCTGGACGCCTTGTCTGACTCCGCTCGACGCCTGCAATGGTGCATCCCAACGTGCATCGACGAGTTGGTTGGTCAGACATTGATGCCTGGATCGGAGATTGTCCTATCAAGGTTACTCCCAGTCCCGAGAAAGGGAACGGTATGTTGGTTTTCGCGTTCCTCATGATCAATCGTTTGACTGCCGGCGGCGCCAGCCAAGAAACGAATCCGTGAGAGAACTCAAATCGCCGTCCAGCACAGCTTGGACATTTGACGTCTCGAAGTCCGTGCGGAGATCCTTGACCATCTGATATGGCTGGAGAACATATGAGCGAATCTGGTTACCCCAGGCCGCCTCCCCCTGTTCCCCGCGGATTTCGTCAATTCGTTCGGCGTGTTGTTTTCGAGCCAGTTCGGCCAATCGCGCCTGGAGCATGATCATGGCCCGGTTGCGGTTTTGCAGCTGAGACCGCTCAGCCTGACAGGCGACGACGGTATTGGTCGGAACGTGGGTGATTCGAACTGCCGAGTCGGTCGTGTTGACGTGCTGTCCGCCGGCTCCCTGGGCGCGGAAGGTCTCGATTCGGAGATCATCCGGATTGATCTCGAAGAGGTCCTCTTCTACCTCGGGAACAACGTCCACCCCCGCAAACGAGGTGTGGCGACGGGCATTGCTGTCGAAAGGGCTGATCCGGACTAGCCGGTGGACGCCTTTTTCCCCCACGAGCGACCCGTAGGCGTAGTCACCCTCAACCGTCAAACTCGCAGATTTGATTCCGGCTTCATCACCGGGCTGGATCTCTTCAATCGTGTAGTCGAATCCTGCCTGATCAAAGTGCCTCGTATACATGCGGAGCATCATCTCGGCCCAATCCTGAGCGTCGACGCCTCCCGCCCCGGCGTGGATGCTGATCAGGGCGGGGCTGTCGTCGTATTCGTCAAAGAACAACGTCTCTCGTTCCAGGGTGGACAAGGATTGCGAGACGGGTCCGAGCAGCTGGGTGGCTTCGGCCAGGAGCTCTGCGGCGCCTTCCTCTTTGGCAAGGTCCAACAGCGTCTGAGCGTCGTCGAGGTCAGATGCGATACCATCGACGAGCTCGATGGTGGTCTCGTATCGAGCCATCGTCCGGGTAACGCGCTTGGCCTCGTCCGGATTCGACCAGAGGTCGGGGTCCGAAGCTGTTCCACGCAGCTCCTCGAGATCTAGACGCTTCCGGTCGACGTCAAAGGAACCTCCGGGCGTCGTCGAGCCGATCCCTGAGTTCTTTGATGAGCGAGCGAGGGTCTTCTTCCATATCGGCCTGGATGCTATGCAGCTCCGTGACAGCGCTTGTACTTCTTCCCACTCCCGCACGGGCATGCCTCGTTACGTCCAACCTTTTCTTCGGCCTTGGCCGGCGATTTCCGAGCCGGCGCGGACTGACCCTTATTTGTCGTGAACGTTCCGACGGGCTTGATGACCGGTCTGGCGGGTTCTTCTGCGACCTGGACGTGAAACAGATACCGCACCGCGTCGTGTTTCACGGCCTCGACCAACCCCGCGAACATGTCGTAGCCTTCTCGCTGGTACTCGACCAGAGGGTCTTTTTGGCCCATGGCGCGAAGCCCGATTCCTGATCGCAGATAATCCATCTCGGCGAGGTGCTCACGCCACTTGTTGTCGATTACCGTCAAAACAACGCGTTGTTCGAGGGCACGAAGCCTCTCTGCCCCGATCTCGTCTTCCCTTGCCTCGTAGCTGGCTCGAGCATCTTCGACCACAGCCGCCGCGATCGCATCGACATCACCTCCCGCTTCGATGAGGTCGAAACTCTCTTTGGACAATTCATGCGGATACAACACGGTGAGCTGGGTCGTGAGATCATCCCATTCCCACTCCTGGGGAGGAATCTCCGGCGACAACACACTCCGGACCGTTGTATCCATCACTTCCTCGATCCACTCAGCAACCAATTCGCTCGAGCGGCCTCCTTCGAGGATGCCCGATCGCCAGGCATAGATCACCTCGCGTTGTTTGTTCATGACCTCGTCGTACTTCAGGACGTTTTTGCGGATCTCGAAGTTCTGTTGTTCGACTTGTCCCTGTGCGCGCTCGATCGCCTTGCTCACGATCTTGGCTTCGATCGGCATGTCCTCCGGCATATTGAGACGCTCGATGATGGCAGCAACGCGGTCCCTGGCAAATCGCCGCATGAGGTCGTCTTCCAGAGATAAGTAGAAACGGGACTCGCCCGGGTCTCCCTGGCGACCGGACCGTCCGCGCAGCTGATTGTCGATGCGCCTCGAATCGTGTCTACCCGTTCCGAGCACGTATAGGCCACCCGCAGCGACCACCTGTTCGGCCTGGGCCTCCGTCTCGAGTTTGAACGATTCGAGCTGGTCGGCGTATTTGACCTGGTACTCGTCGGATGCGGGGTCGAGCTCGTACCGCACCATGGCGTTTTCTGCCATGGACTCGGGATCGCCCCCCAAGCGAATGTCCACTCCCCGACCGGCCATGTTGGTGGCAACCGTGACCGCACCCACCCGACCGGCCTGGGCCACGATTTGTGCTTCCCTTGCGTGTTGCTTCGCGTTCAATACCTCGTGCTTGACGCCCCGCCTGGTCAACAAAGCAGAGAGGCGTTCAGATTTCTCGATCGAGACCGTTCCGACGAGCACCGGTTGCCCACGTTCGTTACGCTCGGCGATGTCCTCGACCACAGCGTTGAACTTGGCCGGTTCAGACCGGTATACGAGGTCTGCCTGGTCGATACGAGCGATCGGCCGGTTCGTCGGCACCACCACGACTTCGAGTCCGTAGATCTGTTGGAATTCGGCTTCTTCGGTTTCGGCCGTTCCCGTCATGCCTGCGAGCTTGTCGTACATCCGGAAGTAGTTCTGCAGCGTGATCGTCGCCAGTGTCTGATTCTCTTCTTTGATCGACACACCCTCTTTGGCCTCGATGGCCTGGTGCAGGCCTTCGGAGTATCTCCGGCCGTCCAGGACCCGGCCAGTGAATTCGTCAACGATCTTCACCTCTCCGTTGTCGAGGATGTAGTCGACGTCTTTTTCGAAGAGCGTCTTCGCCCGGAGAGCGGCATCGAGGTGATGCACGAAGTCCACGGCAGCGTGGTCATACATGTTCTCAACACCGAGAATCTGCTCTACCTTGCTGACGCCGTCTTCTGTCGTCATAACCTGACGTCGCCGTTCGTCGATTTCGTAGTCGGAGCCTTCCCGCAGCCGTTCGACCAGGCGCGAGAACTCCCGATACCATTTCGCCGTATCTGCCACGCGCCCGCTGATGATCAGCGGCGTCCGTGCTTCGTCGACCAAAATCGAGTCGACCTCGTCGACAATGGCGTAGTGGTGTCCCCGCTGGACCATCGATGCTGATTCCAACGCCATGTTGTCCCGCAGGTAATCAAACCCGAATTCGTTGTTAGTTCCGTACGTGATATCCGATTGATAAGCAGGCCGACGCTCCTCCGGGGTCATGTTGTTCTGGATGAGCCCAACGGAGAGGCCGAGGAACCGGTGCAGCCGTCCCATCCACTCGGCATCTCGCCGGGCGAGGTAATCGTTCACGGTGACAATGTGGATCCCGTCACCACCGAGAGCATTGAGATAGGCCGGCATCGTCGACACGAGGGTCTTACCCTCACCCGTCTTCATCTCAGCAATCATCCCCCGGGCGAGCGCGGCGGCTCCCACGACCTGGACGTCGTATGGGCGTTGCCCAAGCACTCGCCAGGCCGCTTCTCGGACAACAGCAAAGGCTTCCGTCTCGATGTCCCCGAGAGGCGCGCCATTCGCAAGTTGGTCACGGAACCCGGCCGTCTTGGCGATCAGCTGATCGTCGGTCAGCGGCTTGATCCCGGGCTCCAGATCGGCCACCCGGGACGCGACGATATCAAGTTCTTTGAGGCTCTTTCCAGAACCGACGCGGAGGATCTTGTCAAGCACAGACATGGGAGCACGAGGTTACCTGCAACCCCGACCAAGCAGGTCGACAGTATCAGCTGGCGAGCTTCTCGGGAAGGTGGATGTCCTCCAGGAGGGCCGCCGGGTTGATCCCGACAACCTCGGGGAGAACCTGGTCTGCGACAAGCGTTGGATCGAGTTCGAATGCCTCATATTCGTCGAGCAACATGTTGCGGCTATCGCGTACGACGGCCGCGATGGGTGTGCGGCTGTCTTCACCATTGTCGAGCACAATCACAATCTGACCGGTCTTGAGCTTCAACAGAGAGCCGGTTGGGTAGATCCCCATCATATGGATGAAGGCGTACACCACGTTCGGGTCGAACTGGGTGCCGGCACCGTTCAGCAGGAGCTGGAGAGCCCTGGTAGGTGGCTCCGCTCGCTTGTACGAGCGGCGGGTCGTCATGGCGTCGTAGACATCGCATACCGACACGATGCGGCTGAACATGTGGAGATCTTTGCGGCCTCTCACCTGCGGGTATCCCGAGAGGTCGAAACGAGCGTGGTGTTCGAATGCGACGCGAGCAGCGATTTCGCGTCCGGTACCCGAGGCGGCCAGAATCGCCTGGGCTCCCTCCTGGGGATGCAGCTTGATTTCTCTCCAATGCGAATCGGTGAGCCGGCCCGGATACTGGATCACGGACGGAGAGACCCGCACCTTGCCGATGTCGTGCAGTAACGCACCCAAACCCAGCATCGTCAGTTTGTCGCCCTCGAGATCGATGGTTCGACCCACGGCCAGAGCCAGGATGGCGGTGTTCACACTGTGAAAAAACGTGTACTCGTCGTGACCCTTCAGGGTTGCGAGAAGAAGGCTGGCTCCCGGCTCTTTGAGAACAGCCTCGAGTAGTTCCTCCACCGCCCACACGGCCGGGTTGAGGTCGAACGATTTCTCACCTGCGGCGGACGCAACGCCGCGCAAGATATCGATGGATGACGCATAGCTGCGCTTGAGTTTGCTGAGATTGGCGGCCTGGCGCAGGTCCGCTTCGGTGAAGGGACGTTCATTGAGCTTGATCGACCCATCGGCCGGCACATCTCCCGTTGATCCGTTGAGAAACTCACCGAGATCGATCACATCGCCGGATGTCACCGGATGCGACATCGTGAGTGACGAGATGCCCCTGTCCTGGAATCGAACGAGCATGTTCCGATGCTCGAGCGAAGCCTGCGGCAAAAGTCGCTTGTTGAGATAGAAAGCATCGTTGACGACCGACAAAACGATTTCACCGTCGTCCTCGGTCAGGGCAGCCGCCCCGGTCACTGCACCCTCAGCCGCTTCCGCGACCAACGGATGATCATGTGGATAGAGCTGTACAGAGCTCGATGCCCGGCGCAGACTCGACAGGAACATGGCGACGCTGTCATCAAGCAAGACGCTTCCTCCGTTTCAACGCGGTCCGCGCTGCATCGCGAACAACGCGACCTCCCCCACTCAGCACCAGCCTCCGGTCCGCCAGTTGCTCGATGGCTGCACCAGCAGCATCGGATGGATCTCTCGACAACACTTCGACCAGGCGGGCCTTTTCTTGCGGGGATCCAGGACCGTTGTCAATGGCCCCGATGATCGCCGCGGATGTGGTCGAGCGCCGTACAGCCAGCAATAGGTTCATGGCTGCCTCCCGAACGCGAGGACTCGGGTCCAACAGAGCGCCCTCCAAATACGGGACTGCAGAGTCGGGACCAAGCAGCGGGATACATCCGCGAATAGCCTCGACTCGAACCCGGTCGTCGTGGTGCTGCAGCAGCGAAATCATGGCCGGGGCCGCCTCCTTGTTGCCAGACTTCGCCAGGATCGTCGCGAGATTGCGAACGACATACCACCTGCCGTCACCCAGGTTCTCGGTCACGGCCCGGTGATTCTTTCGAGTCAACTCGGTGAGAGTGTCGATGAGCGCCCGTCTTCGGCCCGGGTCCTCCTCGCCCGCCAGCTCTTCAACCAGCGACTCGCCGGCCCCGCTGCCAAATAGATCCAGCAACCGAACCTGTGCTTCGGGCCGATGGGTGCCGAAAATCTGGCGCTTCAGGGTCTCGATCAGATCGGGCGTTGCGATATTGCGGATGGCGTCTTCGACGATCGGAGCGTTGGCACCCATCGCATCGAGGTCGTCGGCGGCCTGTTCTACCCACCGCACGGCCGTCAGATAGTCGCGATCCTCAACCGCCTGGGCAACCCGACCTGACCAGATCCGGACGAGCCGGCGAGAACGGAATTCACGCTCTTCGACTTGAAACAGACCCCTCACCACAGCCACTCCGTCTTCGGCTCCATCGCCGAGTCTGGCCCCTTCGGCCTTCAAGATCTCGAGCGGCGGTATTCCCTCGTTGGCATCCTGGACCTCCCTCAAACGCTGACCGACGCGCAATCCGATGGCACTGCGGGCGCCTTCGAGGTCGGGATCGCTCCGCATGAGGTCGAGGAGTTCGGTGGTTCGGTTCTCTTCCTCGGCAACCACCCGCGCGTAGTCAAGAAGCAGCGTTAGAGACGAGTCCTTGAGGTGGTGGGACAACCCGGCGAGTTCGTATGAGGCAAACTGGTCGAGAAACATGGCGAAAGGGAGTTGTTCCTTTTCCTCGAGCATCACCTCGACGATTGCCACCTGATGGCCCTCGCTGAGGAAAAAGAAGGCCTCCACGTACGTCTGAACGATCCGGTCGCGAGCGACCCAGTCGTCGTCGGAGACTTTGTGGAACAAGCGCTCGTAGCGTTCCGTGAATTCGAGAGCGGCTTCCGAGGGATCACTGAGGGCGAGGAGTTCCTGCGCCAGAAGCCGAGGGCGATCTCCCAGCTCGAGCATTGCTTTGATCTCGGGAGCCCGCTCGACGTCGTCGTCGTTGTCTGTTCCGAATTTGCGGCCGCGGTCCACCAATCTCGCACGGGGTTTGACCCGGAAGGCGGTCACGTCCGCGGTATCGAGTCGGATCTTGAAATCGATGGACGCCTCTTCATCCTCTCGAGAAACTTCTTCGAGGAATCTCAGCAGTTCTTGTTCGTCGGGGGGCCGAACGAGCGCAAAACTCCCGACGTTGAACACAAAGAGTCGTGCCGCCATCTTCTGTGCCGAGGCGTGGGAAATGTCGAGTTCGAAATCATCGATTGCAAACCCATCGAGCCTTACGGAGATAGCAATGGCGTGGGTGGACTGCTCCTGCAGTCGTCGCAAGCTCTTTTGGAAAGCCGGCTGCTTCTCGGGCTCATGATCGTAGAGATTGACAGTATTCCAGGCCATGCTGAGGGCCATGAGAATCTCAGTTGCGATCTCCTTCGGATCGTCCATCAGCCGAGATCAATCAGATTCTCCCTCAACGCATAGAGCACTGCTTCGTTTCGAGAATGCAGGCCCAGCTTGTCAAGGATGTTTCGAACATGGTTTTTGACCGTGTTTTCGGAGATGTACAGCTTTTCGCCGATTTCCCGGCTTGTGTAGCCCTGCGCAACAAGTTGGAGTACCTCGATCTCCCGGCCCGTCAGCGTCGGCCGACGACTAGAAACGAGGTCGCGATGTTTCAGCAGATTACGAACTGTTTCAAACAGCTTTGCAGCCATCTTGGGAGACACGACAGCCCCATCGGATAGCACCGCGGCGATCGAGCTGACCAATTCCTCGAATGGCGTGTCCTTGATCACGTATCCGCGAATGCCCGACTTGATCCCCGCCAGCATGTCCTCTTCTGATTCACTGGTGGTCAGCAAGACGATCTTGGTGTTGGGAGCGGCTGTCAACAGTTTGGGGACCACTTCGAGTCCGGACTGACCTGGCATGAGGACGTCGAGAACGACGAGCTCGGGTTGCAGAACCTCGGTTTCGACAATCGCGGAACTGGCATCCTCCGCCTCTCCGACCACGTCGAAGCCCGCGTCAATGAGAGCGGCCCGCAGTCCCGCTCGAAAGATTGGCGCATCGTCTACAACCAGCACTCTGGTCATGAAGCCTCTATCAGTCCTACCGATTTGTTCTTCCTCCAGTACACAACTGCGTGCTGATCGGTTTCTGCATTGAGAAAGAAGAAGAACGCATGTCCTAGCAACTCCATTTGCAGTACCGCCTCTTGCGGGGTCATTGGTTTCAAGATGAACTGCTTGACCCGTTCAATTTGCACATCATCTGTGTCTTCTGATTCATCGTCCGGAAACCCCTCAGCATTGAGTCGTTTGTGGTCGTCAGTGCGATGCTTCTGAATGAGGCGTTCTTTCAACTTTCGAAGTTGCCGCTCGAATCGATCCACCGCGTCGTCGAAGGCGGCCGCACGGTCGGAAGCGTGAGATTCGACCCGTACGAGGTGCTGGGCGACGTTGGCCGTGATCTCGCACTGGTGCCGACTGTCAACCTGCCGTGGATTGGGCTCCTCCGAGAACTCCACGTCGACCTTGACAACCTTGCCCTCAAAGAATCTCGTAGCGGCTTCGATCTTCCCTTCCGCCATGTCTCGCAATCCGTCCGATAGGTTCAGGTGTCGTCCGTGGATGTTGACATCCATGCTTGTCCTCCTTTGTCGTTGACTCTTTCGTGATCATTCGCGGGCTACGTGGGCTCGTGGATTGCGGGCTTTCCCCCGGCCGCAGGCCATGGCGGGAGTACCTGGCACGACCATGGCTCGGTGGGTTCTTACTCCGGGGTTGGTCTTGGGTGAGCTGGCATTTGCCTGAGTTTGTCGTCGTGTACTTCCGCGCGCTCAACAGTACGCCGCATCGCTGATCCTAAACCGCCGCGGTGGCCGCGAGCCCGGCGATCACGCTTTGTCGGCCCAAAGTCGCTATCGCCGACCGCATGGTTGCGCCTGTTGTCACAACATCATCGACCACAACTGCACCCCGAACCGAACTACGGACCCGAAACCGCACCACGTCGCGGTGCTGCTTCCGCCTCCCGGCACGAGCGGCGCCCAGTGGCGGCGCAACGAGGGCGCGGACAACGGGTAAGCCGACAGTCCGGCTCATAGCCATCGTCAGCTCGACCGCCGGATCGATTCCGTACCGTACGCGGCGTGCCCAGACACGGGGTATCGGCACGAGAACCGCCGCGTCTGACGGCAAGGCCTCCAGCATCGCCGGAGCGAACACGTTGACCAGGCCGGTGTGACCGCGGTACTTCAGCTGATGCACCAGAGAAGCTGCCGGACCCTCGTGACGAAACGCAGTTCGAATCGGAATATCTTCGATCAGCCGGTCGGGCGCTCGCCGCATTCTCAGCCGACACCCTTCGCAAACAACTCGAGCGAGCTTTGGGGCATGGGACCCGATCCTCATTCCCGGCAACGTATCCGGCAGGACAATTGGCAACGTGATCCGTGAACATACCTCGCACATCAGATCTGAATACCACCCAAATACGACACACAACCGAAAGACAGGGAACCGTGCCGGATGTAAGTTGATGATCACGGGTAGCTAACAGCTGTAAGAGGGAGCCACACACATGGCCAAGGGCGTAGACGTAGCCGAGACGAGAGAACGCCACCGGCAACGCCGGTTGAAGCGCATCCTGATCGCGCTCTCGCCCTTCGTCATATGGTGGTGGTATCGCTATCTGTCCGGCAATCCGATCGAGTTCGGCCTCCCACCCATCTCCGAGGACCTCGCCATATGGATGCCCGGTCTGATTCTGGTGGCCTTGATCGGTGTCGTGCTGATCGGGCCCATGCTCGGCAACGGTCGCTCGCCCCACGTCCTGTACGCCCCGGACCAAATCGACGTCGGTTTCGACGACGTCAAGGGAATCGGACCGGTAGTGGAAGAGGTTCGCCACACTCTCCAGGTATTCCTGGACCATCGAAAGTTCGCGGATCGCATGGGGGGTCGCCCCCGCCGCGGTGTCCTGTTCGAAGGACCACCGGGGACCGGAAAGACGCATGTCGCCAAGGCCATGGCGAAAGAAGCCGGAGTCCCCTTCTTGTTCGTGAGCTCGACCGCATTTCAGTCCATGTGGTACGGGATGACTGGACGCAAGATCCGTTCATACTTTCGGGCACTGCGCAAGGCAGCTCGCCGGGAGGGTGGCGCCATAGGTTTCATCGAAGAGATCGACGCCATCGGAGCCAAGCGTGGTGGCATGTCGGGTGCCTCTGCAATGACTTCCGAGGGCATGGAGATCCATCCGAGCATTTCCGAGGGTGTGGGTGGAGTCGTCAACGAGCTGCTGATCCAGATGCAGAGTTTCGACGAGCCAGATCGCCCGACCCGCCTTGCCAACTGGCTCATCGGCCGGGCCAATCGATTTCTACCCGACGATCGACACCTCAGAACGCGGCCTGCTCCATCTGTCAACATCTTGTTGATCGCTGCAACCAACCGGGCTGATCAGCTCGACCCTGCCCTTCTTCGACCGGGCCGATTCGATCGGATCCTGCACTTCGGTGTGCCGAGCCGGTCCGGCCGGATGGACCTCATCGATTACTTCCTCGACAAGAAGGCGCATGATCCCTCCCTCGACGATCCGAAACCACGTCAGGACCTGGCGTCATCGACCATGGGGTACACGCCTGCATATCTCGAGCGTTTGTTCGATGAAGCGCTGCTGGTCGCACTCAAGGATGGTCGAGACGCCTTGACGATGCCCGACCTGCGCGTGGCACGTCTCGAGGTGGAAATCGGCTTGGGGCAACCGACCGACTATCCCGATCATGAGCGAATTGCGATCGCAACCCACGAAGCCGGGCATGCAACGATTGCATGGCTCGTCGGTGAAGACATCCACCTGGACATTCTCACGATCATTAAGCGACGGGACGCACTCGGGCTGCTCGGACATAGCGATCAGGAGGAGCGGTTTCTTCGCTCAAAGAGCGAGATCCTCTCGCGTATCCAAATCTCACTCGGCGGAATGGTGGCCGAGGAGTTGTTCTTTGGCGAGTCTGGAACCGGGCCCGCGGGCGACTTGCTGGCCGCAACCAATTCGGCCGTTGAGATGGTAGGAAGCCTCGGCTTGGGGGATTCGCTCGTGTCGTTTCGAGCCCTCGAAAACAACCCATTCAGCGGAAACCTCGCGGCAAAAGTTCTGGGAGACAAATCGTCCAGAGAGGCAGTCGACGACATCCTGGTCGCCCAAAAACTCGAAGTGACGCGGTTGATGTCGGCGAATCTCCATATCGTCGAAGCTCTCCGCGATGCTCTGATAGATCGCGAGGAACTCATCGACGACGAAATCGAAGACGTCATCAAAGCGGCGGAGGCAAAACGGACCCTTCCACAAGTCCTCGTAGAGCCAGACGCCAACCTCCCATAGTCAGCAGGCGGCTACCCGTGGCACAGCGGTCTGCTCATCGATCGGGGCTCCCCAGTGGAGCCCCGATCAAGGTCTACGTACCGTGGCGCCAGCTTTCCAAGTAGTCGACCTGCTCGGCCGTGAGGGTTTCCAGATCGAATCCCATCGACGCAAGCTTGATTGCCGCAACCCCGGCATCAACGTCTTCGGGTAATCGATAGACCCTGGGCTCCAGGTCCTGGTGGTTGGCCAGGAGCCATTCAGCCGCCATTGCCTGGTTGGCAAATGACATGTCCATCACATCTGCCGGATGTCCTTCAGCGGCGCTCAGGTTGACGAGCCGGCCCTCGGAGATCACGATGATTCGCCGGCCGTCGGCAAGTTCGAACTCCTCGAGTTCGCTGCGGATCTCACGCCGGGCGACGGCTACCTCACGAAGGTGTGCCAGATCCAATTCGACATCGAAGTGCCCGGCATTGGCGAGGATGGCTCCATCCTTCATCACGTCGAAGTGTTGGCCACGGAGCACGTGGATGTCGCCGGTGACCGTGAAGAAGAGGTCTCCCTCCGCAGCTGCCTGGTCCGCAGTTCTGACTTCGAAGCCCTCCATAGCCGCAGAGAGGGCACGCACCGGGTCGACCTCCACCACGATGACCCTGGCGCCGAGACCATCGGCGCGCTGGGCTACTCCCTGGCCGCAATCACCATATCCGATGACGACGACGGTCCGGCCGGCTATCAGGATGTTGGTCGCGCGCAGCACCCCATCAATCGCAGACTGACCTGTTCCGTGCTTGTTATCGAAGAGGTGCTTTGTCGCCGAGTCATTGACAGCCACCACCGGAATCCGGAGCTCACCTTCCGCCGCCATCGCTTTGAGACGTATGACTCCGGTCGTGGTTTCTTCGGTCGATCCCAGAGGTGTGATGTCCTGGCGGGTCGTGTGGAGCAGCGTCACGAGATCGGCACCGTCGTCCATGGTGACAGAAGGGTTCGTGTCGAGCACGGCGTTCAAATGTTGATAGTAGGTCTCAGTATCTTCTCCCCGGCGCGCAAACACCGGAATGCCCCTTTCGACAAGCGCGGCGGCGATGTCATCCTGCGTTGAGAGCGGATTGGACGCGCACAGCGATACCTCAGCGCCACCGTCCCGAAGGACTTCCATGAGGTTCGCTGTCTCCGCCGTGACGTGTAAGCAAGCTGCGACGTTGTGACCCGCCAGCGGTTTGTCGGCAACGAAGCGCTCGCGAAGATGCTGAAGCACGGGCATACGCCGATAAGCCCATTCGAGTCGGAGGTGGCCGCCGGGCGCCATTGCTGGATCGGTGATGTCGCTCATGATTCTCCGGGTCAGGGCGCAGAACCCTAACTCAGACGCGTTCTCCCCCGGCACCAGAAATGATGCTCGCGACCTGGTCGACGGTTTCATCCACCGCCACCGCATCAGGCCCCTCTACGTTCAGACGGAGCACGGGCTCGGTGTTCGAGGCCCGCAGATTCAACCATCGATCGTCAAACGTGAGCGTCAATCCGTCGAGGTGGTCAGCTTGGCCACCCAGCTTCTCACCTATCAAGCGGGCCATGGCCTCTTTTTCTTCGACCCGGAAGTTGATCTCACCCGATTGCTGGTACGGCTCGACCTCGGTCCGGATTTCGGAGAGCTTCCTGCCATCCTCGGCCATGACTTGCATCAACACCAGCATGGCCAGCATGCCCGAATCGGCCCGGAAGTTGTCGCGAAAGTAGTAATGACCGGAATGCTCACCGCCGAAGATGGCGCCGCTTTCCTTCATCACCTCTTTGATGTAGCTGTGTCCCACCCTTGTTCGAATGGGAGTGCCTCCCATCGCCTCCACCGTCTCGGGAACCGCCTTCGAACATATGAGGTTGTGCACAATCGTGGCGCCCGGCTCCCGGGCTAGGAACCACCTCGCAATGATCGCGGTCGTCGTACTCCCCGGAAGGGCTGTCCCCTCGTCATCTATGAAGAACGCGCGATCAGCGTCGCCGTCAAATGCCACGCCGAGGTCGTACGGAGATGATTCCATCTCCCTCAACAGATCCTCGAGATTCTCGGGTCGAAGCGGGTCCGGATGGTGATTGGGAAAGTCGCCATCGGGTTCCAGATACAGCCCATGAAGCTTGCTCGGAATCCGACCGAATACCTGCTCGATCACGACTCCAGCCATGCCGTTTCCGGCATCGACCGCGACCGACATTTCATTGAACGCGGAAGCGTCGACAATCTCGAACAGATGATCGACGTAGTCACCCCTGACATCCTTCGGGCTCTGGCTTCCGGGCGTATCGGCCGGCGCAGGCGGGTCCAGCACGAGTTGCTTGATTTCGGTGAGACCGGAATCAACACCAATGGGCAGTGCGCCGGCCCGGCAGAGCTTGATGCCGTTGTATTCCTTCGGGTTGTGCGATGCCGTGATCATGGCTCCTGGCACATTGAGTGCCCCGGCCGCGTAGTAGATCATGTCGGTCGCCATCAAGCCGAGATCGATTACATCGGTTCCCTGTCGATTGACCCCATCGCGAAACGCAGCAGCCAACCCGGGGGAACTGTGCCGGATGTCGTAGCCGACCGCCACGACGACGGCGGCGCTGTCTTCAGATTTGACAAACTCGGCAAAGGCCGAGCCGATCAGTTGGGCAGCGGACTCCGTCAGTTGGCCGTCGGTGAGCCCGCGAATGTCATATGCCTTGAAAATCTCTTCGATATCCACGGCAACATCTTATGCCTGGCGCACCCGGGCCTGTTCACGACCGCCAGGCGGGGCCGGTCAACCGATCAGCCCAGCAGCGGGAACCCGATCGGGGTTCGAGCGCTAGCGTGACTCCGTGCATAGCTGACTTTGCCCGAGCCCACCCCTGACACGTGAAAGCGACCAGCATGACGGTTGACCACATCTCCATCGTTATTCCTGTTCACAACGAGGCGACGTTTCTCGGCGAAGCTCTGGAGCGGTTGTGGGAGGAGCTCACCGACCTTCCGACCCCGTACGACGTCACGTTGATAGAAAACGGAGCGCGGGATGACACCCGGCTGGTCGCCGAGCGCCTTGCGGCCATGGATTCACGGCTCCGGGTTTTGCACAACCGTCAAGCGGACTACGGGGCGGCTCTTCGAAAGGGATTTCTGGAGACCGAGGGCGATTGGGTGGTGGCGTTCGATATCGACTACTTCTCCCGGCGGTTCATCGATCAAGTTGTTGAGAACTCAGGCCGGGCTGATATCGTCCTGGCCTCAAAACGGGACCCGGAAGCCGACGATCGCAGAACTCTGCTGCGCCGCATGGGTACGAGGATCTTCAACGTGATCCTGCGCATCGGATTCCGGTCGGGCGTCACCGATACTCATGGAATGAAGGCAATCAGACGCTCGGTCATCGATGAGATCACGCCGAATGTGATCTCGACCCAGGACCTGTTTGACACCGAGCTCATATTGCGCGCCGAGCGCAACGGAGCCCGCATCGTCGAGGTACCGGCCGTTGTCGTAGAGATTCGCCCGGCTCGATCATCGTTCGTCAAGAGGATCCCGAGAACGCTTGCCGGCCTGGCCCGGCTCAAGCGGAATCTGACGCGTTAACTCGAAACACAGCGTCCCGGTAGGCCGCCAGCTTCGGAAATACGAGGAATCCCGCCATTGCCAGCTGAATGAGATTGGCTTCGAGCGTAGATAGACCATCCAACACCCACTCGCCGAATTCCAACGCACCTGCGGTGACAATGAAAGCTGCCGCATTCACCGCGAAGAACCGACCGGTTTCCATGCCCGATGCCCCGGACCGCAAACCAAACGTCCACCGGCGGTTCAGGTAATAGGCCGTAAAGATCGTCAGCGTCCATGCGATCGCCGATGAAATGCTCGCCCGCACACCGAGGAACAAGAACACATTGAATATCGCGAACGTCAGGACGGTATTGAAACCACCTATGAATACCAATTTGAAGAGCTGTACCGCCGACTCCCGGTTACGGAATGTCGAGAGATAGGTCTTCACAGGGAGGATTTCTGCCGACGGTCTTCCCAAACAGCCCCCACGAGCACCACAACCAGCGCCGCCAACGTCAAGGCTGCGCCTCCGGTCTCGGCATCCGAGCGCCTGAAGTTCAGCTCGACCTGTTCCTGGGTAGGAATCACGACCATGAACGAAGGGGTAGCCCGATACGGTCCGGACGCCCCTGTGGCATCCCAATTGGGGAAATATGACACCTTCACAAGGTGGGGCACACCGATTGCGGTGGTCGAAAACGAGACACGATGATCTTCGAGCACCACATTCGAGACCACACCCTGACCTCCTATCGGAGCAGAATCGGACAGGCCGGCCAAAGACTCGTCGATTCTCCTCCATGCAGGCGGTCCAGCGGCGGTGACCCAGTACGGCGCATTCCCGGGTTCTGCGTACCACTGGATTGCCACCTGATCAAAATCGGTGACCTCGGGGTCGGAGACAAGGGTTCTCGCCCTGTCGACGATGCCGACGTCTTCTGCTTCGAAGACAACTGGTTCGAAATCGGCAATCACGACGAGATCACTTTGGGGCAGTGCAAAAATCGAGAACGGATTGGATGTAGCGACGAGCTCGTAATCGGGGTGATCGACTGCAGCCGTCGTGGCTTCTTCTGTAAACGTGACGTAATAGGAAACATTGAACAAGTCCATACGAGTGAGAGCGCGGTCGAGATCGAATCCGTTGTACGGCAATCCAGGAATCGGATTGGACGGGGCCACACTCATCTCAGCCGCGTTGAGGAAGTGAAACGGCGTCGTCAGGGACGATTCAAACAGCAAACCTTCCATCGAAGGATGTCCCTCGCTCCAGAAGGGCGTGAGCATGAGAGCCATGGGCGTCCCGTATCGATTGAGTTCGCTATTGGCCTCCCACATGACTCGCCCGGGCGGCAACCCGTCGATCGAATCCATGAGGGCGTCATATTCGGAATAGGCAGGCTTTGCCTCATAACCCGAGAAGTTCCAGTTGGCCCAGCCCGGGGCACTCTGCGATCCGATGATGAAGGGAAGCACAGTCGCCGCCGCCGCCGCGAGGGTGATCCAAGCCCAGGACCGCGGCGCACCGAACCATCTCCTTGCTACCGATACCGCAGCAGCACCCACGGCAATGCCCGTGAAGAATGTGACCATATAGAAGAAATATGGCAGCCACCTCCCGTTCCAGAGCTTGCCCTCCAGGAACGGATATACGACAACGGGGAGGAGCCCGATCACCAGGAGCGGCGCAATCGTGTAACGCTTCCATACCGATACGGCTACGCCCACCACTGCGAGAGGCAAGATCAGCCACAATTCGGTGGGAAGCGGTCCACCCGCCTCGGGAGAACCGAAAAAGCGCAGGGGCACCCAATTCATGTCCGTCGTATACGCAATATTCGCCAGCAACGGGATCGTCCAGAACGCAGATAGAGCGAACCCGGCAATCAAGGTGACGATCCGTCCCGTTCGATTCGGATACCGCAGGAGCAGTAGAGACGCCGGCGCCACCAGCATCGTCGTAATGATGTGGCTCAACGCCATCGCAGCAAGAGCCAGCGCCGACCGTGCCCGGAATCCGTTGCCTCGTCGAGCGTCGTCAATGACGAACCCGAGATAAATCAGCGAAAAGGCCATCGACCACGAAAACGAATACTCGCCGGCCATGGTCGACTTTATGTTCCCGCCAAAGATTGCGTAGCTCTCGAGAAACACAAAGCCAGTGCCGGCGGCAGCGGCGATCGTGGCGATGGGACGGGACGCGCCGATCCCTTTCGCAAGGACGTAGGAGCCGATCGGCATCAATAACAGGCCACCGATGGCGACAAGCTTGAATGCGATGCCGTAGGGAATGATCACATCGAGGGCCACAATGAGCAAGGCCGGCAAGGGAAAATAGAAGTACAGGATCGGAAACCCGGCAAACCAATCGTTACTCCAACCAGCAACCCGGCCCTCGGGAAGCAGTACATCGCGCAGATAGGCAGGCACGAGAACGTGTGCGCCCATGTCGCCGCCCGTGGGAGTTGTGTTCTTGAAGATCTCCCACGGCTGCATGACCACGAAAATGACGAAGGTGAGCAAGGCCACCACCACCATCGCCATGTTCCGGGGTCGGCGAAAGTCGGGCCACCACGTGGTACCAGACGCTGAAGGATCGGACAAAGCCGTCATCGGATGTCCTCTTGACTGGGGTTGAATGGAATTAACCGGCAGGTGACCGGAGTTGGATACAGCGAACTACGTCGAAGCTTTACGTGCCAGATCCAGCACTTTCTCGAGTTTTACGCGCCGCCCACCCTTGTCCCACCATCGCGCTTCGCAGTTCGAACAGGAGACAAACGTGACCTCGGTTCCGTCGGCGAGACTCAGATCAATCTCCGTCGTCTTGGTGTTGCCGCAATCCTCGCACGGTTGCTTGGTAGTCATGGGGCGTCAGCATACCCGGGGACCTGTTTTTGTCGCGCAACGGATTCCAACTCTGATTCGTCGAGTTTTCCTAGATACAGTGACCGGGGCCTTCCACCTTCTCGCCAATATGCATACCAGTAGGGACCGTGTGGACAGGACGAGCAATCGGTTTTCCCGCATCTGACCGACTGGGGTCGGAATCCAACCTTGATGGCCGGATCTACTCCGGCACCGGCCGTGCCCAGGCGAGCCGACACGATCATCGCGAGGCGTCTGAGATCGGCCTCGCCCAGTTCTCGTACCCAATCCAACATGTCGACATCAAGGGCCATCGCGATTGTCCCCGATTACAAACAACGGCATTTCTGAGCTCAGCTCATCGATCAGACGCCAGCCCACCGGGGCGGTCCGCGTCATGGCATGGCCGGCACAGAGACCGATGGCTCCCTGTGGCCTCACGGCAGTGTCGATGGGGCGGACCGCCATAACTCTCTCGCCATACTCGTACGTCATCAGGGTCGTGGCCGGATAGCCGCATTTGACACAACGCTCCATAGCCGACACGGTAGAGGATGTTGCGCGGTGATTGCTTTCATGTCGTCATTCGAAATCGAGCGGTGATGCGTTGGAAAGGCTCAGTCTCCCCTGCGTAGACCAGGAAACGGCGATGGGTTGATCTGAGGTGATCAACGAACCCTCCGGCGATTCGACCGTGATGTGTGCCGATGTGCCGGATCGGATACGGACGGTGCGGGAAGAAGGCCCTTCTCCCACGGTCACGTTCGCCTCGGAGGGACTGGGATTCAGAATCCAGATATCAATGGCGCCGCCGCGCGAAGGCCCCGCCACCATCCACCGCGCCGACAGCTCACTTATCGCAGATTCTCCGTACCGTCCAGACTCGCTGTCGCCGACAAGCGAGACGATCACCGGGCTCGACGCCGATATCCGGGCTCCGAGTACAACCGGACCCAGAGACGTTGCAGGCAGGACAAGGTGCCCGAGGGGCTCGAGGACCGCGGTTTCCTGGCCCGAAACACCGCTCGAATCGATTCCGGTGTACTCCACCTCCACCTGCTCCTGCCGGGGGTTGGTTACGGCGATTTCGCCGACAACGTCGCCCACCCGAACTGTCGGCAGATACCAGTCGGTCGTAGCACGCTCCGCCCGCCAGGTAGCGATTCCATTCGTGGTTGTGGTCACCACGGCCGGAAGGAGTCGTCCGTCTGTGACATCTACGGCGATCTTCACCATCGTTCGTTGCCCCAGGATCTCATGGAGGGGTATTTCGATCACGTTGCGGGGAGCAACGCCGACGGCTTCGAGCTCGGTGATGGGCTCGGGTCCAAACTCGGTAGTGAGGCGCACGTCGGCCTTTCCACTGGAGAGCAAGGGATTCATCAGTCGCAACACCAGCCGGTCGGCGGATCCGATGGGGCCTCCATATAGCGTCCATGAACTGCGCGGTTCGGCGTAACACGTTGTCGCGGTAGCGCGTGTCGATTCCTCGTTGATCCAGGATGCTCCGGCGTCCTCGGTGCCGACTTCGATGACTGCCCCGCCCGTGAAAAGCTGACCAGGGGGTTTGAATGCTGCTGTCCCCGCCCCCTCCCTCGATACCTCGACCGTGTCGACCACGACATTCGAGTCGAGGATCGAGATGAGTGACGTCGCCGCTGACCCTGCAACCGCCTGGAAGGTTGCTTCAGATCCGACGCCTGATCCAACGCAATAAAAGACACCCGATTGGATTCCGGACAACGGTTCGGGCGCCGGATCTTCTTCGGCCGGGGCCACGGGTGGGAGCGAGATCCACGCAAATCCAGAGACGATCACGACCACGGCGATCACGACGGCACGGTAAATCAAGAAGAATCCTCTTCCCGTACGTTCCTCAGCCTGGTGCCTAGAACTCCCGCAATGAGATAAAGGATTGTGAGTGCCAGCGATAGCCAGGTCAAGTTCCTGAGGACTATCGAGCCTCTGTACGACACAACCTCACTGTTTCCGTTCTCGACGACACCTGCCCAGACGTCCTGGACGAAATCGCCTGGGCCCCATCGGTCATCTGCATTCTCTGCGATCCTGACACTTGTGCCGCCGTCGCCTGCGAATTGATAGTCGGGTAGCGAAAACAACCATTTGTTTCCACGGTCATCAACAGCCCGGGAAATCCACGGTTCGATCTCGAACGCACCATCCGGTGCCTGACCGAGCTCGGCGAGATCGAGCTGCCCGCGCAGGCGAGGGGTTAGAGGATTAGGGCTGGTAGCGATAATCCAGCGAATACCGAACGGCGCCAACTCTGATCCTCCCCTGATCGTGTCGCCGTCGAGCACCCGTTTGAGAATCGCCTCCATCTCGATGTCTCCGATTCGCTCAGACGGAAGCCACAATTCCGAGATATTCGGCCCCGGAGCAGATACGACTCGAAAGCTCAGCGCATCGGTGAGTGGCCTGCTGTCGCCGGGAAGCGTGCCGGGCGCACCAATCAGAAGGATGCGGGAACTTCCCTGCCCGGGGTCGGCGGCGTCGGTGACCGTGAATCGTACAAGTCGATCAAATTCGTATCCCGGTAGTCCGCCCCGACCCAAGAACACATAAGGAAACACTGCCACTGACAACACGATCACCATGAGACCGCCAAGCCACCTTGTCCATTGCATGCCACGCCGCTGCTCCATCAAAGCTGCACCGGCGATGACCGAAATCCCCACCGAAGCGACAAGAACGGCGGCGAAAGAAACCTCCAGGCCGATTTCGCTTCCGAGGATGTCGCGATGAGAATTCCGCGAGACGGTGGCCCCGAGCGCCACAAGGAGACCTCCCCATCCGGCCACCTTGGCAGCGGGGCCGGTGCCGGCAACGAGCACAACGATGAACACGATGCCGAGCGCCACCACGACCCAGGTGTTGGGGGACCAGAAGAAGCCATAGCCTGACCGTGACACGATGTCGTACGAGCCGACGAGCCCGACCCATGGCAGCAACAGGGGGATCGCGGCAATGGCACTCAGGGAGCCCATGGCCATTGGGAAACCGCCTCGTTTGGGATCGGTGAGGGTGAGCAGGACGAGCACGATTGTCGGCACTGCAATGATCGGAACCGAGAATCCTGCGCCGAAAGCTGTCAGCAGCGCCATGACCGCAATCCCGGATAACGCGTCAACCAATCCGACCCGGGGACGAAGCGCCATATGGACGACCCAGGGAACCACCGCGGCTGCGATGAGTGTTGGCCACGCCCCCGCCTGAGAGATGGACCAGGCCGCTGGACCGACCACATACAGCAGGGCTCCCGAATACCTGCCGCCGAGCCCCACTCCCAACCGGTCGAGCAGCCTGGACATCCCGGCAGCACCGGCCAGGACCGCGCTGAAGGTCAAAAGCCAGCCGCCTATCTCGGCGTTTCCCAAGACAAGAAGTTGGCCGAGTGCCGAGATCGCGACGCCGGGGCGGTATGGCTCGGGGCTTCCCAAACCGGCTGCGTTCCAGCCCCCGGCATACGCCCGCAGCATCCCCGACGCCGAATCAGCGAGTGGCATCGAGTAGGCCGCGGTGGGGAGACCCTGGCCGAACAGCGTTCTCGTGCCCAAAAGAACAACCGCCACAATGCCGGTCGGCCAGACCCAGTTTGGTCGAAGCAGCGCTTCTTCGCCCGTGTCGACGAGGGTGACGACGTTGCGAGCAAGCGGAGTGGAGCTGAAGAGGCTGGCGATGGACGCCCCGACCTGGCTCAGGCGGAGCGACCCCCGGCGTTGGTAGCGGAAAAGCTCCTCATCCCCAACGGTCCGGACAACCGAGCGTCTCTGCCGCAGCGTTTCCGGAAGATGGGCGATGTTCCAACCAACTCCAGCAATGAAACCAGGAAGCGTGAATCGTCTGCGAAGCGGACTCAGAACTCCGTCCAGAAGCCCCACCAGGAGGGCAACGGGCAACACCCACCACAGAGTGATCGGACTGTAGGCCTTGAGAACGGACCTGAGCCGGCCGGCCTCACGCTGCCAAAATGGCGTTCCACGACGGAACGCGTCGGACACGTCGACCTCGGAAGAAGGAGCGACGATGATTCTTCCTCCGGCGAGCCTGATTCGCTGACAGAGATCGAGAGATGCGCTCTCCGGATCGAGTCTCCCATCGAAGCCTCCGGCCTTCTGCATGGCGTCGCGGCGAATCAACATGGAGGCCGCCGACACATATCCGATGTCCCGGACGACGTCGTACTGTTCCTGGTCGAGTTCGCCTGAGTCGAACCCGCGATGGGTCTCACCGAGCACGTCGGTCGAGAACCCAACCGAGTCGAGTCGACCCGACTCGAATCCGCTCAACCCCTTGCTGCCCACGACGTCGGCATCGAGCCTTGACATCTCCCGCAGGAGTGCCTCCAATGCGTCTGGACGGGCGTAGGTGGTTGCGTCGAGAAGCCAGATATGGGTAATTGAGGAGTCCAGCTGTGTGAGGATGTCGTTGAGTGCAGAATGATCGATCGTCGACACCACGTCGGCGGAGACCGTTTGGCCGGCAATTCCTTCGAGTGCCAACGGGTCCTCGTCGCCCGATAGCATCACGACGGCGGCGATCGAGGTCGCCATCGGCGGCGCTAGGGAAACAGCGGACATCGGCTAATTCTTGAGACAATCACCATGAGACGCAACGACCTTCAGATCACTTTGCTCGCCGGGGGCGTCGGTGGGGCCCGCATGGCTCGCGCTTTGACCAGTGCAGTGCCGGACGAGAACCTGACCGTCATCGTCAATATCGGCGACGATGAGTCTATGTACGGCCTCGCCATTTCGCCTGACCTCGACTCGGTCGTCTACACACTCGCGGGCGTGGAAGGCGATGACGGGTGGGGACGACGAAACGACACCTTCTTTGCGATGGACAGTCTGGCTGCATTGGGCATGGACACCACCTTTCGTCTAGGTGATCTCGACCTCGGACTCAATGTCATGCGTACCCAAAGCCTTGCATCAGGCGAGCCGCTTTCATCGATCACCCGTCATATCTCAACTTGTTTCGACATCGGTGCATCTGTTCTTCCGGCGTCCGACCAACCCGTCCCCACGAGAGTCCACACAGCAACGATGGGTGAACTCAGCTTCCAGGAGTACTTTGTCATCCACGGCGCCGGACCTGTCGTCGATGGCCTCACGTTCCAAAACGCCGCCGAAGCCAAAGCCGCGCCGGGAGTTGTCGAGTCGATCGAAGGGGCCGACCTGCTAGTCATAGCTCCGAGCAATCCTCCTCTCTCGATTTGGCCGATTCTGGCTATCCCCCAAATCCGGGAGTCAGTGCGGATGGCGCCTACGGTCGTCGGAGTCAGCCCATTTGTGGGAGGCCGACCGGTCAAAGGTCCAACCGACCGGGTCATGGCTTCGCTTGGCTACGACCCATCCCACGCAGGCGTAGTCGACTCCTACGACGGGCTACTCTCACATCTGATCGTCGATCAGGAGCCGCCAGATGGCGACGTGGAGTGCATTGTCCACGACACGATGATGAACACCCCAGAGCGGGGTGCCGATTTTGGCGAGTGGTTCGGCACGCTGTGGACGTGAAGCCCGACCTGGCGGTGTTCGGAATCCCGGATATCCCAGAGATCGAAACCGGAGCACCGCTCGCCGACATCATCGGTGACGCGATCACCCGCCGACTTACCAGGCTCCGGGACCACGACATCGTCGTCGTCACCCACAAGATCGTTTCGAAGGCGGAAGGTCGGTTTGCGGTAACTCGCGACGGGTCAGTCGCCTCCCTCGTCGAATCCGAAGCCTCCGCAATCCTACGGAGACGAGGCGATCTGACCATCACTCGAACCCGCCACGGCTATATCTGCGCGAACGCCGGAGTCGATCGTTCCAATGTGCCGGGAGATCGCGTCGTATTGCTACCCGTGCATCCCGATCGGTCGGCGGCATCTCTGCGAGATGCGATGGTGCGCCGGTTCGAGGTTGATGTGTCGGTGGTGGTCACCGATACGTTCGGCCGGGCATGGCGACGCGGCCTCGTGGACGTTGCGATCGGCATCGCAGGCCTTCCCGCGTTGATCGATCATCGGAACCAAGCGGATCACACCGGTCGGATCATGGAGGTAACCGAAATTGCCATTATCGACGAGATCGCAGCTGCAGCAGATTTGGTAATGGGCAAAGCGACGATGGTCCCGGTCGCGGTGGTTCGTGGTCTCAGGCTGGAGCCACCTACCGTCGGGAACGGAAAAGCAACAGACCTGGTCCGCTCGCCCGCAGAGGACTTCTTTCTCTAGGACGAATCCCGGAACCAGGCAACAGTCTTGTTGAGCCCCGACTCGAGGGTTTCCCGCGGAGCCCAGTCGAGATGTTCCCGGGCTGCAGTGGCGTCGATCACGCTCCGTGCCAAATCGCCCGCCTTGGCAGGACCATGAATGGGTGCGCCCTCGAACCCGACTGCCCCTGCCAAAGCGCTGTAGAGCTGAGAAACGGAGGTGGCCTCACCGGTTCCGATATTGAGCAACCGGCCGCCTCCCACGGTGCTCGCCTTGACGAACGCATCGACGACATCCGAGACAAACACATAATCGCGTTGCTGGGAACCATCTCCGTTGATCGTCGGAGCTTTCCCATCGAGCATCAACCGCGCGAAAATCGCGACTACGCCCGCCTCGCCGTACGGGTCCTGTCTCGGCCCATATACGTTTCCCAGAGCCATCGCCATGTAGTCGAGACCGTATTGATCTCGAAAGAACCGAAAATAGTCCTCGACGATCTTCTTGGATATGCCATAGGGACTGTCAGGACGTTTTGGCTGGAGCTCGGTGGCGGGTTCCGTCACTTCTCCGTATATGGCGCCACCCGATGACGCGAACACAATGCGTTGCGTGCCACTGAGGCGAGCGGCCTCCAGCAGATTCACGGTGCCCACGACATTGACCGTTGCATCGAACACGGGATCATCTACAGATGGTCGAACTGCGCTCTGGGCGGCGAGATGGAACAAGAGGTCCGGCCGAACGTCAGAGAACAGTGCACCTATTTCAGGCGAGGTGATGTCGAGATCAATGAGCCGGGCTCCGTCATCCAGGACTCCGGTGAGGCGGTCCAACCGACCCTTGGAGAGATTGTCGACGATCAGGACGTCGTGGCCCTCGGCAACAAGCCGGTCGGCAAGGTGAGACCCGATGAATCCTGCTCCGCCAGTGATGAGTGAGGTGGTCATGAAGGTGCTGCGAAGGTTACTGAGCCTGGAGAGAGCTCCGACCCGGGGGCAACGCGCAGGCCGGCCGATAATTCACAGTCGCGACCGATCACTGCCTCGGCGCCGACCACCGTGCTGTCCGACAAGCGAGCCCCATCGACGATCGCGTGCCAACCGACGATCGAATCCTGAACGACTGAACCCGGTCGTATCGTCGCGCCGGCGAGCACGATCGATTCGCTGACGCTCGCACCCCGTTCGATTACGGCTCCAGGAGCAACGTAGTTCCAACGACCCTCGAGTTGTCCCGCAACATCGGCGCCCACGTGCAAATGGGACGGTTCCATCTCAACCAGTCTCGATTTACCGGCAGCAACGTCCCGGTGTGTCTGCAGATACAGAGGCGGGGTCCCGATGTCCAACCAGACCCCATCGATGGTTACGCCTCCCAGAAGCCCCTGCTCAACCAATGATGGAAAAACCGTCTGTTCGAAGGACAGTGCCCCCTCTGGATACCCATCGAACACGGAGCGAGACACCAGGTACATCCCGGCGTTGACCGAGCTGGTGGGCGACGTGCCGGGCGGCGGCTTTTCGATGAAACGTTCGACGTTCCCGTTGTCGTCAGTAACAACCACGCCGTACGCGCTGGTGTCATCCACCGCAACCAATGACAGCACCGCCGGAAGGTCAGGGGCATTCTCGACAAACTGAGAGAGATTTCCTTCTAACACGACGTCTCCGTTGAGCACGAGGAACCGGTCGTCGAGATGGTCTCGTACCGCGACCAGAGGACCAGCCGTGTCCAGCCTCGTGTGTTCGACAGCAAGGTGGACGATCGGCTCGGTCATCCCTTCGGCATAGGCACGCCAGGCCGATTCATGGCTCGTGCCGATGGCGAGGATGACTTCCTCGACCCCCACCTCGGCCAGCAATCTGAATTGCAGCTCGATGAACGGAACGCCTGCCACCGGCAGCAGCCCTTTCGGCACCGTGTCCGTCAAGGGCCACACTCGCGTCCCTCGACCGCCGACCAGCAACACCGCTTGTCGAATCACCCTGCCAGAACCTGCTTGAAATATTGGTGCGTCTCAACCAGGCCATCGGCAAGTTCAACCACAGGTTTCCAATCCAGCAACTCGACTGCCCGTGATATGTCAGGCCGGCGTATCTTGGGATCCGATTGCGGCAGGTCGGTGAAGACCTTCCCGGGATCCCCGGCGATTTCGGCTACCCGATCAGCGAGTTCAAGCATCGTGATCTCGTTTGGATTCCCCAGATTCACCGGGAGAGCAACCTCGCTGCGCGACAGACGAATTATTCCTTCGATGAGATCGTCGACATAGCAGAAGGAGCGGGTCTGAGTGCCGTCGCCTTGAATCGTCATCGGCTCGCCTTTGATCGCCTGGACGAGGAAGTTGGATACGACCCGACCGTCGTCCGGAGACATGCCGGGACCATACGTATTGAACACGCGAACGATGCGGGTCCGGGTATGACGGCCACTGCGGTGAAAAGCGTGAACAAGTGCCTCGGCATAGCGTTTTGCCTCGTCGTAGCAGGCTCGCGGTGACGTGATGTCGACGTTGCCGAAATACGACTCCTGTTGCGGATGCTCGAGGGGATCCCCGTAGATCTCACTGGTCGATGCGAACGTGAATACTGCGTCATCGCGCTCAGCCCACTCGAGCATATGCCGGGTTCCCTCAGCCCCGGTGCGCATGGTGCCAATCGGGTCCGTCAAGTATCGGGGAGGCGAGGCCGGAGATGCGAAGTGGTAGATGTGAGTAAACCGGCCAGCGATTTCCGGAGGCTCGATCACGTCGCCCTCTATGAACTCGACTCCGTCCGGGACCCCCAAAGGACTGGCACTCGAGAGATTGTCGAGCGCAACAACTTCGTAGCCATCAGCCTGTAGCCGCTCGGAGAGATTGCGGCCCAGAAACCCTGCTCCGCCCGTCACGAGCGCTCGGGTCATCGGCCTACGCCGACATAATTGAAGTTCAGGCGATGCATGTCGCGTGGGTCGAGCAAGTTGCGGGCGTCGACGATATTGGCAGTAGCCATCAGCCCGTGCACCTCTCGCATGTCTACGCCCTGGAATTCGGGCCATTCCGTTGCGATCAACAGGAGGTGGGCGTCGCGAGCGGCCTCAACAGCGCTCTCGACCTGCTTGATTTCCGAGCTAGACGCCTGGGGATCATATGCCGTTACCACCGCGCCGCGATCCTGCAGAGCGGTCGCAAGATACATCGCAGGCGAATCCCGGAGGTCATCGGTTCCGGCCTTGAACGCAAGACCCCAGATCGCGACGCGTTTGCCGTCGACGTCGCCACCCAACATGCCAGTGACCTTGTCGAGCATTCTCTCGTGTTGTTGATGATTGACCTCGATGACGCCTTTGAGGAGCGAGAAGTCATAGCCGGCCGAATCGGCGATGGCGACGAGAGCCCGGGTGTCTTTGGGAAAGCAACTGCCACCGTATCCAGGTCCTGGATTGAGGAAGTGAAAGCCGATCCGACGATCGTAGCCCATACCCTTGAGCACGTCCTTGACATCCGCCCCGACTGCTTCGCAGAGGTTTGCGATGGCGTTGGCGTAGGTGATCCGGGCCGCCAGGTAGGCATTCGATGCGTACTTGATCATCTCCGACGACGCAGGATCGGTGACGATGGTAGGAGCCTGCAGTCCCTGGTACAGCTCGATCATCGTCTCGGCGGCCGCCTGATCTCTCGTTCCGACGACGATCCGATCCGGGTGCTTGAAATCGCCAACCGCGCTTCCCTCTCTCAAGAACTCCGGGTTCGAAAGGACTACCACTTCAACGCCCATGTCGTCGAGCTGCTTTTGGAATCTCGCGACCGACCCCACGGGCACCGTTGATTTCAGAACAACCAATGTGCGATGGCCGAGCGACTTGCCGAAATCATGGAGGGCCGACTCGATGTACGAGATGTCCGCGCTACCGTCCTCATCCTGAGGTGTTGGCAGCGCGATGAATACGACCCTGGCGTCTGCCACAGCCTCGAGATTGTCATGATGGAAGCTCAGCAGGCCGCTTGCGAGTCCGTCAGACAGGAGCTGTTCGAGGCCCGACTCGTAGAAGGGCACCTTGCCGGCACGCAGCGTTTCCAGTTTGCCGGCATCGGCCTCGCCGACCCTCACCGTATGACCGAGGGACGTGAGCCCGGCCGCCTGTACCAGGCCTACATATCCCGCCCCAATTACCGCGATATTCATGTGATCACTTTCTGCACCACCATTGTGCTCTCCGCGACATGTGTTTTTTGCCTCATCGGCACTTGATCTTTCGGCACGTGAATATGTCGGCTTTACAACCGGCTGACCATGCCGTGGCCGCTAGTTTGCCCATATTGCCGACGGGTCGGAAATCGACCTCGTGTTCGCAGGAATCCAACCCCTACGCATCGGTCCCGAAAGACGTGGCATCCCTGCCGAGGTACACAACAATATCGGACCCGGCGGGTACAACCCCATCCGTCGCCGATCCAACCCCGAGCACGTCCACGATGGCCTGAGCCTCACCGAACCATCCCGGGTTTGCGACCACGAGCGTGTCCGCAACCGATTCCGGAGAATTGTCGGTTTCGGCAACGAACCCGTGGGTGGCAAGCAGATCCCCTGCCGCCGCAGCTGCGCCTTCCCGCCCGTTAGCATTCAATACCAGGATGCGCGGCGGCCCCGTATTGGGTGGGGTCAGCGGCTCGCCATTTGCCAACGCAGCAAATACTGCACTGGCCTCGGGCTCTTTGGCTACGAGATAACGGGTTCCCTCGAAATCGACCGGCAACGTCACCGCCTCGAGATTCTCGGTGGAGAAATCTCGGAACGTCCACGCCAGATCGACCAACAGCTCAAAACCGAGAGCGCTGTCGGTCGTCAGGTCGGGGCCGAGATCGGCGATGAGTCCCTGCATTCCGAGAATGTTGTCCGGCTTACTGACCTGGTTGAGAATCGCGAAGATCAATTGTTGCTGACGAGCAGTTCGCTCGAGATCCGATCCTGAAAGACTCGACCATTCTCCATCTATGAGTTGTTGGTAACTACGGCTCCTGGCAAACGCCAGCGCCTGGGCACCATTCAGCATTTGATTACCGACGCCTACCGACAACCCCGATTTGAGATCGCGAGCGGGAAGCGGGAAATAGAGCTCGACTCCCCCGAGCACGTCCACGATCGAAACGAAGCTGACAAAGTCGATTTCGATGTAGTGATCAATGCCGATTCCGGAAAGGTCGCTCACAGTCTCGACGATCGCATTCGCCCCCCGGGCATACGTTGCATTGATCTTCTCGAACCCGCTCCCGTCCGGCTTCGGCACCTTGAGGTCGCGGGGGAGACTCACGAGCTGCATGACCTCGGCTTCGCGATCAAAACGAAGCAGCATGACCACATCGGCGCGCTCACCAGGGAAATCGCCGAACTCCCCCTCGATGTCGTCGGTGAGCCCTTCACGGGTATCGCTGCCGACCAGCAGGATGACCAATGGTTCATCATCGGCTTTTTGGTCGCCGACGAGGGCGGTCAACTCCTCGGCCGGAATGGTCGGGATGGATTCATCCACCGTATCTCGGATCTGCCAAACCCAATACAGCGCGGCGATCACGACAACGTTTGCGATGATGAGCGTCGCCACAAGCGAACGTTTCAGCCATACCCGGACTGTGACCGGGGAACTATTGACTGCCAAGGGCGCCAACTTCCGTGACGAAAGCCACGAGTCGATCCAATGCGTCAACCGCCGCCGGCCGGTCAAAATCTTCGCTGTCGTCATCCAGGAATCGGGTTGCTACGCCCCGGTAGGTCACCAATTCCATATGAGGAACCCGGTGGGTTGCTTGCAAAGCCGGATCCTCTTCTCCGTAGAGCCCGAGGATCGGTACGGGTACAGCGCCGTCCGTTTCTTCAAGTGGCGCGCCGACGAGGATCAGGCCGGTCACCTCCGGAACTCGCCGGGCGAACTCGATCGCAGGCCGGCCTCCCTCGCCGACCCCGAAGACCGTTATTCGATCGCCGGTCGCCCAGGGCACGTCGTCAGAAGATGCAAAATGATGGGCAACGTCAAGACTCCGCAACGACCGTTGGAGGGGGGGCCATTCCGGCAGTGGCTTGTCTTTGCGCCACCCGGGCAGTGGCGCACCTCGAAACAGGTCGGGGATGATGACAGAGATCCCGTGTCGGGCGAATTTGCGTGCCAGATCTTTCAGATAGCTCGTCAAACCTGGCCGATCATGAGCAACGATTACCGTCGGAAACTGACCACCTTCGTCGGGACGCGACAAATAGGCAGGATTCGACCGGGTACCCATGTTGATGGTGGTCGAGCCATACAGAATATTGTGGGTTCCCTCACCCTTAAGAACCGTCACCTTCACTTCCACGTCGGGGTCTCGGAAGAGTAGCGCCACTCACCGACCATACGGCTCCCGATCGAAGCACAACCTCGCCCGTCGCTGTTTCCACCACGAGCCCACCGTCGGACGCGATATCGACGGCCCGACCTCTCCCGCCGGGTTCCCAGACAATGTCAGACCCGAGCGTGGCGCAACGCTCGCGATATCGGGATCGTGGCCATACGCCGGCCTGATCGACTGCCGTCAGAAGACCATGTGCGATCCGATGAACAAGCTCGAGCCGGCTCAGCCGGTCCCACGAACCGCCGACTGACGTCCGACCAGGGGGCGGATCGTGCCAGCTGAGGTTCAAACCGATTCCGATGACCACCCGCGATGGACCGGAGTCTTCGGATTCGGCGAGGATGCCGCCCAACTTGTCCCCGGTTGCATCGACGAGATCATTAGGCCATTTCAGCGAGACAACGATCCGGGGCTCGAGGGCTTCAGTCACCACGACTCCCGCCGTAAGCGGCAGCACCGTCAGTTCCTCGGGCATCCATCCAAGAGTGAACCCAATCGACATGGCGAGGGACTCATCTGCGTTGTCCCACGAACTCCCTCGACGACCCCGCCCAGCCGTTTGGTACCTGGCCGCAACCACCACAGGCTTCGCCGCCAACCGCTGCCTGACCTCGTCTTGCGTTGAAGCAACTGAGTCGAGCTCGACGAATTCGTAGTCTGTGTCCATACACATCCCAGCAGCGACGGGAACGACCTTAGGCGGCACCGCATGAGCACGACAAAGAAGCGCCAGGAAGAATTTCAAGCGTTGGCGACCGACGCGACTACCTATGACGACAAGGCGCTGGCAGGCCAACATGAACGCGGCAAGCTCACTGCACGCGAGCGAATTGATTTGCTCATGGATCCTGGATCCTTCAACGAATTGGATGCGTTTGTGCGGCACCGGGCTTCTGGTTTTGGAACAGAGAATCAGCGGCCACCCGGCGACGCCGTCGTCACCGGATGGGGATCGATAAACGATCGGACTGTCTTCGTGTACGCGGAAGACTTCACGAGATTCGGCGGCTCGGTCGGCGAGGCAACCGCACAGAAGATCTGCAAGGTCTATGACCTCGCCATGGCATCGGGTGCCCCGATCATCGGCCTCAAGGATTCGGGTGGAGCCCGCATCCAAGAGGGGGTGCTGTCGCTGGACGGTTACGGACAAATATTCGAAAGGAATGTGCGGGCCTCGGGCGTCATACCGCAGATCTCGATCATCATGGGGCCCTGCGCGGGCGGAGCGGTCTACTCACCGGCGTTGACAGATTTTGTCTATCAGGTCGAGGAAACCAGCCATCTCTTCATCACCGGGCCTGACGTCATCAAGGCCGTCACCGGCGAAGACGTATCGATGGAAGATCTGGGTGGATCCGTCACCCACAGCCGCCTCTCGGGTGTCACGCACTTCGTTGCCGCCGACGAGGCCGGGGCCCTCGCCGAAGTCAGATTCCTACTGTCCTTCCTTCCGGACAACAACATGGGCACGCCGCCCCGTTTCGCGTATAGCGGTGAGCTGCCGGGAGAATCTCTCGACAAACTGATTCCCGACTCGGCAAACCAGCCGTACGACATGACGTTGGCACTACGTGCGATCGTTGACGCCGGAGAGTTTTACGAGGTGCACCGGAATTTTGCATCGAACATCGTCGTCGGATTCGGTCGGATCGACGGCCGCAGTGTTGGGCTGGTTGGCAACCAACCTGCCAACTCCGCAGGCACACTCGATATCGATGCAGCCGAGAAGGGCGCCAGGTTCGTCCGGTTTTGCGACGCCTTCAATATTCCTCTCGTGACATTCGTGGACGTTCCCGGATTCTTGCCGGGAGTCGAACAGGAACATCGGGGCATTATTCGGCACGGCGCCAAACTTCTTTTTGCCTATGCCGAGGCAACCGTGCCCAAGATCACGGTTATCACCCGCAAGGCATACGGCGGTGCGTACGTCGTGATGAACTCCCGGGGAGTGCGAGCGGACCTCGTATTCGCCTGGCCAACCGCCGAGATTGCAGTCATCGGGGCGACGGGAGCGGTCAACATCATCCATCGACGGTCCATTGCCGAAGCTGCGGATCCAGATGCCGAACGAAAACGCCTGACCGACGACTACGTCGAAAGATTCTCCAATCCCTACGTTGCCGCCGAGCATGGTTTGGTCGACGAAGTGATCATGCCGAGCGACACGCGTGACCGGCTCATACGGGGATTGGCGATGCTGGAATCCAAGCGAGAGACGCTGCCGGCCAAAAAGCACAGCAACCTCCCGCTATAGCCGTGGCCGAGATCACATCCCTGCTCGTTGCCAACCGGGGCGAAATAGCGATTCGCATCATGCGGACAGCCCGCGAGCTCGGGATCAGGACCGTTGGCGTATATTCGGATGCAGATCGGCATGCGAAACACGCGCGCTACGCCGACGAGGCCTTTCGCATAGGTCCGGCCCCGGCGGCCGCATCGTATTTGAACATCGATGCAATCCTTGCCGCTGCGCAGCGGGCAGACGTCGACGCGGTTCATCCCGGTTACGGTTTTCTCTCGGAGAACGGTGCATTCGCACGGGCCGTCACGGGAGCCGGTTTGACCTGGGTTGGACCGCCGGCGTCGGCGATCGACACAATGGGAGACAAAATCGCAGCACGCCGGGCTGCCGAGATTGCCCACGCGCGCCCGGTACCCGGAACATCCGGCGCCCTGGACGGACCCGAAGGGGTTCGCGAGTTTGCTGACCGCTACGGTCTGCCGATCGTCATCAAGGCTGCGGGAGGCGGCGGCGGGCGGGGCATGCGAGTGATCTCAGACCCGGGTGAGATCGAGGCATCGTACGAATCGGCCGCCCGTGAGGCACACGCCGCTTTCTCAAACGAAGAGCTCTATGTTGAAAGATTTCTGGTCCGGCCGCGTCACATCGAAGCCCAGATTGCACGCGATAAGTTCGGCAACGGCGCCTTCTACGGTGAACGCGATTGCAGCACACAGCGCAGAAACCAAAAACTGATCGAAGAAGCACCAGCGGTCGGCTTGCCAGTCGGGGTACGCGAAGTCATTTCGGAACGCGCCCTCGCGATCGCCGACGCCTGCGATTACCACTCGGTCGGCACCGTCGAGTTCCTCGTCGATGGCGACGAGGTGTATTTCCTGGAGATGAACACCCGCTTGCAAGTGGAGCACCCGGTCACCGAACTCGTTACCGGCATCGATCTGGTGGCCGAACAGTTCCGCATTGCACGTGGCGAAGCCATCGAACCCGGGTATCGCACCATTCGTGGTCATGCCATCGAGTTTCGAATCAACGCCGAAGATCCTTCAAACGGCTTCCGTCCCGCTCCCGGCACCATTACCAACTATCGAGAACCGGGCGGCCCCGGGGTTCGCGTCGACTCAGGCGTCGAGGAGGGCAGCGCCGTCTCGGATGCATACGACAATCTGATATCCAAGCTCATCGTTTTCGGCCCCGATCGCGAGGCAGCGATCGCTCGCGGGAAGCGCTCTCTTGACGAGTATCGAATAGATGGCATACCGACCACGATGACCGCCCACCTTGCGATTCTCGACCAGCCACTCTTCCTCGCAGGCACCATGCACACGCAATTCATAGAGTCCGAAATGTCGTTCGGCGACCTGTCGTCCTCCGGGCCCGGCGAAGCTCCGATGACTCCGTCACCGGAGAAGCGAACGTTTGTGGTCGAACTAGAGGGCAAGCATCACGTTGTCGACATATGGATACCGCAGGGGTCCCGAGGCTCGCGCAGGCCACCAAACATGCCGGAGGTAGGAACTCTCTCCAACAGCTCGGACGGTTCAATCGTCGCACCGATGCAGGGAACCATCGTGGAGATAGACGTTGAAGAAGGTCAGATGGTTGAGGCGGGAGACATCATTTGCGTGCTCGAAGCCATGAAGATGGAAAACGAGATCTCCAGTCCGATCGCCGGCGTGATCGAACGGATCGGGGTTTCCGAACGCGAATCGGTTCCCGCCGGCCGGCTCATTGCTGTCGTCAACCCCTCGTTCGGCCGCGATGTCTTGCCAAAGGAATCAGGAGACGAATCAGTAGGAGCCAAAGACTGATCGAAGCGAGTCAGCCACCTCGCCAACGCTCGCCCCGGCTGCCAACGCTGCCTTGATGGGCTCCATGACGTTGGTCTCGGTGCTGGCTGCCGCTGCCACCGCGTCGAGCAGCGGACCCACGTCGTCGCGACCGGCGCGCACGGCACCGAGGCGCGCTACCTGCTCCAATTCGATTGCAGGGTCCTGCTTCAATGTCTCTACGGAAGAACCACCCTCGTCGGTATACGCGTTGACACCAACGACAACGACGTCTCCTTCATCGACGCCGCGGGCATGTGCAAACGCCGCGTCTTCGATGCCGGCCTGCATGAACCCGGCTTCGATGGCGCCGACAGCTCCGCCCAATGCATCGATGTCGGCGATGATCGACGATGCCGCCTCGGCGATTTCGTCCGTCAGCCATTCAAGGAGGTAAGAGCCGGCGAAAGGGTCGACCGAATCGGTGAGACCCGATTCGTTTGCCAGGATCTGCTGAGTCCGGAGTGCCAGGCGAGCAGCCTCTTCGGTAGGGAGACCCAGCGCCTCATCGAATGAGTTGGTATGGAGTGATTGGGTGCCGCCGAGAACCGCGGCCATCGCCTGAACGGTGGTCCTCACGACATTGTTATGAGGCTGTTGAGCGGTGAGGGAACTGCCGGCCGTCTGGGTATGGAATCTCATTCTCCAGCTTTGCGGGTTCTCGGCTCCCACACGATTCCGCATGAGATCTGCCCATAGCCGGCGAGCTGCCCTGAACTTGGCGACCTCTTCGAAAAAGTGGTTGTGGCTGTTCCAGAAGAACGAAAGCCGCGGCGCGAAGTCATCTACGTCTAGCCCCGCCACCTGGGCTGCCTCGACATAGGCAAGTGCGTTGGCAAGGGTGTAGGCGATCTCCTGAGTCGCAGTCGAACCAGCCTCCCGGATGTGGTAGCCGCTGATCGAGATGGTGTTCCAACTCGGCAGGTGGCGGCCACAATATGCAAAAACATCGGTCACCAGACGCATAGACGGAACAGGCGGATAGATATAGGTTCCCCGGGCGACATACTCCTTGAGGATGTCGTTTTGAATGGTCCCACCGAGCGTCGAGAGATCGGCACCTTGTTCCTCGGCAACCAGCTGATACAGGAGGAGCAGCATGGGAGCCGTTGCGTTGATGGTCATCGAGGTAGTGACGTCGCCCAACGGAATGCCATCGAAAAGTGTCCTCATGTCGTGGATCGTGTCGATGGCGACGCCTACCTTTCCGACCTCGCCCGCTGCCATGGGATGGTCACTGTCGAGTCCCATCTGGGTCGGAAGGTCGAAAGCAACGGAGAGGCCGGTTTGACCCGCCTCGAGCAACGCCAGGAATCTCTGATTCGTCTCAGCCGCAGATCCGAAGCCGGCATACTGGCGCATCGTCCACGGCCGACCTCGGTACATCGTGGGATAGGCACCTCTGGTGTATGGATATTCTCCAGGACGGCCTATCTTTTCGTCTACGCCGGTCGCAGGTTCGCTCACGACCGGAAGCTCGATACCCGAAGCCAGCGTCCGTCGAAAACCGGACAGTCGAGGGTCGGCTCGACCGGTCTCAGGTTGGGTGGCCTTAGGCTCGGAATTCGCGCTTTGAGACATAGACACGTGGGTAGGCTTCGCTCCTGATCGAACCCGCCCAATGCTACCGGGAACCCGCCTGGGTCTCCCTTCGTCAAAAGGTTCCATGGACAACTCCATCCACCTTGCCGAAAGGCAAGAACGCATACGACGGGGCTTCCCGGCCTTCTTGATTCTGCTGATCCTCGGGATCCTCACGGCCACCTGGGTCGGGCTGTTCTCGTTCATGGGCACCAACAAGGCTTCAAACGTGTTCGAGGCGTTTGAGGAGCGCAACGTCCCGGCAATCAGTCCCGACGACATCGGGATCCTCCCCAACCTCTCCGAGCTCTCCACTCTCTACAGCGCCGACGGAGAACAGCTGGCCGAGCTGTCTCTGCGGTTGAGCGACCCGACTCCATTGGAGGACTTTCCCGATCACGTTGTGCACGCAGTTCTCTCAGCCGAAGACGGCGACTTCTATGAGCACCGGGGCGTTGACACCCAGGCGGTAGTTCGGGCCTTCCTGGAGAACCTCCGCAACGACAGCACCCAGGGCGCTTCGACGATTACCCAACAGATCGTGCGGGCACAGGGTTATGTCGGGCGCGAGGTGACCTTCCAGCGCAAGATCGCGGAGATCAAGTATGCGACTGAAATGGAAAAGATCTATACGAAGGATCAGCTGCTGGAGTTCTATCTCAACTCCCAATACTTCGGCTGGAACTCCTACGGCATGGCAGCTGCAGGCCGTGAGTACTTCGGTAAGGACGTCTCGGATCTGTCCATCGAAGAGGCTGCCGCGATTGCGGTGGCTCTGCGCAACCCGACTGAGTTCGACATGCGGCGCAACCCCGATCTCGTCAAGGATCGACGCGACATCGTCATCCGGCTGATGGTGAGCGACGGATTCATCACAGCGGAGGAAGCCAATGCGGCGATCGCTCAGCCGGTTGCACCCATCCCCCACGAGACCCTCATCGAAGAGGCGCCACAGGTCCGGATCGAGGCCATCCGCCAGCTGCTCAACAACCCGGAGTTCAACGTGCTGGGGCTGACGTCCGAGGATCGAGAAATTGCCATCTTCGGTTGTCCGGCCGAAAGCAATGAATGCGAAGAACAACCCGGCCTCAAGGGTGGTTTGATCATCACCACCAC
>JAHEJY010000224.1 GCA_024638625.1 Actinomycetes bacterium
TCGAACACGACGTGCCGCAATGCGGCTTTTGCCAGGCTGGACAGATCATGAGTGCCGCAGCACTGCTGGCCCAGAAGCCTTCTCCGAGTGATGAGGAGATCGATTCCTGGATGGACGGCAATATCTGCCGGTGCGGTACGTACAGACGCATCCATGCCGCCGTCAAGACGGCCGCAGACAAGATGTAACTAGTGTCCCACACGTCGTGGTCAGAACCCATTCAAACGAGAACTATCGTGGCTACCGTTCGAACGACTCTCAATAGACGCTCCTTCCTGAAAGCCTCCGCGATGGCGGGTGGCGGTATGATGGTCGGATTCAACTGGTGGGCCGGCTGCAAGCCCGCGACATCCACAGCCACTCTCCAGATGCCGGACGAATGGTTCGACATCAACGCCTACGTGAAGATCGGAAAGAACGGCGTCGTGACCATCATGTCGCCGAACCCGGAATTCGGCCAGAACGTGAAGACGTCGATGCCGATGATCGTAGCGGAGGAACTTGACGTGGACTGGAAGACGGTGATCGTTGAGCAAGCACCATTTAATACGCAGTTTTACGAACGGCAATTTACCGGCGGTAGCCAGGGCATTCGCCGAGCCTGGCAGGGTCTTCGGATGGCCGGCGGGGCGGCCCGGCAGATGCTGCGTGAGGCGGCAGCCCAGGCGTGGCAGGTGCCCGCAGACGAGATCACCACAAAGGCGGGGATACTGCATCACAAACGCAGCGGTAAGTCGGCGGGGTACGGTGATATGGCTTCGGCAGCGGCCACGATTCCCGTACCGGAAGAGGTGCAACTCAAGGACGTAAGTGATTTCAAGATCATCGGCACGTCGCGAAAGAACGTCGAAGCGCGGAAGATCGTCACCGGCCAATCCCTGTTCGTGTTGGACGAGCACCGCGAGGGAACGCTCATTGCCATGATTGCGCATCCGCCGGCGTTCGGCATGAAGCTGAAGTCTTTGGACGATGCGACGGCGAAGGCCATGCCCGGCATCAAGGACGTTTTCACAATCAAGACGTTCGAAGACGGCTACGAGCAGAATTATTTCGATACGAACACCTTCCCCGAACTGGTTGCTGTCGTCGGCAACACGACCTGGGAAGTGATGAACGCCAAAAAAGCCCTGCGTGTCGAATGGGAGACGATATCAGACACCAAGGTTACCGTGCGCGGATTCCGTGGGACGCAGACCGTGACCATACCCGCCGGCCTCGAAAACACGACGGATCACGTCTCGAAGATGGCGAAGACGGCAGCCAGGCCCGGGAACGTGGTCCGCAAGGACGGCGACCCCGAGGGCGCGTTCCGGAAGGCGGCGCAGGTTATAGAACGCAGTTATACCGCGCCCTTCCTGGCCCACAACCCCATGGAACCGATCTGCTGCTTTGCCCATGTGACCGCCGACAAGGCCGAGCTTGCCGGGCCGGTACAGTGGCCCGAGTTCATTGAGCAAACCCTGTCGGCCCGGCTCGGCATGCCGCTGGAGCAGATTGACATTCAGATGACGCGCATGGGCGGCGGCTTCGGTCGGAGAGCATACAGTCACTACCTCGTGGAGGCGGCGCTCATTTCCCAAAAAGTGAATGCGCCCGTCAAACTGATGTACACGCGGGAGGACGACATGACGTTCGGCATTTATCGTCCGGCCTACCATGCCACCTACCGCGCGGCGCTGGATGCCGACAAAAACCTGATTGCCTTCCATGTGAAAGCTGGAGGCATCCCGGAAAGCCCGCTGTTCGCCAACCGGTTCCCGGCTGGAGCCGTGGACAATTACCTCGCTGAGGAGTGGTCCATCAACTCCAACATTACCATCGGTGCCTTCCGAGCACCGAGATCGAACTTCATTGCCGGGGTCGAACAGTCGTTCCTCGACGAGGTCGCGGAGGCTATGGGAAAAGACCCTATAGCGCTTCGCCTCGAGCTGTTGGAGCGGGCCCGAACAAACCCTGTCGGCGAGCGCAACGACTACGACGCCGCCCGCTACGCCGGAGTGCTGCAGCTGGTGCGGGAGAAATCGGGATGGGGCAAAGATCAGCCTGACGTACACCGGGGCGTTGCCGCGTATTTCTGCCACAACACCTATGCGGCTCACGTGCTGGACGTGACCATTGAAGACGGTACTCCCGTTGTCCAGAGAGTCTGCTGCGCGCTCGACTGCGGCATCGTCGTGAATCCTGACGCCGCCGTCAACATGGCTGAGGGCGCCATCGTCGACGGCATCGGTAACGCCATGTACGGCTCGATGACGTTCAAGGACGGTGTGCCGGAAAAGAGCAATTTTGATACGTACCGCACGATCCGACACAGCGAGGCACCGAAGGCCATCGACGTGCATTTTGTCGCCAATGAAATAGATCCTACGGGTCTCGGTGAGCCGCCATTCCCGCCCGTTTTTGGAGCCCTTGCGAACGCCTTATATGATGCAACGGGCGAGCGCCTGTACGACCAACCCTTTGCCCCGCAAATCGAAGCGTTGGTAAAAGAGGCGACGGGTTAACCAAGGAATTGCCGGTTCCGCAGCGATCGGCAAGAAAGGAGATCGGGGCGCGCGATGATGCGCACGGCGGTCATGAATCGTCGCGCGGTGGTGAGGGCGCTGCCCAAGGCTGGCGCGAAGCCGGCGGTCGGTACGGATGGCGGAGCGCGGTTCGTGGTTCCCGCGCTGTCGGTACACCAGGAGCTCGCGGCGCTCGTGGCATCGGGCCTCTCACCCGCCGATGCGTTGCGGGCGGCGACGATAAACGCGGCGGCGGCGCTGGATCTTGACGGCGAGGTCGGCGAGGTGAAGGTCGGGCAGCGTGCCGACCTCG
>JAHEJY010000089.1 GCA_024638625.1 Actinomycetes bacterium
TTGATTTCGCCCCGATACCCGGCGTCTACCAGACCGGGACCGTTTCCCAATCCGATACCATGGTTGACCGCGAGTCCGCTTCGCGGTACGACCAGACCGGCGTACCCTGGCGGAATTGCGAGGGAGATACCGGTGGGAACGGGAAACCACTCCCCTGGCAACAACGTCGTATCCACGCGGGCGTACAAATCGATCCCGCCGTCGGTACGATGCGCCCTCGCTGGTGTCGGAAGCTCAGGATCGAGCTTCAGAAACGATATTTGCATGCCGACGAGACTAGACAGCAAGAAAGTATGAGAACACGTGGCTGACAAACGGCGCCCGGGGAGCAGACCGCCCTCGCCCCGCGAGCCGGGAGACGAGTATCAATCAACCATGCTCGAATTACTCGGCATGGCAGGGGTTGGCGAACGCAAATCCGATCCGCCGCCATACGTCACTCGAGTCACCAGCGACGTCTATCCGACGGTGGCCGACCTCAATTCGGTCACCGTCAGCAAGGTCGAGGGGAACGAGACGTTGGTCGAACGTCTCTGGCACGCCTCCGAGATAACGGACGTCGACAGCTTCGAATCGTCAGAATGGGAACCCGATCTTCCCGGCGGCCCGCTAGGGCGAGGCCGAACATCGGTTGGATGGTTTCCGGTTCTGTTGCTGGCGACGCTGTTGGCAGGTGGATTCATGCTGCTGAGCTTCATGCGCCAGATTCCAGCATCCCAAGCCGAGTCCATCGCTGCGAACTACAGGACGGCCGGGAACAATCTGCTCAATTCCCTCCGCCAGGCCGGATCGAGCGCCGCTCTGGCGACAGATCCAGCTACCCCGGTTGCAACGCTCACCAGTGGCAGCGTCTCCGCCGGGACCGTTGAGGCCCGCGCCGACGACCTTCTCGACGCAATTACAGAGCCACTCCCGGACCCGATTCCCCTCACTTCGGCGGATCCGATTGAGGCATTGAAACCGGCCAGAGCCGCACTGGCCAAAATCCCGAGGCCGGCGAGCGACATCAATGCACGGATTATCGACGTCATCACGTACCGAACGCTATTCGATGAGGCATTCGACTTTCCCACCTTGCCTACGGGCGCTGACGAGATCGAAATCGCCGAGCTACGGCCGGAGCTGACCCAGATCATTCGCACATCCACCAACAGCATCAAACAATTGCCGGACGATCCAGGATTCGCAACCCACAAGCAGGCGGCCTTGAGCATCGTCGATCGACTCCCGAGCTGGCAGGGTTCCTACCTCGATGCGCTTAGACGCCAGGACGCCGAAGCCGCCCAGGAGCTCCGATTCGAAATCGGCCAACGGGTAGGAAACGTCAAAGCGTCCCTTCCGGATGTGTTACGCGATCTCGAGACTGAATTGGACCAGGAAATCGGGTCGGTCGGCCAGCGCTTGCAGGCCGCGATGGATCTCATTCCGGCCTAGAACCGGCTTCGCTCACTCGTCCAGGGTGGCCATCTCACGCTCGAAGTCCTGAGCGCCCTGGAAGTCTTTGTAGACACTGGCGAACCGGATGTACGCGACTTCGTCGATGCTCTTGAGGCCGTCCAGGACGATCTGCCCGATTGCTTCCGACTCCACCACCGGGGCAGATCTGCGAGCTGCGTTCTCGACAGCCACAACGATATCTTCAACTGCCCCCTCCGGCACGGGCCGTCCGGCCAACGACCGCTCGACACCACGCCGAACTTTGTCGAGGTCCAGCGGTTCGGTCGAGCCGGTCCGTTTCTGAACGAGCAGCGGCAATACCGCCCGCTCATACGTTGTGAAGCGGTTGTCGCAGTGCTCACAACGGCGTCGGCGGCGCACGGTTTCTCCGTCTTCGGTGCGTCTGCTATCGATGACGCGCGTGTCATCGGCACGACAGAAGGGACATTGCATAGCTCCTGACAGTAGCCGGGAAGGCCTGATCTGACCCAGTCGAGTGTCGCCCGGTCCCGGCAGGCCGTCCCGACCACCCTGATCGACGCTCATCGCTCCAGCCACGAACCCCGATCAGAAGGGGCGCGGTACGAACAGGCTTTGGCCAGGACGAATGGTCCCCGACGTGAGACCGTTCAGATCCTCGATCTCATCGATCGTCGCTCGAATGTCACCTGATGGGACGGTAACTCCGGCCGCGATGTCCCAGAGTGTGTCACCGGAGACGACGACATACGTTTCAACCCGGGTGGCCGAGTCAATGGCAGTACTTGCGGGAGCCAGGGCCATGAGAAGCACGGCGGCGATCACCAATGGGAGGACCAACACCCTGAGGATCACCATCATGAGCCTCGTCAACTGCGACGCAGAGATCCTCTGCGTATCCAGTACCCGAGTGGTCGCCGACGCCAGGCTGGCGTCTTTCGACCGATCGAATCCGGCATTCCCTACGGGAAATCCCGGTTGTGCCCATGATGCTGTATGTGTTGCCACCGTGCTTCTCCTGTCCCTGACTCGGTTCGTGTCCCTGATTCGTGTCCTTGATTCGTGTCCTTGGTTCGGTACTTGTTGGCTCGAACGTCTCTGACTGGGTTTCCGTTCTGGGTTTCCCGTTCTGGTTCCGTTTGGTTGATTGTCTGAAGGTATCGGTTGGGTGTGACACGAACATGTGTTCGACGACTATACGAACATCTGTTCGATCTGTCAAGGGCGAACATATGTTTGGTTTTTGAGTCAGCCGAGCTACCCTATCGAACATACGTACGCAATGAGGGAGCGACGATGGGCGCCAAAGGATCGGACAAACCAGCCACTCCGGCCAACACGAAATCGGGAACCAGCACATCAAATACGGACGGAAGATCGGCAGATGTGGGCGGAAATGTCGATCTGACCAAACGCCAGCGCGAGATTCTGGACCTGATTCGCGATACCGTCGCCAACCGCGGTTATCCGCCGTCCGTGCGCGAGATCGGCGAGGCCGTCGGTCTGTCGTCGCCTTCCACCGTCCATAGCCACCTGTCCTCCCTCGTGCAGTTCGGCTATCTCAGGCGGGACCCCTCTAAACCACGTGCCATCGAAGTAGTCGAGCCATCCGTTTCCGGAGGCTCCTCCGATCCCGGTTCGACCATCGACCGGGGCCGGGTGCGCGATGTGCCACTCGTCGGCCATGTCGCTGCGGGTTCTCCGATCCTCGCCGAACAGTACATCGAGGAGGTATTCCCTCTCCCGGAATCTCTGGTCGGCAGCGGCCCGGTCTTCATGTTGAAAGTACGGGGCGATTCGATGATCGACGACGGCATTCTCGACGGCGATTTTGTGGTCATCCGTCAACAGGCCGAAGCCCGTAATGGCGACACTGTTGCGGCGCTGGTCAATGGTGAAGAAGCCACTGTCAAACGCTTTGAGCGCGTCGGCGAGGTTGTCACGTTGCATCCGGCCAATGCCCAGCACGAGCCCATGGTCTTCCGGGGCGGAGTCGAGATCGTAGGGGTCGTTGTATCGGTCTTGAGGGCTCTCTAGCCAACGTTCTTACTGCCGGCCACATTTGTCGGATTCAGTGAGGAAACCGGGTCGGAACGTGCTGTCGCGAAAAAATTCCGTACGTGGCGTTTGCACACTCAGTGTGACGACGGTTATATACCGCCCGTCTACGCGACACCGAGGCGGGAGTTCCTTTGAAGGCGGCACTACGCGTAAGCAGCGCGATTTCATTAGCAATCCTGCTGGCAATGACGTTGTTGGCGACGATCATCATGCTGGCGGTCGGCGCCAGGTCGGCTAACGGACAGGAGCCCGCGGCAGGGGTCGCCTATTTCGATCAGTCTCTGGGCTTGTGGAACGTCGACGGCTCCGAGTTCTATTTCGGAAACCCCGGTGATCAGCCCCTGTACTGCGACTGGGACGGCGACGGGTATGCCTCGCCGGGCCTCTACCGGGAGACATCAGGGTTTCTCTACCTCCGTAACTCCAACACCGGTGGAGTTGCCGACATCGAGATCTTCTTCGGCGTGCCGGGCGACCGACCGGTGTGCGGTGATTGGAACATGGATGGGGTGCAGACCATAGGTATCTACCGTCCGGATGCCGGTTCCTTCTTCCTGCGAAACACCAACACGCAAGGGTTCGCCGATATTTCGTTCCAGGCTTTTCTGCCCGATGCCACACCTTTCGCGGGCGACTGGAACGGCGACGGTCGAGACCACCCCGGCCTGTGGAGCCGAACGAGCGGCGAGGTTCGCGTGTTTTCACCGACCGGCGCGCTCGAGCATTCCGGCTACTTCGGAACAGGCGAAGGCGAATTCCTCATCGGAGATTGGGATGCCAATGACACCGACAACTTTGCAGTCGTGCGAGGACGGACGCTGCTGGCAAGCACCGGCCTGTATGGAAATGGCACGATCGTCGAGCAAACGGTCGCAGCCGAAGGTATTCCCGTGCTGGGGCCACCCTCACCTTCGCCAATCATCGTCGAGGTCGCCCCTGGCACCATCACGCTGATCGAGATCTTCGCGGCCGGCGCCAGTGGACAGGAAAACATGACGCTGGCCGTCAACAGCGAATTTGTCGCTACCTGGATCGGGCCGGGCGGTTCCATCCCGGATCGTCAATTCAACCGGTTTACGTATGAGCACCCCGGGCCGGTGAACGCCCGGAACGTAGAGGTGCATTTTCTCAACGACGACGGACCCGGGGACCTCATGATCGACAAGATCGTCATCGGGGGCCGCACCTTTGAAACCGAGGACCAGACAACCTGGGTTCAGGGTGGTTGGGACGGCTCGAGCTGCACGTCCGGAAATATGCAAACCGAACTGTTGCCCTGCGTCGGGTTTTTTAAATATTGGGAAGCAGCGGACGAAGACCCAACGACCCCGCCTCCCCCGTCGCCGGACCCAACGCCTCCTCCGCCTGACCCGGACCCCGAGCCAGACCCTCCTCCGCCCGACCCGGATCCCGAACCAGACCCGGAGCCCCCTCCGCCACCGCCACCGCCACCGCCGCCGCCGCCGCCGCCGCCGCCGAGTGGTGAATACGACGTGACGCTGTATCCGGGAGACGACGTCGCGGCCGCCGCACGCAACAACCCGAGCTACACGTCGTTCTATCTCACGCCCGGGTACTACATGAACCAGAGCATCGAACCAAAAGACGGCCAGCAGTTCATTGGCGCCGACGGAGCCGTGCTCCACGGTGGCCGTACGCTCACAGATTGGCAGTATGACGGCGACTGGTATGTCGGAGGCCAGACCCAGCACGCCCGTACCTATGGCAGATGTCAGGACTCGAGTTATCGCTGTCAGGAAAGCGAAGACCTGTTCGTAGACGGTCAGGCGTTCAAACATGTCACCAGCCGATCGCAGCTCGGATCGGGCTCGTGGTACTTCGACTACGGCGCCGACCGGATCTACGTGGGTGAGGACGTTCGGGGTCGAAATGTGGTTACCAGCGTCACCAAGCAGGCCTTCCACGGCGACACCGACAACGTGGTCATCAAGAATCTGCTGATTCAGTACTACGCATCACCCGCCCAGCATGGAGCGATCGACAGCCGCAGGACCAACGCCGGCCCATTCGGAGCAAACTGGGTGGTTGAAGACAACGAGGTACGGCGAAATCACGGCGTTGCCATCATGCTGACCGACGGCGCCAGGGCCACCAACAACTACACCCACCACAATGGACAGCAGGGCATCGGAGGCGAAGGCTGGGGCCTGGTAATCGAGTACAACGAGATCGCCTACAACAACTTCGCCCACTTCGAACTCGACTGGCAGGGGGGCGGCACCAAGTTCAGCTACACCGACGGCCTGGTGCTCAGAGGAAACTACTCGCACCACAACTTTGGTCCTGGACTGTGGTCCGACATCGACAACATCAATACCACGTACGACGGCAATACGGCGTCGTGGAACTACCGCGAGGGAATCGCCCATGAGATCTCCTACGCAGCCGTCATCAAGAACAACACGGTAGAAGGAAACGGCTTCGACGACCCCCGCGGTTGGATCTGGGGATCTGGGATCCAGGTCTCCGGTTCAAGGGATGTCCAGGTGTACAACAACACCGTCACCGGAAATCAGCACGGGATCGCCCTGATTCAACAGAATCGCGGGTCAGGGGCGCACGGCGCCTACGAGGTCAGGAACACCTCCGTTCACGACAACTACATATCGGCGTGGGACGGCTTCACCGGCATGGTTCAGGACATCGGAAACCGTGGTGCATACGACCGCAACAACGTGTTTTATGACAACACGTACAACGGAGACCCGAACTCCCGCCGGTTCCGGTGGGACGACCGCGAGCTCAACTTCTGGGATTGGCAGGGCTACGGGCCAGTTGGAAACGGATCCGGCTTCGACTGACGTCAACCAGCGCCTTCGAGAGGGTCTTTGGAAAGAGGGGCTTCGGCGCCAGGATCAGCGAAGGTCTTCGAGAAGGGTCGTTGAACCCTCGAATACATAATCGGCCGGGCCTTCCTGCCAGACGTCGTCTCCGTCCAGGCGAATGGAAAGCTCGCCGCCGAGTAACGCCACGGTGACGTCTGTGCCGACCAATCCGCGTCGGTGGGCCACCACCACCGCCGCCCCGGCTCCGGTGCCACACGCATTCGTCTCGCCGACCCCGCGTTCCCACGTGCGCACCGAGATGCGATCGGCGGCGTCAACCTGGACGAACTCAACATTGGTCTTCTGGGGGAAGGAAGGGTCGGTCTCAACGGCCGGTCCTGCGTTTGCAACGGGGGCGGTATCGACATCGTCCACGAAGGTGACCGCATGGGGATTGCCCATATCGACGGATTGAAGCTCCACACCACCGATTGCATGTTCCGCGCCATGAGTGGCACGCGCCAGATAGGTCCCAACCAGGTTGGAATCCGTCAACGAAACAGGGAAGAGACCTGCGTCGGTGTGCACCTCAAAAGAGGACTCGGAAACGATGCCCCGGTCGAACGCGTACCGTGCAACGCACCGGATCCCGTTGCCGCACATCTCGGCGATTCCTCCGTCGGCGTTGTAATACTGCATACGCACCGACCCATCGGCCGGGCTGACGACCAACACCCCATCGGCGCCAACGCCGGTGCGACGGTCGCACAGAAGGGCAATCTGGGCCGCGGTGAGCTCGAGCGGGCCGTCAAGCACCACGAAGTCGTTGCCGAGCCCGTGCATTTTGGTGAACTCCATGTCAGGCTCGCTCCCAGTGGCTTTTCGCGATCGCGGTGAGATGAGAAAGATCATCTGACCACGGCAGCCATGTTATGCGGGGATCACGTCGAAAAAACGTCCTCTGTCGTTTGACGAGACCCATGGTGGCCCTTCTGATCTCGGTCTCGAGTTCCGATTCGGCGAGCGTGCCGGCCATCATCGACAACACTTCCTTGTATCCAACGGCCTCCCGGGCGGTTGGACCCAGGTCCGGTTCAAGCCTCCGCACTTCTTCGATCAAACCGGACTCGAGCATCGCACGTGCTCTCTCTTTGACCCGAGCATTCGCCGCAGCGCCGGCGTCGAGTCCCAGGATCGACACCTGCTGGAGGGATTCATAGGTTCGATATCGCCTCGCAGCATCCGATGCGTATCTACCGGATGGGGTTTCACCGGTCAGCTCGAAGATCTCGACCGCCCGAACCAAGCGCCTTGGATTAGCGAGGTCGACCACATCTCCGGCGGCGGGGTCTTTCTGCAGGATTCGATCGCGCAATTCGTCGATCGGCAGCCGCTCGAGCCTTTCCCGGACACGTGGATCGGTCGGCATCGGGCGCAGCGGATCCACCAGGGCCCGGAAATGGAGTCCGGAGCCGCCGACGACAAGAACCTTGCGGTTTCTCGATGTTATGTCGGCGATCGCCTGACGCCCGAGTCGCTGGAAGGCCGCAACGTCGTACGGTTCGGCCGGATCGGCGACGTCGATCATGTGATGGTGTATGCGGCGCCGTTCGGCCGCGGTTGCCTTGGCCGTTCCGATATCCATCCCCCGGTATACCTGCATCGAATCGACAGACACGACCTCTGCCGCCAGCAGCTCTGCGAGTTCCAAGGAAAGCGCAGTTTTTCCAGAGCCGGTGGGACCGACGAGCGCAAGGATCAGCGTCAGACCAGCCGACCTGTGAGATGATGGGGATGGGCCACGGTCACAACAGCGTCGAAGAGCTGTCCGGCCGGCACAGTTCCGGCGACGTTGACCGTCTTGTTCGTTCGGCTCCGGCCGGACGTGACCGCCTCATCTTTGCGAGACGGCCCACTGCTGAGTAGTTGGAGCGATTGGCCGACCACTGCCTGGTTCTTCTCGAACGCGATCTCATCCTGGAGTTCGGTCAGTTTGAGATACCGCTCCCGCACGACGCCAGGATCCACGAATTCGTCGACCATGTCGGCCGCAGCGGTGCCAGGTCGTGAGGAATAGATGAACGTGAAGGCACTATCGAAGCGCGCAGCCGCGACAACGTCGAGGGTCGCCTGGAAATCATCGTCCGTTTCGCCGGGGAACCCGACGATGATGTCAGTCGTGAGAGCGATCCCGGGATACACCTCCCGGGCCATCTCGACCTTGCCAAGGAAGCGCTCGGCGTTGTAGCCGCGATGCATGGCAGCCAATATACGATCCGATCCCGACTGCAGCGGCAGGTGGAGATGCTCGCATACAGCCCGTGTTTCTGCCATGGCTTCTGCCACGTCCCGGTTGAAATCCTTGGGGTGCGGACTGGTATAGAACACTCGCTCCAGGCCGTCGACCGAGCCAACCTGGCGAAGCAGATCCGCAAAGAGCGGCTTCCGACCGCCCAGGTCGAGATCCCGACCATACGAATTGACATTCTGGCCAAGCAGCGTGACTTCCACGACGCCATCGGCCACGAGGCGCCTCACCTCTGACAACACGTCTGAAGGGCGCCGGCTCATCTCTGCACCCCGCAACGCTGGAACAATGCAAAACGTACAGGAGTTGTTGCATCCGATCATGATGGTTACCCAGGCCCGGTGCGGGTCGTCACGTTTGGCAGGCAGCTCCGGCACGGCAGCCGACTCTTCGAGGATCTCGGTCACGGGTCCCCACTCATCTGCCTGGTCGAGGAGCGAGACGAGCCGATCGATATTGTGGGTGCCGAACACCACATCGACCCAGGGAGCACGATCCCGCACAACGTTGCGGTCTTTCTGCGCCAGGCAACCGCCCACGGCAATCTGCAGGGCGGGACGTTCATCCTTGTCCGCTTTGAGGTGGCCGAGATTTCCGTACAGCCGGTTGTCGGCATTTTCGCGGATGGCGCAGGTATTGAGAACGACGAGGTCGGCGGCGCCGACCGAACCCACCGCGGTCATCCCGTCAGCCTCCAGCAAGCCCGCGATCCGCTCGGAATCGTGCTCGTTCATCTGACAACCAAAGGTGCGGATGAAGTACGTCTTTCCCTTCCGGGTGGGGCGACGCCGCTCGCGGCGGGTTGGAAGAGCTACCGCAACCGTGTTGGTCTCAGACGTCATTGGGCGTAATACGTACTGCGCAATTCTCTGATAACCGTGACCTGGACCTGGCCGGGATACTGAACATCGGCTTCGATCTTCTTGGCTATCTGGCGCGCCAGATGCGCAGCCGAGGCGTCGTCGACCTGGCCGGGATCGACAATGACCCGCAGCTCACGTCCAGCCTGCATCGCGTAGACCTTGTCAACGCCGTCAAATCCTTGAGCCAGATCCTCGATATTCGTCAATCGCTTCACATAGGTATCGAGTTGCTCGCGCCGGGCCCCGGGACGGGCGGCCGAGATTGCGTCTGCTGCCTGGGTGATGACCGCCAGAACCGTCTTGGGCTCGACCTCGTTGTGATGCGCCTCGATCGCGTGAACGACGGCGGCATCCTCGCCGAAGCGCCTGGCGATTTCGGCGCCTACCAGGGCGTGGGAGCCTCCGACTTCGTGGCTCACGGCCTTGCCGATGTCGTGCAGGAGGGCCGCCCGCTTGGCCGGCCCCTGTTCCATACCGAGCTCTGCGGCCAGCAGCCCCGCCAGTGCAGCCGCCTCCACCGAGTGATCGAGAACGCTCTGGCCGTACGATGTGCGATATTTGAGGCGCCCCAGCAATGTCACCATCTCTGACTCCATCCGCGACACTCCCACCTCCAGGAGCACCCACTCGCCCGCATCCCGGATGGACTGCTCGACTTCGGCGGTCGCTTTCATGATCGACTCTTCGATGCTGGTGGGGTGAATGCGACCATCGGCGACGAGCTTGTTCAGCGCCACGCGGGCGATCTCCCGCCGCACCGGGTCAAATGAGCTAACCGACACGGAACCGGGGGTGTCGTCGACAATCAGCGTCACGCCCGACGTCTGCTCGAACGCCCGGATGTTGCGGCCATCGCGGCCGATGATGCGACCTTTCATATCGTCGGTCGGCAAGTGGACGACCGACACCGTTGTTTCGGATACGACTTCCGCTGAGAGGCGTTGGATGGCCGTCGCGAGGATTCGCCGCGCTCGACGGTCTGCTTCTTCCCTCGCCTGCATCTCTGCTTCTCGCAACAACACCATGGAGTCGCGACGCACTTCTTCCTCCACAATGGCCATCAGCTCATCTTTGGCGGCCTCGTGGTCGAGCGACGATACCCGCTCCAATTCGTCGCGAACCAGCTCCTGACCCGCGATGAGGTCCTCTTCAGCCTGAGCGGCGGCTCGCTCACGCGATGCCAGCGATTCTTCCCGTTGCGCGAGGTTGGCAGATCGCTGTTCCAGTGTCGTCTCTCGATGCTGGATCCGCTCGCGGGCTGTTTCAACTTCCAGCCGTGCGTGGGTCAGCCCGGTTTCGACTTCCTCGCGATACGTATCGGCCTGGGCCCGCGCCTCATGCTCGGCTTGCTCGAGAATCTTCTGTGCCTGAAGGCGCTCGTTCGAACCGCTGGACCTCGTCCCAAACCGATAGGCAACCCCTCCCCCCAACACCAGACCAATGACGAGCGCAACAATCCACTGCAAAGCATCCATGATGAGTCCTCGGTCGTCTTGAGATCATTGTACG
>JAHEJY010000012.1 GCA_024638625.1 Actinomycetes bacterium
CTGCAGCCAAGAAACCTGCGGCCAAGAAACCTGCGGCCAAGAAGCCCGCCGCCCGAAAGCCCTCCGCCCGCTCGGCCAAGGGAGCACAACACTCGGAAGCCGCTCCGGCACTGCCGAAGAAGAAGAAACCGTCGCGTTTCAAGTCTGGCGACAAGGTCGTGTATCCCCATCATGGAGCTGCAACGATCGTTAAGAAGGAGCGCATACCTGTCGATGGTAAGAAGGTGGAATACTTCGTTCTCGAGGTAGCCACGGACCAATTGATAGTTCGCGTCCCGGTCGATAAGGCCGAGGAATTGGGCACTCGCCCCGTGATCTCGAAGAACATGACCCGCAAGGTGTTCAGCGTTTTTCGAGAAGAGCCAGAAGAAGCTGGGAGTAACTGGAGCCGGTGGTACAAAGTCCTTACGGAAAAGATCAATTCTGGGGACATATTCCAGGTCGCCGAAGTTGTGCGCGACCTGAGTTACGCGCAGCAGACCAAGGGGATCTCACCGGCCCTCAAGCGCATGCTGTCGAAAGCCCACTCGATCCTGTCCAGCGAGCTGCAGTTCTCCCTCAACGTCACCGAAGAAGAGGCACTGGCGAAGATCACGAGAGCGATTCCCAAGGTCGAGATCGAAGAGGATTGACCCGGCCTCCTCGCCGGCGCCGATCCGGCGGTCGCCCATGATTGTCGAAGTAGTTCGACTGCTTATCACCCTCACCGTGACCGCAATGGGCTATTCCATCGGCAGTGAGTTCCAAGCGGAGGTGGTCGGCGCAGTCGTAGGAGCAGGGACCGGGTATGTGCTCGGCGGTGGATTCGGACGTCTGGTCGGACGTGCCCTTAATCTCGCGCCGAAAGCCATTGCGCCCCAGCGATCGAGTGCTGAAGTCCTTATAGGTTCGATCGGTGTGACCATCGGAATGCTCGTAGGTCTCGTGATGTCGATTCCACTGATCGTCTTTCTACCGGAGCTGTATGCCTGGCCGCTGGGTTCGTTGATCGTGCTGCTATCAGCTGCCTTCACCGCCCGGGTGTTCATGGCTCGATCTCAGGGAATGCTTGGCTCCGTCGGGCTGCGGCCCAAGACACCGTTGCCGTCTCACAATCTCGAGACCAGCACGGACGCCTATGTGCTCGACTCGTCAGCCGCGATTGACGGCCGAATTCTGGACCTCGCCTCATCCGGACTCATGAAGGGCCGCCACTGGCTACCCGAGTTTGTCATCGACGAACTCCAAGGCCTCGCAGACGCCACCGCCGAAACCCGGCGACGGCGAGGTCGGCGCGGACTCGACATCCTCGAGGCCCTCCGGGATGTGGAAGGCATCGAGCTGGCGGTTCTGGAGGCGACCGTCCCCGAATTCGAAGAAGTGGACGCCAAACTTCTCGCGGTGACCGACAGGTCGGGGGCGACGCTGGTGACGACGGATTCCAACCTGGCCCAAGCAGCGGCTCTTCGCGGCCTGGAGGTTTTGAATCCGCAATCTCTCGGTGAGTCGTTGCGGGCGGAAGCCGGCGTCGGCGATCGCGTTTCCGTGACCATCGAGCGGATCGGAAACGAGGAGGGCCAGGGCGTAGGCTATCTGAGCGATGGGACCATGGTTGTGATACAAAACGCCGAGAACATGGTTGGTGAAACCGTCGACGTGGAGATCTCCAATGCTCTCCGTACCCGCGTCGGTCGTATGCTCTTTGCCCGTCGGGCTGCATGAGCAGCGTGCCCCGCGCATGGGGCGTCGTCGTTGCGGCGGGTTCCGGTTCCCGATTTGGTCGACCGAAGCACGCCCTCGAGATCGGTGGTCTTGCGCTCTGGAAGCGGGCGCGTAACGCTCTGCTGGAAGGCGGATGCGCGGGTGTCGTCGTGGTCGGTGATGTCCCTGACGGCGTACAGGGAGGCGCGCGGCGCCGGGACTCGGTTCTGGCGGGCCTCACCGCTGTTCCCCAGGCCGAATACGTCTTGATTCATGACGCCGCCCGCCCGCTCGGGTCGGCGAGCCTCGTTGCATCGGTCCTCGAAGCATTGCTCGACGGGGCTGACGCCGTTGTCCCGGCGTTACCCATCAACGACGCGCTGAAACGAGTGTCTGGTGAGATGATCACCGGCCACGTGAACCGTGTCGGGATGGTTGCGGTACAAACACCCCAGGGTTTTCGGCTCGACCTCCTGCGAGCGGCTCACGCAGCGATGCCAGGCGATGCCCACGACGACGCGCAGCTCGTGTCGGCTCACGGGCGCAACGTCGTGACGATTCCGGGAGAGGTCACCAATCTGAAGATCACATATCCCGAGGATCTCGCGCTTGCGGAGAAGATCTGGAGCGGCGCGTGAGAATCGGACAGGGTTTTGATCTTCATGCGATCGGCGGGGACGGTCCGATGAGGCTGCTGGGAGTCGATCTCGAAGCTCCTTATGGGCTGGTCGGTACCTCTGATGGCGATGTCGGCGCCCACGCAGTGGCTGATGCTCTCCTGGGTGCAGCTGCAGCCGGGGATATCGGCGACCTGTTTCCATCGGACGCCCCGGCTTCCGTCAACGCCGACAGCATGATGATGCTGGCAGAGGTCGCTGCCCACATCGAAGGTTTGGGTTTCAGGATCACGAACGTTGATGTGACGCTGATCATCGAGAGGGTTCGGATTGCTCCTCACAGAGAATCCATGCGGCTGCGTCTCGCGGAGGCAATGGGCATCGCGGTGGGGAGTGTTTCGGTTCAGGCCAAAACTGCCGACCGGCTCGGAGTCGTCGGTCGGGAGGACGCGGTGGCAGCTCTGGCGGTTGCGCTGATCGAGTCTTGATGCGCCACTGCCCGCACCGGGACCCGAACTCACATCATGAATACGGCGATTCGGTACCGGCGTCCACGATGGCTCTCACCCGGGCGGGGTAGTCGCTGATAATCGACGTGATGCCGCCATTGACGAGTCGGTGGATGTCGGCAAGTTCGTTGACGGTCCAGGGATTGATGAGCACCTCACCGGCAGCCTCCATCAGGGCGGCCACATCATCGATGGCGAGGTGATAGGGATGGATCGCATGTACTTCGATATTGCCGAGGAGCGCCATGGGGTCAACGTCGCTATCGGTGATGATGCCGCGTGGTAGCGCGGGATCAAGCGACCGAACCCGTTCCACCGATGCCGGATCGAACGAAGACACCAGACATCGATCGCGGTGCCGTCCGAGGGTGGCCAGCGTTGCATCGACCAGGCTGAGTCCGTAGCTCGGCTCCATCGGCGAGTTCTTGATTTCAACATTTATCAGCATGTCGGTGGTCGCCTCCAAGGTTTCCCACAGCGTGGGTACCTCGGGATCGGCCGCCCTCAAGTCGGCGAAAAGGACTTCGTTGATCAGTATTCCGTCGCGGGTATCTGCGTCGTGGTGCACGACCACCACCGCATCGGCGGTCTGGCGTACGTCGAGTTCGAGACCATCTGCTCCCTCCGCCCTGGCAAGTCGAAAGGAGGCAAGGGTGTTTTCCCGGGTAGTAGATCGCGACCCGCGGTGTCCGAGGACGAGTGGAGTCGTATGGCGAAACCAATCCGGCATGTCGGACAGTGTATGGACCGTGACGTAGTCCTGAACGAATAGGCTCGCACCGATGCAGGTATTCAACACCCTGGGTCGGGAGCTGCAGAGCCTCGTCACACGTGATGAAGGTCGGGTGGGGATCTATTTATGCGGTCCGACGGTCCAGGCTGCACCGCATGTCGGCCATGGCCGGGGTCCCGTGATCTTCGATGTGTTACGCCGCTACCTCGTGTGGCTCGGCCTCGACGTGACGTTTGTCTCCAACGTCACCGACGTCAACGACACCATTTTCGAGCGTGCCACCGAACTGGGAGTCGACTGGACCGAAATCGTTTCGGAATCGAGCCGCCAATTCCTCAATGCTTATCGAAAACTCGGGGTGCTGGATCCTGATGTCCGGCCGAGAGTCACAGACCACATGACTGAGATCGTTGATCTGATCGGGGTACTCGTCGACAACGGCTCGGCCTACGAAGCCGACGGCGACGTATATTTTCGCGTCCGGGGTTTCAACGACTACGGCAAGCTGTCTGGACGAAGGATCGACGATCTGATCTCAGGGGCCCGGATTGAACCCGGCGAGCACAAGGAAGATCCGCTGGATTTCGCGCTGTGGAAAGCCACCAAACCAGGCGAATCCGCCTGGCCGTCGCCCTGGGGAGAAGGAAGGCCGGGCTGGCACATCGAGTGTTCGGCGATGGCAACGAAATACCTCGGTGCGTCCTTCGACATTCATGGCGGAGGTATCGATCTCGTGTTTCCTCATCACGAAAACGAGGTCGCCCAGTCGGAAGCAGCAGCCGGCGTGCCCTTTTGCACGTATTGGATGCACAACGGCTTCATCAACCTGGCGGGTGAGAAGATGTCCAAGTCGGTGGGGAACGTCGTGGATCTCAACCAAATCCTGGACGAACATGAGCCACTGGCTGTGCGGCTCTTCTATCTCCGCAGCCACTATCGCAAACCGGTCGACTTCACACCGGCGAACCTGGCGGATGCAGAAGCGACGCTGGAACGACTGTGGGCGTTTCGCAGGAGAATCGATCCACCGGCCGCCGATGCCCCGGACCCCGTCTCGATTGATGCGTTCAAACGCGCCATGGAGAACGATCTCGACACTGCTGGTGCCCTCGGCGTGGCGTTCGAGGTCGTCAAGAAGGGCAATCTGGCGCTGGATGCCGGTGAACATCCTGGCCCAGAGATTGCTGCTTTCGATCAGATGATGCATGTACTCGGGTTGATTGAACCAAAGGCTGATGTGTCTGATCTCCAAGGTGATCTCGAAGCATTGGCGGCTGAGGTCGGCTCGTCCGTCGAAGGTGACCTCGTCGAAGGTCTCATCACCAAACGACAAGAGGCCCGTGCCGCGAAGGACTTTGAGACGTCCGACCTCATCCGGGACGCGCTCGGCGAAATGGGGATACGTCTGGAGGACGGCGCACATGGCACCCGCTGGCATCGGCTATAGGGTCGAGGGCATCCACGCAGTGCGCGCGGCGCTGGCCGGTGGGCGGGTGCAGAAGCTCTACGCCGAGCGGGGCCGCAAAGATTTGACAGAACTGACCGATTTGGCTCAGGCGGCTGGTATTCCCATTGAAGTGATCAAGGATGCCCGCGACCTCGCTGCCACCGATCGGCCACAAGGGGTTGTCGCTGACTGCGTTCCGATTCGTCCTGTGAGCATCGACGCCCTCTGTCATGCGGGTGCATTGATCATGGTGCTCGATCATCTCACCGATCCACGCAATGTGGGAGCAGTCGCCCGGTCGGCATTGGCTTTCGGCGCGACTGGCCTCGTCGTTGCCAATCGCAGATCCGCTCCGCTTGGCCCGCTTGCATTCAAGGCGGCAGCCGGTGCACTCGAATCGATTCCCATCTCCGTGGTTTCGTCAATCGGCGATACGATCGAGAGGTGTAAGGCCAAGAATGTCTGGACCGTCGGTCTTGATGCCAAAGGGTCGGTCGATATCGCCGACGTCCGGGTGCTGGACGAGTCCCTCGCCCTCGTATTGGGGGAAGAAGGAACCGGGCTGAGCCGGTTGGTGAGTGAGCGTGTAGACGTGGTGGCCTCGATTCCCATCAAGGCGGGTGTAGAAAGCTTGAATGCGTCGGTTGCGGCAGCAGTTGCCCTGTACGAGGCATCCCGAGCACGGATGTAGCGCGCACTATTTCGGGATCAGAGAGCGACCGCAATGATTCCGCAGCTCGCTGCGATCAAGAATGAAACCGGGGCCCACCATCGTTCGACCTTCGATCGTGAGAACGCGTTGACGACGGTCCCGAGGCCGAAAAAACCACATGTCACCCACATCCAGCCGGCGGCGCCCGATCCCTCGACCAGTCCGAAATCAGCGAGGTCTCCCGCGTCGATGACCAATGCCAGCATCGTCGGATAGAGCAGCAGGCTTGCCAGACCGCTTGCGAGCCTGAGCCGGTTTGGGAGCCTTTGGGCATGTCTACCTCCCCATGCAGCGGCTCCCCAGGGCGCGCCCAGGGCCAACCCGGCCTGGAACAAGGTGATGACAACGATCCCGGCGACGGCGATGACGGCAGCGACGCTCATCTCCGAACTCTATGGGTACGCGCCTCCGTCATCTGTTGCCCGACAGCCGGCCCCTATCCAGAGGTGCGGCGAAGAACTACCGTCAGGGTGTGGACGAGTCAGAGGTGAGGGAACGGTTCCGTCGGGCCAGGATTGGTCGGCTCGCAACCATTGGGTTCGATGGCCCCCATGTGGTGCCGATTGTCTTCGCCGTCGTCGGCGACCACATCGTTACGGCTGTCGACCACAAGCCCAAAAAGTCGCGGCAGTTACGCCGGCTGGCCAATATCGAGTCAGACCCTCGTGTTTCGCTCATCGTCGACGAATACCACGACGTTTGGGATCACTTGTGGTGGGTGCGCGCCGACGGAATCGCCGAGGTTCGTTCGGTGGCGGACGAGCGTCTGTTGGAAGCATTGATAGCCAAGTACCCCCAATACGGCGAGATCACCCCGACCGGGCCGTTCATCCAGATCGCCGTCGTTCGGTGGCGAGGATGGACAGCGCAGTAAGGAACGAGCGTTCGGCTGCGGGTGCTTGGTGCGCTGAAGTACCCTTCGTGCTTACGCTGGCGTAGCTCAGTCGGCAGAGCAGCTGATTTGTAATCAGCAGGTCAAGGGTTCGATTCCCTTCGCCAGCTCCGCGGGAACCCTCCGGGTTCCTGGGGAGATTTCCGAGGAACGCTCTGCGTTCCTCGGAAACTCCAGGTCAACGTTGTCCGCAGCCTCGACCAACCGACATTGACGCAAAGGGGCTCGATCCATCTGCGCATGCCATCAGAAAATACGGGGCTCCTACACCCAGCGCATGCCATCAGAAACGGGCTAGCCCGATGCCTCGTTGAGATCGGCGGCCGCGCGGACGAGGTCCCTCAAGGCACCCTCGTCGATGTGGTCGCCCTCGCGGACGTCGATGGCACGCCGAACCTTGCCCTCGAGGCTTGAGTTGAACAGTCCAGTCGGGTCGGCGAGCGCCGCGCCACGGGCAAAGGTGAGCTTCACTTTGTCTTTGTACGTTTCGCCGGTGCAGATGATCCCGTTGAATTCCCATACGGGGACTCCCAGCGGGTTCGAGGGTTTTCTCCACTTCACCTCCTCGACCACGTCCGGCACTGCCTGGCGTATCAGCGAGCGAAGTCGAGCCAGCATCTCGCCGCGCCAGTCATCCAGCTGTTCGATCTGTGCATCGATCAATTTCGTCGGGGACCCGGTTGGGCCGGGTTGTGAGTCAGCCATCTTGTTCACCTCTCTTTCGATCGCGGCTGGGTGAGCTGGATGTACACGATACCGGCGGCTGCACCTGTTCGATGCGAGACCGGATCGATTGATGAGCTGGGCCGGTTCTGTAAAAACACATGCTTGTAATTCATCCTGGTTAACCTCTCGCCGTGCTTTCCGAACGCGAGAAACAGGTTCTGGACTTTGAGGGCTCGTGGTGGCTCTTCCCCGGTCCAAAAGACCGAGCCATCAGAGAACAGTTGACGATGTCGGCCACCCGCTATTACCAAGTATTGCGGCGCCTGGTCGACTCTCCGGCCGCGTTGCTGCACGCCCCTTTGACCGTGAAACGGCTGCGCAGGCTACGGGAAGAGCGGAAGACCGCCGATATGGTGGAAACCCTCGAACAATGGGATCCGGGGCACCGGTAGCAGCGCTTCGGTAGTAGCCGCATCGGTAGCAGCTATCGGTAAGCTCGCTCGATGAATGTCGAGAGCATCAAGCGGGTAGGCACGATCTCGTGGCATCTCATCGGCATCACTGCTTTCTTCGGGATTGTCATCTGGGTCGGATCCCATGTGGCCATCATCTTCCCCCCTCTGGTTTTTGCGGCGGCTCTCATCTACATCATCAACCCGTTTGTTGATCAGTTTGAGAAGTGGGGCCTTCACCGCTTGCTCGGTTCCTGTCTCTCCTACCTCATGGTCGGAGCCGTGTTCACGATCATCGGCATGTTGGTGATCCCCATCATCGCCGACCAGGGGAGCCAGTTCATCGATCGTTTCCCCATGATCGTCGAAGATGCCAGTGCTGCCCTCGAGGATCTCACCAGCCAACTCCCGGGCGACGTGGCACTTCCGACCCTCGAAGAAGTTGGCGACTGGCTGGGAAGCTCCGAAAACGCGGGCCTGATCGGCGAGCAGGTGGGTCGCCTCGGTGAGCTGACGTTGAGTCTGTTCGAATGGCTGATCATCATTCTGCTGGTGCCGGTGCTGGCGCTCTACATCCTGGCCGACCTGCCCAAGACACGGGAGGCCTTCAAAGGGCTGGTGCCCGCAGAGTGGCGCAACGAGGCGCTTTTCCTCGGGCGCGAGGTGAACAACGTTGTGGGAGGGTTTGTCCGGGGCCAGCTCCTGGTCGCATTGCTCGTCGGCATTGCGATGAGCCTCGGGTTTCTGGTCATCGATCTTCCCTTCTGGCTCATCATCGGGCTACTCAGCGGCATTCTCAACGTGATTCCGTTCGTAGGGCCCTGGGTCGGTGGGCTCCTCGGCGCATTGGCCGGCTTGTCTTCAGGTGACCCATCGAAGGCGCTCTACGCGGGGCTGATTGCGATCGTCGTACAGCAGCTGGACAATCATGTGGTGAGCCCGCTCGTGATGCGGGTGGTCGTCCGTCTCCATCCGGTGGTGGTCATTGTGGCATTGCTTGCAGGTGGGCAGTTGGCCGGCCTGTTGGGGGTTCTCCTGGCGGTTCCCACCGTTGCGGTGATCAAAGTCCTGCTCGGGCATTGGTGGCGCACCCGGATGCTCGGCCAATCGTGGGAAGAAGCCAAAGAGGCTTTGTTTGAAACCTCAACGTCTCCGGTTGCAGAGCGGATCAAATCACGGTCGGAAGGTGGCTCCGACGATCGGCCTGTAGCGGAGGATGACAGTGGCTGAACGGCAAGTCTCCATCAGCTAGCACAATCCGACAATCACGCGAGAGCGCGAAAACTTCGCCTAAGGTGTCGCGGTGCTCAACATGTTGTTGGGCGCCTTATTCGCGCTGCTGGCGCTTCGCGGATACTGGCGGGGCTTTGTACGGGAGGCCATGGATCTGGCGGGCGCACTTGCCGGTCTGCTTCTCGCATTTCGATTCAGCTACCCGACCGGCGATGCGCTGAGCGGCGTCATCGGCGCATCGCCGTGGGCTGCACGACTTGTGTCGGGCGGATTGATCTTCGTCGCCGTCGGTGTGCTGGCATCACTGATCGCCGGGAGGCTGCAGGTACTTGTCGACCTCCCAGGACTGCGCCTCAGCAATCGGCTGGCCGGGGCCGGCCTGGCAGTTGCTTGGGGCGGTCTCGTCGCGACTCTCCTGCTGTCGCTCGGCATGCTGGTGCCGATTCGGGCGGTCGAAGAATCAATCGATGGCTCATCGGTGGCGACTGCCCTCGTGGAATCCGACAGTCCGACGCAGCGGTTGTTGTCGTTGATATCCGGCGACCGGGCCATCGAGATGATGCTCAATCTCCAGGAGGTCATCGGGGCCGAGCGCGTGACCGTCGCCGGCGATGAGTCGTTCACGGTGCCTCCAGTCCCGACCGGCTCCACCAATCGCGATGTTGCTTCCGCCTTGGATCTCTTTGATCAGGTCAACCGGGACCGGAGCGCGGCAGGCTTGCCGGTTTTGACCTGGTCGGCGGAGCTCGCAGATGTCGCGGCCCGTCACGCCGAGGACATGTATGGCACCGGCGTGCTCTCGCATGAGTCCCCGGGCACCGGTTCCCTATCCGATCGGGTGAATTCGGCCGACATCAGCGCATCGGTCGTCGGCGAGAACTTTGCGCTGGCCGCTGATCCGTCAGACGTGCAAAGGGGACTCATGGCCAGCCCCGCCCATCGGGAAAACCTTCTGTTCCACGGATTCGATGCGATTGGTATCGGCGCCATCGAAGGGCCCTACGGCCTCATGGTTGTGCAGGTGTTCAGCGGCTAAGCGGCTTTTGGCAGCTCGGGGTCGCGTTCGGTAACTGCGCCGGTCCGCTCCTCGAGGTATCCAAAGACACTCCGGAGGAACCATCCACCCAGAGTCGACACGATGACGACCATCACGATCCAGATCGGAAACGAAGCGGTATCGGTCTCTGCGAACAGCACCTGGCGTTCGGCGTTGCCGATCGACCATGAGACCGAGTCATCGTCTGTGTCGAGGACGCCGTTTTGGGCTATGACCTCACCCGGGAGATGAACCGACAGCCTCACATCCACTTCGGAATTGATCTCGGAAGCGTCCACTCCATTGAGAACTTCGTCGATTTCCTCGCCCTCGGAGAATCCGATGAATTCGGTGGTGAAGGCGTGCCGATCGCCGACCTGGATCGAGACTCTGTCGAAAGCGGGCGACAGGGCTTCGAGCATCCGCTCCATTTCTTCCGGCGAGCGGGCGTTGCCTTGGATATGCCAGGAAAGGTCGGTTGACTCGATGAGTTGCATCGCCGGTTCCGAAAGCACCCGCCGCCGCAGTTCGAGATCGAAGTCCCGTCCGGTCAATGCGTAGTTGTTGAGGAATTCTTCGTCGGTTTCGATTGCGACATTCAATAAGCCCGACCCATCCTTGTCGATTCGGGCCGAAACATCAGCATCGATGCGACAACCCGCCAGGAGCACGCAGGCGAGAAGTAGCCACAGTCTTTTGTGGTGCACGTGCACCCCGCTCATTAGATCTACCCTTATTGCTTCGTCGTAGATGGGCGATCAATGAAGCAGTTTGACGAGGCAGGACGTCAATTGGCAGATGCGATGACGACTGCCTTTCGCCCCTACCTGATGTCGAGAATCCGGGAGCACGATTATCCAGCTCTGGACGACTCGGTGCTAGATGCAGCCGTCACAACCCTGGAGGCCGAGCTGTCAGAGTTGCTCGCGCAGCCTGCGAGGCTCCAGCGCAGAAGCCCGCTGGAGGTGTTGCAAGGTGCGTGCGCCGGGCCCAATCAAGCATTGGCCGAGTCTGAAATCGAACCGCCCGCTCGTGATCCCATGGCGTCGCAGGCGCTGCCGGGGGATATCTACGATCTGGCGCCGGCATCCTCCTCGGAGCTCGGCGAGACCGTATGGCAGGCTCATCTGGCGTGGGGTCTTGCCAAAGCCGCTGAGATGAAACAACCGGTGGCCGTGTTGCTCACGGGCAACTTGTTGGACCGTTCCCGGCTGGAACCCATCTTTGGTTCGCATGGCCTTGTGCTGAGAACCACAGACGATCTCGCCGATTTCGAAAAACTGCTGGCGGGTGCGCCGATACAGGTCGTGATTGATCTGTCGCACCCGGCCGCGGAGAAGGCGATTACGGCCGCCGGTGACACTCGTGTGATTGCTTTCGGTCCACACGTCGACGAGGAGGCGATGGCCCGGGCGCGCATGTTGGGGGCCGACCAGGTCCTGACCCGATCATCCTTCTTCCGTCAGACCGGTTGGATGGTGGGTGGATCGGTTTGACGCCACTCTTCGAGCTTGGAAAGCATCCACGACTCCGCCGCCTGGATCAACGCCACCTCGTCGTCAGCTGACCTGTCCATCGGCGCTCCGATCGCCATCTTCACCGTGATTCCGAACGGGACAGGGGCAAATCGATTGCGTCCAAGTTTCCAGGTGCCGTCGATCGCCCCGGCAAGCACCGGCACGTCCGGTGCAGCACGTAACAGCGCCTTTGCTCCGGCGATGCGATACGGCCCCGGCTCACCGTTCTTGGCCCGGGTGCCCTCCGGAAAGATCAGGGCTGCGACTCCGTCTGCCGCAACGCGTTCCCCGAGCTCGGTTATGGCCGAGATCGCCTGACGGCGGTCTGAGCGATCGATCAGGGCGTTGCCCCCGTATTTCAGGTTGTAAGAAATACTCGGTATGTAGCCGCCGAGTTCGATCTTGGCGACATACTTCACGAAGTTGGAAAAGAGTTCGGCCCCGAACAGCGGTATATCCATCATGTCCTGATGGTTGGTGAGGATGAGATAAGGCGTGTTGCCCCGCACGGCGGGATCTCGCTCGACCTCTATCTTCGTTCCGCAAATGCGGAGGGACCTGGCGAGAGACTTCTGAAGGCTGGCCACAACGGTCGACATGGCCCGGGGTCCGATACGGCGGGCGATGCGCATTGCCCCGTCGTACACCACGATGATCACGCCGAACGCAATGTAGAACGGGATGGTGAATATCCAGTCCCTGATGGTTTTCAGCATGCGCCCTCGGTAGGACTTGAACCTACGACACCCGGTTTAGGAAACCGGTGCTCTATCCCCTGAGCTACGAGGGCGGGAACTCAAAAGGGTTTCCCTGCGGGAAACACTTTTGAATTCCTTGGAAGATTTGGAACAGCATCAGCTGTTCCAAACTTCAAGGCGGAAGGCTAACGAGTTGATAGATGAGAGCATCACCGCTGGGGAGTTGCGAAGCAAACCCCACGGAACGCGAAGGGTTGCCGCTAACGAACCGTGAGTAGCCCGGTTCAAGTCTCCTTTCTATCGATGGCATGCGCAGAGAGTTGAAGCCCCGCTTTCTTACCCATGGCATGCGCTGGGTGTGAAAGCCCCTTTGCGTCAGGTGTCGATTGCGTGAGGCTGCGGACACGTTCCCCTGGAGTTTGCGGAGCAAACTCCTAAGGAACGCGAAGCGTTCCCCGCGACTAGCGTCAAGGCATGCGTGTTGGTGATTCGGTCGAAGATTTCGCGTCTATCACCCAGTCTGGGGACGCTGTCCGGTTGAGCGGATTGCTGGAGTCCGGGCCGATCGTCCTCTTTTTCTACCCCAAGGCGTTCACCCCTGGCTGAACCCTGGAGAGTCGTCACTTTCGTGACTTGGCTGCCGAGTTCGGCGCCGTGGGAGCTCAACGGATCGGGATCTCGTCAGATGATGTCGCGACGCAGGCCGCCTTCGCCAGCGAAAACAACCTCGATTTCGTGCTGCTGTCCGACCCGGAACAAGTCGTGGCCCGTCAGTTTGGCGTCAAGCGATTGGGCTCGACGCTCGACAAGAGATTGACCTTCGTGATCGACACGGATCGAACCCTCGCTGCGATCATCTCATCGAAGGCCGATATGCGAGAGCACGCCGAAGAGGCGTTGCGGTTTCTGCAGGACCGTTCAGCCGACTGACCGCTCCTGGCGTCGTGCCAGCGATACCTCGAGGCGGCGGCCGTCTATCTCGCATGCGTGGAGGGAACGGATCGCCGAGCTCGCTTCCATCGCGTTTGGCATATCGACAAATCCGAAGCCGCGCGACTTGCCGGTGATCGTGTCGACCACGACACTTGCATCGAGAACCTCGCCGTGCTGCTCAAACAGCCTCGCCAACAATTCGTCGTTGTGCGACCACGGCAGGTTGCCTACGAAGATCTTTGTGGAGATGTCTTTTTGCACGACCTTGGGAGTGTAAACCGCGCCTGCGACACTCGGCAATTGCGATTCCCGATCAAGGACATGAATTTCGGATCGGGTGGAGATGATCCGTTAGGTTGGCTTCTCATGAGAGAGTTAGTTGGAGCAATTGATCAGGGAACGACATCAACCCGGTTCATCATCTTCGACCGGAACGGAGACATCGTTGCGGTCGATCAGAAGGAGCACGAGCAGATCTTTCCTCAGCCTGGCTGGGTCGAGCACAACGCCGAGGAGATCTGGGCGAACACGCGTGATGTGGTTGCGGGTGCCTTAGCCAAAGCCGGCCTGGAGCCGTCTGACCTTGCAGCCGTGGGAATCACCAACCAGCGCGAAACGACAGTCGTCTGGGATCGGACAACCGGCGAGCCGGTCTACAACGCCATCGTGTGGCAGGACACCCGGACCGATGAATATTGCACGGAGTTCGCGGGTGAAATCGGCATCGATCGATTTCGTCCAAAGACCGGCCTTCCGCTGGCGACCTATTTCGCAGGACCGAAGATCAGGTGGATCATCGACAACGTAGACGGGGTACGCGATCGCGCTGCGAGCGGAGACCTGCTGTTCGGGACAACCGACAGTTGGCTTGTCTGGAACCTGACCGGCGGTATCGATGGCGGCCTGCATATCACGGATGTCACGAATGCGAGTCGAACCCTTCTCATGAACCTGGAGACGCTCGATTGGGATCCTGAGATTCTGCGCGTAATGAGTATCCCCGTTGAAATGCTCCCCGATGTTCGCGCTTCGTCGGAGATCTACGCGACAGCACTCGGTGTGCTGGAGGGCGTACCGCTCGGCGGGATTTTGGGAGACCAGCAAGCTGCTTTGTTCGGCCAGGTTTGCTTCGCTCCCGGCCAGGCCAAGAACACGTATGGGACGGGATGCTTTCTCCTGCTGAACACGGGCACGAAACCTGTCCCATCTCCGTCTGGTCTGTTGACGACGCTTGCCTACAAACTCGGTGACCAGGAAGCGGTGTATGCGCTCGAAGGCTCCGTAGCGATTGCGGGGGCCCTGGTCCAATGGGTCCGCGACAACCTTGGACTGATCTCCTCGGCTGCAGAGATCGAGGAGGTCGCCCGTCTGGTCGAAGACAACGGCGGCGTTTATTTCGTCCCGGCGTTCTCAGGATTGTTCGCACCACATTGGCGCTCTGACGCCCGCGGCGTGATCGCCGGGCTCACGCGGTACGTGACGAAAGGCCATCTGGCGCGTGCGGTGCTCGAGGCCACGGCATGGCAAACCCGGGAGGTTCTCGATGCGATGCGTAAAGACTCCGGTGTGGAACTGATGTCCCTCCAGGTGGACGGCGGCATGGTCGAAAACCAACTTCTGATGCAATTTCAGGCAGACGTTCTGGCTACCCGCGTGGTCCGCCCGAAGATTGCCGAGACCACTGCGCTGGGTGCCGCCTACGCCGCCGGGCTTGCGACTGGCGTGTGGGATTCGATGGAACAGCTGACGGCCAATTGGCAGCAAGCGGCGGAGTGGAATCCGGATATGGACGACGAGGTCCGCGAATCCGAGTACCGCAATTGGAAGAAGGCGGTCGAACGCACCCTCAATTGGGTTGATTGATCCCGGTCCGGTCAGTGTTCGGGTGGGCGAACTGGGCTTGGAGCGGAGCCGGATAGCAGGCTGGTCGTGTTGTAGCCTCACCAACGGGAGATCCATGTGAAGCTTTCCGTACCAAACGTCCTCGCTCTACTTCGCGTGATAGCTGTGCCAATCGTGATGGTCCTGATCTTTCAGGAGAATTGGACTCCGGCTGCGGTTGTGTTCACGATTGCGGCGGTAACCGATTTCTTCGACGGCTACATTGCGCGCCGGCTCAATGACACGACCACCTTTGGTGCTTTTCTCGACCTGATCGCTGATAAGTTGCTGACGGTCGGAACCTTGATGTCCCTTCTGGCGAAAGATCGGGTTTCGCTGATCATTGCTTTTGCGATTATTGGCCGCGAGATGGTCGTCATAAGCCTCCGGTCCGTAACGGCGGGGCGGGGAGTCAGTATCAAAGCTTCCGACTTCGGCAAGGCCAAGGCCTGGATCCAGTTCGTGGCAGTGGGAATGGTTCTGATCCGGGGCACGGAGAAATGGGGCGCGCTATTTCCTGACGAGTGGGCGATGGCAATTGCCGCCGTGTGGACGGTTGCCAGCGGGGTGGAGTACCTATGGCGCTTCCGCAAGGTGTTGGCCACGGATGAGCCGACTGCGGCAGGTCCGTGAGCACCGTCTTCGGCCTCATCCTGGCCTACCTGGTCGGCAGTATCAGCCTTGCCCGCCTTGCGACAAGATCTGCCGAGGTCGACATCACGGCGGTGGGCAGCGGCAATCCGGGCGCAACCAACGTGGCCCGGGCTCTCGGTAAAAAAGCAGGCGCCGCTGTGTTAGTCGGAGATCTCCTGAAAGGGGTTATCGGCTCACTCCTGGGGATGTGGTTGATATCCGACGGTGGAATCGAGGCCGGGTTTCTTGGAGGAGCGGCAGCGGTCGTCGGGCACTGCCTGCCGGTGTGGTACCGGTTTCGAGGCGGCAAAGGCGTCGCAACGGCCGGGGGCATGTTGCTGGTGAACGCATGGGTCCTGAGCCTCGTGTTGACCGTTATCTGGGCGGCAATGATCAGGACTGTCAAGATCTCGTCGGTGGCATCGCTGACGGTCGTGACGCTGGCGGTGCCGGGGGTATGGGTGACGACCGGTTCGACCGGTGCGACGGTCGTAATGGCTGGAGTCGCGGTGTTGGTGGTAGCGCGTCATCGCGAGAATATCGCACGTCTGCTCGCAGGTAGCGAGGGGAAGGTCGTCTAGTTAGCATCCGCCGCCATGAACGCGGTGATTGTGGAGGGACTCGTAAAGGAATACGGGTCACGCCGCGCAGTGGATGACATCGATTTCGAAATCGCGTCGGGGGAAGTGTTTGCGCTGCTGGGGCCGAATGGAGCCGGGAAAACAACCACGGTCGAGATTCTCGAGGGTCATAGATTCCGAGACGCCGGAGAAGTAGTGGTGCTCGGAATGGATCCCGGCACCGCCGGACCCTATTACCGGCAACGCATCGGCATCGTCCTCCAGTCCAGTGGATTCGAACCCAATCTCACTGTCTCCGAATCGGTTTCGATGTATCGGAGTTACTACGAAAACCCGATGGCGGTAGATCAGGTCCTGACGATCGTGGGGTTGCGGGAGCGCAAGAACGCCCGGGTCAAGACGCTCTCAGGGGGTCAGCAGCGCCGGCTTGATCTGGCGCTAGGTCTCGTCGGAAACCCCGACATGCTGTTTCTGGACGAGCCCACTACCGGCTTTGATCCATCGGCGCGGCGTCAAGCCTGGGAAGTCGTCAACAACCTGAGATCACTAGGCAAAACCATCTTGTTGACCACTCACTACATGGACGAAGCCGAGTATCTGGCAGATACGCTCGCCGTGATTTCAGGCGGCACGATCGTTTCGACCGGATCACCGTCCACCATCGGAGGTTCGGAATACCGGCGGGCGACCGTTTCATTTCGGGCCACGGGCCGTCCGCCCGGCACCGAGGACTGGAACCATGACGGCGGAATCTTCTCGGTCGTGACAGACGACTCGACGCGTGTCCTCAACCGGCTCACATCCTGGGCGCTGGCAGAAGGCGTCACGCTCATCGATCTGGAGGTCACGCGACCGAGCCTGGAGGATATCTATCTCTCCCTCACCGGGGGGAGTGATGTTTAGGAGTTTGGCGCAGGTCCTTCGTCAAATCCGCTACGAAAACCGGACATTCTGGCGCAATCCGGCAGCGGCCTTTTTCACGATCTTGTTTCCCCTCATGATGTTGCTGATCTTCGCGACCGTCTTTGGCAACGAACCCACAGGCCTCGGGGTGACGACAGCACAGTTCTACGCGCCGGCCCTCGCGGTGTTCGGTGCGGTATCGGCCGCATACACCAGCCTCGCAATCGGCACGGCGATTGCGAGGGATCAAGGGGTGCTCAAACGGGTCCGCGGAACGCCCTTGCCACCGTGGGCCTATATGGCGGCGCGAATCTTGTCGTCCGTGTGGTTGGCGGCACTATCGATAGCTCTGATGTTGGCAATCGGCATCCTGCTTTATGACCTCGAGATTCGAACGGAGCAGATCCCGACCCTCATCGTCACGTTTGTCGCCGGTGTGGCCGCGTTCGCGGCACTTGGTCTGGCGATCACAGGGGTGGCTTCGGCAGATTCGGTGCCCGCAATCACGAACGCAACTCTGTTGCCACTGGCATTCATCTCCGGAGTGTTCCTCGGGCCGAGTCTCGAGATGCCCCCGTGGCTGGATCAGGTGGCTGACCTGTTCCCGCTCAAACATTTTGTCGAACCATTCGTCAACGCGTTCATTCCCGGAACGAGCGCCAGTATTCCGTGGACCGACATCGCCTGGTTGGGTGGATGGCTGGCGGTTGGTATCGTTGCAGCAATGCTGTTTTTTCGATGGGATCCCCGTCCCGAGTCAGGGCGGGGAGCCCGCCGGCGTAACCGCAATGACCGCGTTACGGTCTAAGAAGATGAGCGGTCGCATCAATATGATCCCGTCCGGAGTCTGATGAGCGATCGGGCAACCGGTGGACAAGGAAACGGAGCAACGTGACACAGAAAGGTTCTTCCAACGGCGCGATCGATGGGCCGAACAACGAAGCCCATTACGAGTTGTTGAAAGCCGTCGAGCCTGCTGTTGAGCAACTGATGGCCGATCACAACGAACGTCGCGAGCACTGGTACGCCCACGAGATCGTGCCGTGGGAGAAGGGACGCAGCTTCCGAGACGAACCCTGGGAGGAGTCTCAATGCACGATTTCTCCGGTCGCTCGCACCTCGTTGGTACTCAACTTGCTCACCGAGGACAATCTCCCTTATTACCACTCTGAGATCGAAAGCCACATGAAGCACGCCTCAGAGGTCTTCCAAAAATGGACCAACCAGTGGACGGCCGAAGAGGGTCAACATGCAATCGCGATTCGGAGTTATCTGTTGACGACCCGTAACTGCGATCCCTACGAGCTCGAAGACGATCGCCTGGCGACAATGTCAACGGGCTTCAACACCGGGGCCCCGAATCCGACGGCGGTTTTCGCATACACCTCGGCTCAAGAACTGGCGACCCGGGTGAGCCATCGCAATGCCGGCAAGCTGACAGACGACCCCGTCGCCTACGAACTCATGGGTCGAATCGCGACTGACGAAAACCACCATTTCATGTTCTATCGCGGAGTGATTGCCGCGATGCTGGCTGAGCAACCAGCCCTGGTCTTGCCTTATATCTATCAGCAACTCGACGATTTCGTCATGCCTGGCGTCGGCATGCCGAATTTCATGCGCCGGGCAGTGGAAATGGCGAAGGCGGGTGTCTATAACCTCCGCATCCATCACGATCGCGTGCTCAAGCCGCTCCTACGCGATTGGGACGTGGGCTCGATCACCGGGTTGACCGGTGCGTCGGCAGAAATGCAGGAAAAGATCATGAATCTGCCGGATCGGGTACTGCGCAAGGCCGAAATTCTCGAGCGACGAATGGGCATGACACCGGCCTGACCACCACATGCTCCGGGGACTTCATCGAAACGGCGTCATCGAACGACCGACGAATCCGTGGTTAGCGTTGTTCTTGGCTCCCGTAGTTTCGATCATCGGCAACGTTGCCGGTCTGGTCATCCTGGGCTCCCTGCCCACCTTGAAGGGCGCGGGTGGGTTCGCAACGGAGCTGATCGCGCTGTTCCTACCCATAACCATCCTGATATGGGTGTGGAGGCGTGGGGTCGAGCGAGGCGATATTGCGAGCCTCGGGCTGGAGCCGTTCCGGGGCTTGTTTCGGTTTGCGCGCGGATTTGCCATCGGATTCTCGATGTTCTCGGTGGTGGTTGGTGGTCTCAGGTTGCTGGGCATGATGGAATTGGACCCCTCTCCCATGGCGACAACAGGCCTGTCGGCGATCGGAGCGCTGGTCATTGTTCTAGGCGGCTGGATCGTCCAGGCGACCACAGAAGAAATTGTTGCCCGTGGCTGGTTGATGTCGACCATCGCGGCCAGGGCCAACGTTCCGCTGGCGATCGTGGGCAGCAGTTTGCTGTTCGCGTTACTGCATGTGCTCAACGCAAACGTCTCGATACTGGCGATGATCAACATCATGCTCGTCGGACTGTTCTTGGCGGTGTACTCAATTGCGGAGGGCGGTATCTGGGGTGTAGCCGGACTTCACACCGCCTGGAATTTCGCGCAGGCCAACGTCTTCGGTCTCGAGGTGAGTGGTAATGCAGTCAGGGTCGGGACGCTATGGGATCTGCAGGAAGCCGGCCCCGGAGTTATGACGGGTGATCTGTTCGGGCCGGAAGCCGGCCTCGTCGCGAGCCTGGTGATCGGCGTGGCGTTGATGGCGGCCACTGTGCGCCTGCGAAGGGTTATAGCGGCGGCTGATCAGTTGCGCTGATAGAGCTCGCGGATCTGACGCCACGTTCGCTCGACCCAGGATTCAACATCGGTTTCCATGCGGCGGAGCCGGGCTTCCAGCCGTTCTGCGCGTCGGGAGCGCAGCAAGCCGGGAACGAGCAACGACCACTCGACGGCCCGGAGGGCCGCGAACATGATGGCACCCGTCATCGCCGCAATCCCGATGGTCGCCATGAACTCGAGAAAATCGGGTAGAGAGAGTTCAAAGAAGCTGCGCAGGCCGGGCGAGATGAAGGCAAACGCTGTCAGGCCGGCCATTGCCATCAAGAGCGTTCTGCGCGCAGGGTTGTAGGGGCGTGAAATCACGGCGAGGACGAACAATCCGATGAGCGTGAGCACATATGTCGCGGCGGTTCGGGCCTCGATGATGGTGGCGCCGGGCTGTTCCAGGACGAGGCGATACCCGATGAAGGTTGCGGCCGCGGCCAGGGCCCCGGCAGGTATGGCGAATCGGAGCACCCTCATCAGGAATCCGGTACGGGCCCGTCGAGCCGACGGCGACAGTGCCAGGAAGAACGACGGGATTCCGATCGTAACGGTCCCGACCAGTGTGAGGTGCCGTGGTAAAAACGGGAAAGCGATGTTGGCGACACCGATGATGATTGCCAGGGCGAGCGCGTACACCGTCTTCGTTAGGTAGAGATTTGCAACGCGCTCAACGTTGGCAATCACCCGTCGCCCCTCGGCAACGACGTGCGGCAGCGTGGCGAAGTCTGACTCGAGCAGCACGACCTGCGCGGCGGCCCGCGTGGCGGTTGCCCCTGAACCCATGGCAATACCGATGTCTGCATCCTTGAGAGCCAGGACGTCGTTGACGCCGTCTCCGGTCATTGCCACCACATGACCGCGCGCTTGAAGAGCCCGCACCATGTCTCGCTTCTGTTGTGGCGATACCCGGCCAAATATGCTCCGGCTCTGCATGAGATCAGCCAGCTCCTCGGGATCCTTTGGAAGGTGGCGGGCGTCAACCGGAGGTCGCGACAGTTCGATCCCGACCTGTCCGGCTATCGCGGCAACCGTCTCAGGGTGGTCTCCCGAGATCACTTTGAGTGACACGCTCTGGCTGTTGAAGTACTCGAGGATTCGTTTGACGTCCGGACGTGGAGGATCCAGCAAGAGCACGAAGGCGGCAGGTTCCAGGTCGGGCGGGAGCCTCGTGTCGGCGAGGGCAGAATTCGACCGGGACAACAACACCGTCCGGTAACCGGAACGCGAGAGCTGTTCGGCCCGTTCGAGTACATCGGCTCGATCGTGGGCGATGACGTCGGGAGCGCCCATGACCCAGGTCTTGTGACCCTCGAACGTTGCGCCGGACCACTTGCGGGATGATGCAAACGGCACCGTAGCAAGTACCCGCCATCCAACCGGCTGCGGATAGGCGTCCTTGACCGCTCGCAACGTGCTATTCGGATTCGGATCCGATGCTGCCAATGCGCCCAGAGCGGCCGCCAGGTCGTCGACCACGAGCGCCTCGAGATCGACTGCTGAAAGGTGCCCGGTTGTCAATGTCCCCGTCTTGTCAACACAGAGGACGTCAACCCGGGCGAGTCCCTCCACCGCCATGAGCTCCTGGATCAGCACGCGACGTCGTCCAAGCCTTATGACGCCCACGGCGAATGCGACGCTCGTGACGAGAACCAGGCCCTGGGGAACCATCGCGACGATCCCCGCGATCGATCCGCGTAGCGAACCGCGGATGTCGGCCGTGCGGAGCTGGCTCCACATGAGCAACGCCATCGTGGGAACGATGAGCCAGGCGATTCCTTTGAGCATCAGATCGATGCCGCTTCGGAGTTCGGAACGGACGAGAGCGAACTCCTTGGCCTCGGCCGCCAGGCGAGCTGCGTACGACGCAGCCCCGACCCGCGTTGCCCGCACAGTCCCGGCGCCTGCGACAACAAATGAGCCTGACAAGACCTGATCGCCATCTCGCTTCGGGACCTGGTCGGGCTCACCGGTGAGCAGAGATTCATCGAGTTCGAGTCCTACAGACGAGATGACCTGACCATCGATGACCACCTGGTCGCCTGGCTTGAACTCGACGAGATCATCCTGAACGATGTCTTCGGTATTGATCGATCTGCGTTTACCGGCTCTGATCACCGTGGTCCGCGGAGCGCTCAAGACGTTGAGGCGATCAAGGGTTCGCTTTGCCTTGATTTCCTGATAGATCCCGATGGCGGCGTTTGCGATCATGACGATTCCAAACAGGCTGTCCTGCCACGGGGCGACGAAGAAGATCGCGATCAATAGGACGCCTATCAGAATGTTGAACGGCGTAACCAGGTTGTCCTGGACGATCTCTTTGATCGTCCGTCCGGTGCCTTCGGGAGGGGTGTTTACCCGTCCCGCTTCGATGCGGTTCCTGACCTGTTTCTTTGTGAGTCCCGCAACCGCGTACGATTCCGTCTTGGTCATTGTCACGCGGTCCACGCTAATCGAGGGACCCGACAAGGACGCCTATCGCGGATCGAAAACGGCCTCAGCTCCCTCTGTCAGATAGGTTGGATCGCTCTCTCCGCCGGCATCGAGAAGCCAGATGCCCGAACTCCCATCGATGGTGCCGAAGAACAGGAATGATGAACCGTCGGGGCTCCACCACGAATGGCTGAGTGCGTACTGATCAAAGAACTGCAGATACGTCTGGAGCCAGTAGCGGGAAAGCCTGCCGGAACCGATACTCACGGCTGCGCTGCCGTCTCGAGACCAGGTGTACAGATTGATACTGTCTCCTTCCTGTTCCATCCATACCAGCGAATTGCGCTGGTCATTCCAGAAGAACCAGAGAGCCTCCGAGCTGAGCTCGATGTCTGTTTCACCCACGACGGTAAGTGTTCCGGCCAACCCGGTTGTTCGTTCGAGGATTGCGATATTGCCACCTTCGCCGACCGCGAATGATGTGTTCTGTGAGTCGAGCTCGACGGTGTTCTTGATATTTCCGGCGATGTCGCGTGTTTCCAGTTGTGATCGATCACCATCGAGGCCGACCAGGTATATCCCATCAGCGGTCCAGGCCGGGGCGAAGAACACACCGGTCTCGTCTACAAATGAAGTCGGCTCTCCTGAAAGGAGGAGCTCCATTGCCGTGCCCTCATGATGGGTGATAAGACGATCGCCGTCCGGCGACCAATCGAAGTACAGCGGTTGCGAGTTGAACACCGGCATGGTGTCCCCCGTGCCGGGGTCCAGGATCGAGAGCTGGAGTCGCGGCGGGGAAGCTCCGAGGTAGGCGAGCCTTTCGCCGTTCGGCGACCAATACATGTAGAACGGCGGGAAGGATACGAAGTGACTGGAGCGCTCGCCCTCGGGACTTATCACTTCGATCGTAGCGGAGATGCTTTGCGCGGATGGCCCCCGGGTCTCCACCTCTTGTCCGGAGATTCGCTGCGCATTGGTCGGGTCAACAACCGTGGCTGTGGATGAGGCCTGGGCAGAGATCCCATCGCCCCCGCCCACGCTGGACCTCGCAAACGCAAGGCTTCCTTGCGCCGACCAGGTCAACTGCGAATAGACCACTCCGAATTCGGCGTCGGAGGTGAGGGGGCTGAGGTTCGTGCCATCGGCATTGATCGTGGCAACGTTGCCGTCGGGTCCGATGAGGGCAAGTCGTCCTATCGAGCCCTCTGGTTCGTCCGAGCAACCCGCCAGGGTTACCAGGATCAGGCCAATTGATGCCAGGAGGGGGACTCGACGAAACACGCTTCAAGCATGGTGCCGAGGAGATCTCTATGCAAAGCGATCTCCCCCCTGACCAGTGGGCGGGACCGGGGGACGTTCTACGGATAGGCTGCCGCCATGCATTTCCGGAGACTGGAATCGGGCGACCTGGAAGCCCTGGCCCGGGTGGCTCGCCTCGCCTTTGGGAATGACATCGGCCGACCGGCCGATCAGATGCTTGGTGGGATCGAGATGGACCGCTTTTTCGGAGCGTTCGATAACGATGTGCTGGTCGGCGCAATTGGTGCGTATTCGTTCCCGATGACCGTTCCGGGCGGTAACTCGCTGCCTGTCGCGGGCACCACCCTTGCGGTGGTAATGCCCACCCACCGTCGGCGAGGGATTCTGACCGAGCTCATGAAGCTTCACTTTGATGAATGTGTCGAGCAGGGGGACCATGCGGCGGGCTTATGGGCTTCGGAGGCGGGAATATATGAGCGATTCGGATATGGTCGTGCATTTGATCGCCTCGAAGTCGAGATCGATCGTCCTTCGAAACTCAGACCGCGGTCGCCCCGGTCGGGCTCGCTGCGGCTTGTAGAGGACGACGAGGCGCGGTCCGCGTTGCGAGAGGCTTGGCGCAACCTTGTCCCGCTCCGATCCGGTCGGTCGGAACGTTCGGAGGATTGGTGGACGTGGTCCGTTTTCTCCGACCCGATGGAAGAGAGGCTCGGTTACTCGCCTTATCGATTTGCCGTCGTCGATATCGACGGTCGGCCGGGTGGGTACGTCAAATATCGCTCGAAGCTCGACGTGCCTGGCAATTTTCGACTGCGCGGCAAGATCGAGGTCGAAGAGCTACACGCCGTGTCCGATGAAGCCGAGGCTGCGTTGTGGGGGTTTGTCGTCGAGCACGACCTCGTGAGCGATGTACATGCCGGCAACCTTCCGACCGATTCGGTGATCGCGTCGATTCTGGTCGACCACCGAACCGCCCATCGGCGCCTGGTTGAGGGTGGCTGGTTTCGTCTGTTTGATGTCCCGGCGGCATGGGTAGCGCGCTCGTACTCCCATGACGGTCAGCTGGTCGTCTCCGTGACAGATCCCATGGTTCCCGCCAATGACGGAACCTGGAGGTTGACCGTGACGGACGGTATCGGAGTGTGTGAACGGGTCGATGGTGAACCGGATCTCACAGCCCGACCGCAGGCGCTCGGAGCAACGTACTTTGGAGCCGTGACCTGGCGTGATGCCCATGCTGCCGGCCTTGCGGAAGCATCGCCCGGCGTGATCGCGCGTGCCGATCGCATATTCGCGGCTGACACCGCACCGTGGTTTGACTTCTTTTGAATCACAAGTTCGCAACGTCCCGTGGCTCAATGACGTACGCCACCGCCGGCGCGGGTGATTTGACGCTGCTGTTGATCCACGGGTACACGGGAAGCAAGCACGATTTTGCGCCACATGTCGACGCGCTTGGGTCAGGTCGTCGAGTGATTCGCGTTGACCTCGCCGGTCACGGAGAAAGTGAGCATAGGGCGGAGTACTCAACGGCGGCGCTGACGGGGGAGCTCATCGAGTTCCTCGATGTGGTCGGTGGGCCTGTTCATCTTTTGGGGCATTCCATGGGCGGTCGAATCGCGCTCGAGTTGGTACTTGCCCGACCGGACCTCGTGTCCTCTTTGATACTGATGTGTACCACGTACACCGACTTCGGCCTCAACCGACCAGAAGCCGAGCGCCAGGCGAGGCTGCGGTTCGCCGCCTGCGGCGAAGACGATCGATCGCCGGATGATCCGGCCCAGCGGTTGTATCTCGAGTCGGTCGACGATGCCTGGATGCTCGAACAGGATTCAGTGAAATCACGACTCGATCCGTTGGCGCGTCAACAACTCGGCGCCGAGATCTTTGGCGGAGGCCTCGCCTCGCTGGAATCGAGATTGGCCGATATCGCCACGCCGACCACCGTCATGACCGGTTCACTCGACCTGCCGTATGTCGAGCCATCACGGGTGATGACAACCTCGATCCCGCACGCACGCGCAGCTGTGATCGAGGGTGCCTACCACGTCCCCCAGTTGACTCACGGATCAACGTGGTTGTCAATTGTCGACGACCATATTGATGGGACTAGAGCCAGATGAGCGTGGCTGCGCCGAGGACGAAGCAGTAGACGGCGAATGGCCCGAGTCCGAAGCGGGTCAATGCTCGAACGAGCAAGGCAATTGCCGCGTAGCCACTGATTGCCGCTACGACAAAGCCCACCAGGTTCTCGCCGGACAGATTGAAGGACGTGTCCAAAAGTTGCTTGAGCGTGGCTCCGGCGATAGCCGGTACCCCCAGCAGGAACGAGAATCGGACCGCGTCGTTATCCGAGAAATCCCGGAACAGGGCCATGGTGATGGTCGAACCCGATCGCGAAATCCCGGGAATGAGCGCAAAGGCCTGGGCTGTTCCTACGAGCATTGCGTCGGACATCGTGCTGCTTTCGAACTGTCTGGTTCCCCCCCGGAACCGGGTTGACAGAACAAGGATGACTCCTGTTGCCAGCAGCGCAACTCCCACCCAACGAGGCTTTCCGAAGGCTTCGTCGAACCAATCCTCAAATGCGAGACCGAGGATTGCGACCGGCAAACTGGCGGCGGCCAGAAGCAGAACCAGCCGCCTTGGTTCGGGGGCGTTGACCCGAAGTAGCATCCGTAGATCTTTCCAGAAGTACACGACAACGGCGAGTAGCGTCCCAGCGTGGAGGATGACTGAGGTGGTGAGATCCGGTGCGTCACGGCCGAAAAACTCGGGTATGACAACAAGGTGTCCGCTGGAGGAAATGGGAAGGAACTCGGTGAGCCCCTGTACGAGGCCCCAAAGTATGGCGTCGAGCACGACGATCAGGTTAGGTGATCCTTCGAATGTCGCGACCGGCATTGCTTGAGTTTCCTGACATCCTGGCGGCAGCGGGACGGTTGTCCGGTGTTGCGAACAAAACGCCGGTGCTGACGTCACGCACCTTGAACGAGCTTCTTGGCGCAACTGTCTTCATGAAGGCGGAGCAGTTTCAACGGGGAGGTGCGTTCAAGTTCCGAGGTGCGTACAACAAGATCTCGCAACTCGAGGACCCGGTTGCGCTCATCGCGTATTCGTCAGGCAATCACGCTCAGGCAGTGGCACTCGTGGCCCGTATCAAGGGACTGCCTGCGACGATCGTCATGCCTGAAGACGCCCCCGCTGTGAAACTGCGAGCAGTCAAGGAATATGGGGCCGACGTGATCACATACGATCCCGTATCCGAGGACCGCGGGGAGATCGCAGCGAGGCTCGTGACCGAACGAGGAGCCGACCTCATCCCGCCCTACGACGACCCGCAGGTGATGGCCGGTGCCGGAACATCGGCTATGGAACTGATCGACGAGGTCGGAGCCCTCGACGTTCTGGTGGTGTGCATCGGGGGAGGTGGCCTGATCGCCGGATGCGCGACCGCGGCCCATTCCATGTCGCCAGGTATCCGGGTCATCGGGGTCGAGCCCGAAGATGCGAACGACACGGCACTGTCGATGGCGGCAGGCAAACGGGTAGTGATCGACGCGCCCCGGACGGAGGCTGATGGACTGAAAGTGATCACGCCCGGCGTTCTCACCTTTCCCATCATTCAGCGTCTGGTGGAATCGGTGGTTACGGTGACAGGTCCGGAAATCGTGGACGCGATGGCGTTTTTGTTCGAGCGAATGAGTCTGGTTGTCGAGCCGAGTGGTGCGGTGGCGCTGGCGGCGGCCATGGCAGGTCGGGTGAACCTGGAAGGCAAACGTGTCGGAATCATCATCTCAGGGGGAAACATCGGACCAGAGCGGTTTTGTCGTCTGGTTTCCTCACCCTGGAACAATCAGCACGATTAGCGAACCGGAGATGTTGGCTCTGGCTACGGAGGTCGCGTCTTCGGGCGCCACTGCTATCAGTCCTGTTGGCGGCCCGAATCCATCATCGTCTGGTGTCGCAGCAAGAACCAGCGACTCCACTGGTTCTCCGTGCTGGTCGACCAGGAGAACCAGTCGCGTGCCGGGCGAGAGAAACGATGGCAGCTCGACGGGGAGCGACCACCAACCGTCCGGAGCCAGCACCTCACCCAATACGGCAGGCGTGAGCGGGGTCCCGGCCGGCAGGTCGATACGGGCGACGAAGGGGAGCCCATCGACCGATGGCAAGACCCCGGCCGGGATCTGGCGCCACTCCACCTCGTCGATCGTTACCCCCGCCGGCACATCTGCCATCAGATACGGGTGTGATGAGACCGCTTCGGGTCGGTACTCACCGTACAAACCGACAACCACCAATACGGCTGCACCGAACCACCGCCAGATCGGCGGTCTCTTCATCCAATACATCGCACCACCGTATGTGAGAACCGACGGTAAGTAAATGGACCGGTACGGCGCGAAACTCGAGAATAAGGAACGATTGGCGTTGAACACAGAAAGTGGTTATGTTGGTGCACAGCCCGCTGGAAGTGCAGATACGCTGATCTGTGACATGCGGACTTGGGACAACAATCGAGCTCTCGGTGACAACGGTCGGGACGGACGGAAAGAAGGGGACCAGATGTGTAGGGGATCTAGGACACCGGTTGCGCGCACGACCAGCATCACAGGCGCGAACGTATGACCATCGAGGTTGCGGTTATTCCGGCCGCGGGGCGGGGCACGCGCATGCGGCCTATTACACGTGCGCTTCCGAAATCTCTCGTTCCGGTCGTTGACCGGCCCGCCGTGCAATGGGTGGTCGAAGAGGCAGTCCGGGCCGGGGCCACTGAGGTCTACATCATCGTCGACGCCGAGAGCCAGGAACTCGTCGAACGTCATTTCAACTCGGCAGAAGAAGAACCGCTGCCCGGGCTCGAAGACGTAACCGTTCAGACGCTCATACAGCCCGCTCCCCGGGGACTCGGTCACGCGGTGGGTGTGGCGGAGGAGGCCGTTGGGGGTCGCCCGTTTTATTGCTTGCTGGTTGACAACCTGGCCATCCCGGGCGAGGACGTCCTGGCCGACATGGCCGAAGCGCGCAATGGCGGTTCGGTCGTCTGCGTCCGTGATCTTCCGGAGGAGTATCTCGATCGATACGGATTCGTGGTTCCCGGTCTGGTCCGTACAGACGCCGTACTCGAGATATCCGGGGCGATTGAGAAGCCAGGTATCAAGAACGCACCTTCGAAACTCGGCCTGGTCGGTCGGTACCTCTTTTCGGCCGAGATCTTCGATGCGATCTCAGAGTCGGCGCCGAGCGTGGGCGGCGAGGTGCAGTTGACGGACGCCATCGACAAGGTTGCCGGAGAGGGCCTTTGCCGGGCCTTCATCACGGAGTACGAGCTCCTGGATGTGGGTCTCCCGGAGTCGTACTTGCAGGCGCTCACGAGGCTGGCATTGGCCCACCCCGATCATGGTGCCCGCAATACGCAGATCATTGAGGATTCGTTGACCGAGAACCGGTAGCCTCCTGGGCATGGATTTGCCCCACCTGGATGAGAGCGGCAGTGCGCGCATGGTCGATGTGAGCGCCAAGACAGAAACGGTGAGAGTGGCGGTTGCCGAAGCCGTCGTCGAGATGTCTCCCGACGTTCGGGATCGAATCACTGCTGCCGAGCTCCCCAAGGGCGATGCGGCAGCTGTCGCCCGGATCGCTGCCATTCAGGCGACCAAGAAAACGGCCGATCTCATACCGCTCTGTCACCCTCTGTCGCTATCTGGAGTTGACGTCCGGGTCGAGCCGACCGATGAAGGTATCCGGTTGGTGGTGACGACGAAAACCACCGGCCCAACGGGAGTCGAGATGGAAGCGCTGACGGGTGCCGCGGTCGGGTCGTTGGCTATCTACGACATGATCAAAGGGATTGATCGTGCTGCTCGCGTCCGGCATGTGCAGTTGCTCGAAAAGAGCGGCGGTCGCAGCGGTCATTGGCGTCGGGATGACTTGTAGCCGGGCTTGCCGACTAGTAACGTGACGCCGGATTACTGAGGCGGAAGCAGTGTTGACAGTCACCATTTGGGTACTCCTGCTGGGGGGTTTGTGGGGAGCGTTCGTGCTCCCTTCTTTCCTTGATTCCGGAGCCGATTCGCCGGCCCGCTCCACGCGCTCGTTTCAGGGCGAAATCGCAAAACTCGCAGCATTGAATACCTTCGATCCCGTGGCCAGAGCTCGTCGCGAATTGAGAGCCAGGCGCCGGCGGACGGTTTCGGTCCTGGCGTCGCTGGCTGTCATCACACTTGCCCTCGCGCTGTGGCGTCAGAGCTGGACGGTGTTTGCGGTCAATGTCATCTTCGATGCGTTCCTCATCGCATACGTGATAAAGCTCGTAGAAATACGCAATCGTGAGCTTTCGCCAGTCATCCCGCTGGCTGCCCCCGAAACTCCGATTACCGAAGTGGTCAACGGCTGATACCGCGCCCTGTTGGGCTCAGGCGAGGTCATCCAGGTAGAGCGGCAACATCTCTCGCCAGGTGGGCCAATCGTGATCGTGGCCCTCGGACCATAGATCAACCCGATTGGGGATCATTTGTTGACCGAGGATGTGGGCCATCTTCCACGTCTCGCCCTGGTCTTCCCAACGGCCCTGGCCCGTCGCAAGAACAATGAAGCGGGATCGTAGAAGCGCGAGCTGGTCGTCATCGGCCAGGCCAGGAAGGAAATGGATTGGAGAGCTGAAATAGAAGTCGTCCTCCCAATGCCCTCTGAGCCAGTTGCTCAGGTCGTAGGTACCACTCATACCTATCGCCGCAGAAAAGACGTCGGGGTGTCGGCACAGGGAAGCGACAGAGTTGAACGCCCCGATGGATGCTCCCGCTGCGACGAGCTCGATGTGATCAGCTCGAGTGTCGAGGCGCACGGCGGGCACAACCTCTCGATAGATCATCTCGTCGAACCGGTTCTGCAGCCACATCGAATGGCGCGGGTCGTCGCCCTGCAACCAGGATCTTCCGGCGATGCTGTCAATGCTGAAAACCTTGATCCTCCCTCCTTCAATCAATGGCGCCAGTGCGTCGATGAGACCATGGCGCTCGATCTCTCTTGCGTCCCCGCCTGCAGTGGGAAACAAGAGCACGGGCCGGCCGAAGTGACCCCATCGCACCAGATGCACCCAGGATTCCACTCGATCCGAATACCAGCGAGTTTCCTCGATCACGCGCCTGTGAGCCGGTCGGATTCGGTCTGGCGCCAGAATTGGATGAGCCCCCAGAAATGGTCTGTGAACCTCTCGACTTCGTGCTCCGGAAACATGCGGGCGACCTTTGCATGAACCGTATCGCGCGCTCTGTCGGTTCCAAAGTATTCGAGTGTGAGCTCGTCCAGGTCGCCGAGATGGGCGGCGCAGAACTCATCAAAACGATCTGACTCGAGCCGGCGGCGCGCGATGTTGCCGTACTCGCTCAGCTTGTCGCGATAGTCGAGGCCCGAATCGGCCACGTCGAAGAACTCGTCCCAATCCAGATTCAAACGCATCGGGCGGTCGGTGGCTGCGCAGAACAAGGACCAACGGATCTTGGCCTTGACCAGCCACGGCACGTGGAAATGCAGTGACGTGACCTGAGAATCAGGACACGGATTGGCGAAATCAATGGGATGGAACACCCCGTTCACGCGCAATGACTCGCACGAATTGAAATCCCATCCGAAGAATGAATTGATGGTGAGAACCATGTCTGAGAGCAGTTGCCATTCGTCACCATCGACGAAATCGAAATCGACTTTGTAGCGATCGTGGAGTGGAGCTCCGGGATCGTAACGGATCACGTTGACCTGCGGTCCTACCGCGAGGGCTCTCACAAAGAGGTCGAATGGTTCGGCGGCCTTCTGCAGATGCATGAGGCGGACGCCCGACTCGTTGTAAGCACGCTCGAGGTCCTCACCGTTTTCGATTCGCGACACGCCCACCCAGGCACCGCCGTCGAAGGGTTTAAGGAACTGGGGGTACCCGATCTTGTCGCCGATTCCGGCGAGATCAAACATCCTCGCGTAACTCTCGAGCGTGATCTGCAGGTCGGTTGTCGGTTCGTAGTGCTTGGGCGGAATCATCCAGGTCTCCGGAACCGGCAAACCCAGGCGCATCATCGCGGCATAGGAGGTGTGCTTTTCCATGGACTGGATCGAGAACGGGTTATTGAGAACGTACGTACCGTCCATGATGATCGACTTTTTGATCCACTCCCGACTGGTGTGATACCAATGTGTGAGGCGGTCCAACACGACGTCATAGCTCGCATCCTGATGAAGTGCATACGGCTCGATCGTCACTCGATCGACGGAAAACCTGATCTCGTCGTCGCCGACCCCCGCAACCGGATCGAGTTGGGCGATGATGTCCTCGTAGAACGTGGGCCAGCAAAGGTCGGCGCCGAGGGAGAGTCCGATCTTACGAGTAGTCGTCATTCGAGGCCTTTGTGGGGTGGGGATTCGTCAACCGAGATTACCGGCCGAATGCGTGCAGCAGTCCCCCCCGGAGTCGGTCGCGCCAGTTCTCCCAGTTGTGCCCATCTGGAACTTCCTCGTACTCGACATCGACACCGAGAGTCTGCAAGTGCTGAGCCATACGCCGATTCTCGGTGATGAGCCCGTCGAACCGTCCACACGACAGGTGCATGCGCTCCGGTAGTTGCCCAGGAGTCTCCAGGAAGGCATCCATGAACTCCACTACCGGCCCGAAGACAGGACCCCGACGATGCTTGCCGCCCAACGCCGCGACAAACGAACCCGACTGGAGGATGAGAGCGGAAAAGGTTCCGGGATGTCGCCACGCCGCATGGAGCGAGGACACTCCTCCCAGGCTCGCGCCCAGGGCGACGATATGGCTCGCATCGATGGCAGCCTGTTCCCCGACCGCCGGGATGATTTCGGAAACAACGTGATCTGCTTGCCGGCTGTCACCCGTGTACTCGTGGACGCGATCTTGCGGGTCGCTGAGAATGCACGCCATGGGCGGAATCTCGCGGGCGGCGATCAGATTGTCGAGAACCGTCGTCAAAGCGGCATACTCGGCATATTCGGATCCATCATGTGCGATGAGCAACGGCAAGGTTCCCGTTCCGGCCACGGCCGGAAGATATAGGCGTGTTCGGCGAGTGTCGTCGAACACCTCAGAACGGATTGCCATCTCGGACACAGTGCCCTGCGCGACGCCGCTCGTCGGCAGTGACCAGGCGGGACGCTGATAATTCGGGCCCGTCACGACAGAGTTCGTGCCGAACGGATCGCGGGCCCGGTTGGGGTTCAAGTGATCGAGAACAAGCCGGCGCCGCCCGCCTGACTTGACCGAGATCTTGTACTCGATTCGCGACCGTTCGGGCAAGTCGACGGTGAGGGACCAGAGATCAGTCCCGACGTGACGTGAAAAAGGCGGCAGAGGCCGGAATACGTCCATCCAGTGCCTGAGGGCTACGGCATCGGCCTCGCCGAGATAGAGGAAGGTGGTGGTCCGCCCGTTCTGGAGCGGGGCACCGCCAATTGTGTCCAATGCGGATTTGAGCGCATCCGATCCCGAACGGGCGGCGTCGATGATGTGCTGTGGGGGGGAGACCAGGGTATTCATATGAGTGCTCCTAGGAGCCGGATCAGCGTACTCACCGATGATCTGATCGAGAGCGATTGGGTGCGGCTTGGCGGAGGGATCCCATGTGAGGCCCAGTCCGATGGTCTGCGTCAAGAAGTACCTGCAAAGCGATGATTCCTGACCGGGTGAAATGACTATTGGCTCTTGCGACGAACGGCTTGTTGGGGGATTGTTGGTTCGGGACGTCCGTCGTCTGCCTGGTTCCTGGCAGGAAGCAGACGGCAGAGAAAGTCGGCGATGTGTTAGCGGTAGTGAACAACGGCACCAGCTTCCTGGAGGATCTGAGGGAGACCCTCGAGCAGCTGGAAATCGGCTATGACCTGATCTCCGGGTCAGGTCAGCTCTCGCTCGAAGCGATGAACTCCTATGCGGGCGCAATTCTCACAGGTGGCCGGATCCACGTCTACGAGCCTGATCACGTTGACGAGATCGCGCTCAACATTCAATTCATCACAACCGGCGCTATGCCATTGCTCGGCATCTGCCTGGGCCATCAGCTCATCGCCCACCATTTCGGCGCAACGGTGGAGCCGCTCCCTCGACCGATAGACGAAGTCGCGATCATCGAGCTGGTTGACCCGGGGGATCCGCTCTTCGTGGGTCTACCTGGTCACATCCTCGCCCGGATGGCTCACGGCGACGCGGTGACCGCCCTCTCGAGTTCCCTGATGCGGTTGGCGCGTTCACCGGTGGGTGAGTATGAGGCGATTCGCCACGTTTCGCGTCCGGTGTACGGCCTCCAGTTCCACCCCGAGGCACATTCGAAGGTAGGGCTCACCATCCTCGGGAACTTTGCCACCCTCTGCCGCGAGCGGTTCCGAAGCGATCGAATGCCGGTCGAAGCCGAAGGGTGAATGAAGCTCCGCGTAGGTCTTCGTGAACCAACACGAAGCCTCCTCGGCCACCGGCATCGAAACCGTCCGCCACTGCGCGGGTGCTGTGCATTGCATCGCTAATCTCGTTGCACCGGCGCCGCCCTGCGGAAATCGTCGCGAACTATCAACGAGAGGCTTTAGGTATGGGTGACCAGGCAAAGATCCAGTTTCGCTTCCTTTCCCAGGAAGACCTCCTGCGGGCCGGATGTCTCGATTTCAATCTGGCGATCGATGCCGCAGAAAACGCCTTGCTCGCCTTCCGCGCGGACGAAGTGTTGTTTCCGGAAAAGATCGTGCAGATCTTCAATGAGGAGACGCAAGAGCGGATCAATTGCCTGCCTGCGACGCTCAAGAAGGACAAGATCTCCGGCATGAAGTGGGTCTCTGTCTTTCCGCCCAATGTTGAACGATTCGGCCTGCAAAACCTGACTGCAGTATTCGTGATCTCGGAAATCGAGAAGGGGTTTCCCATCGCCTTCATGGAAGGCACCCTGGCGTCGAACATCCGGGTGGGAGCGATGGGCGCGCTGGCGGCCAGGCATCTGGCGCCGCCGGACGCCAAGGTCATCGGCTTCATCGGCAGTGGTGAGCAGGCCAAAATGCATTTGCTGGCGATGAAGACGGTCCGCCCGTCTTTGGAGGAATGTCGCGTCTCGGCGAAGACGACCGCGGAGGAAGCAACGTTCATCGAGCAAATGTCGCAAGTCGTGCCTGATATGCGTTTCGTGGCCGCCAATACCGATGGTGAACGGGCAATGTCGGAAGCCGACATCCTGGTGACGGCCACCAGCGCCCAGGCGCCGTTACTGAAAGCCGACTGGATGAAACCGGGCTCGTTCTACAGCCACATCGGCGGGTGGGAAGATGAATACGCGGTGGCGAAACAATGCGAGAAAATCGTCTGCGATGACTGGGAAACGGTCAAGCATCGCACGCAGACACTCAGCCGGATGTACAAGGATGGCGAACTCACCGACAGCGATGTCTATGCCGACCTGGATGCGATCGTGGCAGGCGACAAGCCGGGCCGCGAAAGTCCGAACGAACGCGTGTATTTCAACGCCGTCGGACTCTCCTACGTCGACCTGGCGATTGCGCTGGCCATGTACCGCCGCTCAGTCCAAGAAGGTGTCGGCGAAGAACTCACGCTGCAAGAGACGACCATCTTCGAACACGCCGAAATCGGCGATTGGGTGAAGATCTAGCTCCTCAATATGGTCACCACGCTTATCCGTGTCCGGCCGATGCCGCCCGATCCGTGCGAGCTGGCGGGCCCGGACGGTCCGCCCTTCGTTGACTCGAACGCGGGGTCTACGCTCGGACTCGGCAACCTGGACGGCGAGGGCGGTACCTGGCCGTCGGAGAGCCGCTGGAAACCGGCAGCTCCGGGAGACTGACTTTGCCAGTCGGCCAGTCGGCCAGTCGGCCAGTCGGCCAGTCGGCCAGTCGGCCAGTCGGCCAGTCGGCCAGTCGGCCAGTCGGCCAGTCGACCGATCGGCCGGCACGGCGGATTCGAGTCAGACCGAGCGCAAACGACAGTTAGGTTGGTAGGTGACTACCTCGGACTGGCTGTTTGACTTGAAGTTTGTTCGCGCGGGCCTCGCATACATCGATGAATCGACCCCGCATGTCGTACGGTTGTCGCTCTTGAACAGCCCCTCAATCGAGGGGGCGCTGGCACCGCGCCTGGCGGGCGAGTGGCGGTGGGAGCCGGCCGACTACCAGGATGGGCACGTGGTCGGCGAACTGGTCTCCACGTTTTCGCCCAGGACGGCGGCCCTTTTTCGTCCGCTCTGGGCACTGAAGAATGCGGGAGTCGGGGTTGCAGAGTGCGAGATGCTCGACCTCGAGGATGGTATTTCGGAGCGCGCTCTGCAAAAGGCCATCTCGGCATGGGGCGCGATGGCCAACAAGGGTCCCCATCGCCGACGCCTCGAGGCATTGGCAGGTGAGCGCCTCCTTGAAATGGCATTGAGGTTGGCAGTCGAGGGTCCGGATCGCCAGCTACATGCATCGCGGTTTGCGGTGACGTGCATCTCATTCAACACTCCTGGCAGCGAGCGGAGACTTCTGAAACTGGCCGAGGCTTCCGACAAAAAGCTGGCAGAACAATGGGTTGCAGCAGCTATCGATAGATCTCGTCTCACTGCTTTGTCCGGAGGAGATCCGGATATTCCACAAGATGCTCTGTCGATATTGATCGGTCGTCCGGGTTATCTGGGAGAACGGGCAGTTGAGCTCTTGCCCCTGTTATCAGCCCCGCCCGACGAGTCGCTTTTGGAGATCCTGTGTACGGCCTCGCGTGGCGACGACAGCCGTGCTGAGGCCGCGCTCACCGCAATGATCTCGGCACCGGCCACAGAAAGAATCAAGGATGCATTGCGCGATGCTCTTGACTCCTCATCCACGAGGCGACGGGCGGGCGCATTACCGCCGTTTGCGGCGCACTGGCCGGATGAAGCGCGACCATACTGGATTGAATTCCTTGCCTCGCGCTCAGGGCCGTTGCGAGAAGTTGCCGAGGTTGTTATTCCCCGACGTGGAGGGCCGCAGGACATTCCCCTGGTCGCTGCCCACGTCTCCAAACTGATTCGAAGCAAGCATCCGACCGTTGTGTATGTTCCACCCCGCGGATCTGAGTTGATCTCGATGCTGGTGGCGAATAGCCGGCACCCGGATGCTCAACGTGCCTTGGATGACGTGGCCTCCCGCTGGAATCGTCTCTATCCCGAATTGCGAGCCTGGCTGGAAACCAACCATGGTTCGATCTCGCCGGTGGGCCGAACGGTTCCGCCCTCGGGGATCGACTCGGAGCCGGAGGAGCGACTCATGTGGCCACCTCCCGAAGTGGAGTTGGAGTCGGATGGCGTACTCGTGTGGTACGAATACACCGACATGTTCGAAACGAGGGAGTCGTTCGAAAGGTTGATGGGGATGCATTCGGATGTCGAGCTGATCGACGGTGACCGTGAATGGTTGAGATTCACAACGAACGCTGATGATCCGCGTGCGCTCGTTCTCGATCTCTGGGAGCGAGCCGGTGGTTCTCGAGCCTGAGACCCGATAGCGGGACAGGTTGGGTTCCTTTCCCAGGTCCACACGAAGGGATAAGGGGTTCCCGTGGAGTTACGGAGCAACTCCAAGGAACCCGAAGGGTTCCCTTGCGCTTGGCCCGTAGGGCCAGACCGGTGTGGAGGTCGTCAGATGACTTTGAACCTTCTTTGAGCGGCGACCGTCCAACCAAAAGCGACTTTGTTTTTTCGCTCGCGCTTCATACCGATAGGGGTCCCGCGTTCGGTCGATTCCTGTACGTTGGAGGTCGTGAGGCAAGTGCGATGGATGCGGTGACTCAACTCGGGCAGACTCGGAGAGGGCCGCCACTCAGTAGGCATGTCGCAGCGGTCAGCTTGACCGCCGGATTGATGTTCCTCTTTTTCTGGCTCGACGGTGAGCGGATCCTGCCGCTTTCGCACGCCGTACTTGCCGACACGTCGCTCGCCCTTCTATGCCTGATACTGATGCTTGGTGCGCTAGCGCGTTTTGTACCCAGATTGAGACCTGTGGTGCCGTGGGGCCGCGAACTCGGCATCGGCATGTTTGTTACAGCGGGTCTCCATGTCGCCATACTCCTCGATCCGGAATTCTTCTCGGGTCTGATTCCGGAGATCGGCGAGAAGACCAACACTATGTGGACCGCTGCGTGGTGGATAGGTCTACTGGCGTTTGGGTATGCACTGGTTCTCGCTGCTACATCTAACGATTGGTCTCAGCGGATGCTCGGTCGGGGCTGGAAGTTCGTGCAGCGGCAGGCGTACACGCTGTTCGTCCTGACCTGGCTACACACAGCGGCATACGTCCTGCTTGGTGCGGGGCACGGCGTGTTTCTCGCTGTCTGGTTCTTCTGGAGTTTGACTGCGGCGGCGGTGTTGTCCCAGCTCGCCGGTTTTATCCACACAGTGGGAGCGGTACGAGGACCGTCCCCGTACCGAGTTCCACCCAAGACTGATGCAAAGGGTTCTGCAGCTGTGCCGTCGGGCACGCCACGGTGGTTCGGAGTCATGGCACTCTGGGGTGCTGTCATCATCGGTTCCTGGCTACTCGCGCATGTCGAGTCGACTGAGGAGCGGCAAGTCGCCATCCTTTGCGAAAGATACGCAGAACTGCGTGAATTGCCGATGGCCGAGATCCGGGACGAGCTAATGGAGGTCGCACCGGAAGACGTTGGCCCTGGGGCCCCACTCGGAGAATGGCTTGAACGGTGTGAGGATGGATGACCGCTAAGGCAGATGGATTTTGACCGCCACCCACCAGTAGCTCAATCCGCAGGTCCGACCGCACGGACGACTTAACCGGTGGAGGTGCGTCTTACCGAAGCGAAAGGACCCGCCCTTCGAACCCGGTTCCTGCGAATCCCGAGGCCACGACTACTTGTTCCAACGCACACACCGAAGCACATGCCGAGTGGTCACAAGCTCAGACGACGCGGTCGTGAGGTTCCTGGGCGGCGCCCAAGGCACCCAGACCAACAATTGCCCACCCTGCGGCCACGCCTAGGAGCCCTACTTCCCCATAACGCTCGCCAAACAACCCTCCCAGGACAGCACCTACAGGTATTCCGGCTACAAACAGCCAGGCGAGCAGCCGCGGCCCGAAGTCATACGTTCCCAGCAACTGCTTGTTGTGGACCTCGCCGCCCACCAGAAACAGGAATCCAACTATGGAAAGCATCATCGCGAAGGCTGCCGGACCGAACAAGCCCTCGTCGTCGCCATCCAACAAATAAGCCAAAGAAGCGACGCTTCCGGCTACAGCCGATACCACGCCCAAGATGACTGCCAGACGCGACCTTCTCACTTGGTGATCTATCGCAGACGCCAAGAGAAGGATCGAAACCCCAAACCAGACAGGAGCCAATTCAAACCAGTAGTCGGGCTGATCATCTGTGACCAATATCACAACGCTCTTGTACGCCCACATCCCGGCTCCTACCAGCGCGGCTATCCCTGATGCAATTAGGGGGGTTCTTCTGGATGTTGCGGAGCGCATCCTCCGATCGTACAGATACCAGGAACCCGATGGCGTGACACCTTGATAGCGGAGCATCCATTCCTCACAATTTGGTGCATCTACGGCCAGTTGATATACACCGCGTCAATCGCGGGGCAGCCAGGGTGTGGTCGGGAAATAGACCGCCGTGGGGGCTACCAGGTCAAGGATCGTTCGGAGTGATTGAGATAGAAGCGGTTATGCAGCTAGCGCGTAATGCCGGTTATGTGCTTCTGA
>JAHEJY010000225.1 GCA_024638625.1 Actinomycetes bacterium
CTACATGACCGGGGGCGCTACAACCCGGATGGAGCGAAGCTTCAAAGAGGTGACGACGGGAACGCTCCGCGTTCCTGGGGAGTTTGCCTACGGCAAACTCCATACTCCGTAGGATTGGCAACCCTGCGGGTTGCCATACCCACCAAGGGCCTGTAGCTCAGCCTGGTTAGAGCAGCGGACTCATAATCCGTCGGTCGTAGGTTCAAGTCCTACCGGGCCCACACAAATCGGGTTCACGTCCTGGCGGGCCCACACAAATCCATAGAACAGGAATCCTGATGAAGATTGCCGTTACGTCGGTGTTCGTCGAAGACCAGCAAAAGGCCCTTCAGTTCTATACGGAGGTGCTCGGCTTCGTGATGAAGCAAGACGTGCCGATTGGGGAGGACCGGTGGCTCACGGTGGTATCGCCGGCAGATCCCAACGGAATCGAGCTTCTTCTGGAACCAAACCGCCATCCGGCTGCACAGGCCTACCAGAAAGCACTGTTTGCCGACGGAATTCCGGTCATCAGCTTCAAAACCGATGACATCGAGGCCGAGGCGCGGCGGCTCAAGGAACACGGAGTCCACTTTGCGGCCGACCCCACTCCCATGGATGCGGTGATCACGGCCGTGTTCGACGACACCTGCGGAAACCTGATCAGCCTCCTCCAGCTCGTCTAGAAGCCCGGCAGCCGGCTGACACGTGAGAAAACCTTCCCCGGGCTATCAGGGAAGGCTTCTCTATGGCATCAGGTATCGAAATGAAGCATGACCGGAGCCTGTAGGAGCTGGACATCGGCCATGGCCCGGTCGATCGGGCTGGATGGGTTGTGATCAGTCGATGTCAACTTCCTTCTTGACGAATTCCGTGCGCTCTTCGCGCTGGGGAGCCGTGTTTGATACGAGCGTAAGTACGGCCCCGAGAGCTCCGGCGGCCATCAAGATGTATCCGATGGTGTTGAGGTTGAATCCCCCGGCGTCTACAGAGACTGCGAACGCCAGAATCGCGCCAAGTGCGAGGAGGAAAACCGATCCTCCAAATCCTGCCTTGTTCATGTGTGTTCTCCTTGTTCTGCGCTGATTGCGCATTTCGTGTGACGTTGTGTACCCACTGGCCGACCATTCCAAACACAATCCGGGAGACGTCGCCACTGTGCGGGGCCCGCCATTGCCGCCTCCGGCGCGGCGACTTCACGACGCCTTGATCTCTCAGCTACCGGCGATCGAATACGGAAGGAAGGGGAAGAGCCAGCGCTACCGATAGGCGCTGCAGATAGACCTCGCGAGGAATCTCGACTGCGCCAAGAGAAGCGAGATGGTCGGTTTGCCACTGAACGTCGAGTAGACCACGGGGATGGAGCTGGTCGACGAGAGCCACCAGCGCTACCTTCGACGCATCGGACTCGAGGTGGAACATCGACTCGCCCGCGAAAAACCCGCCTATGGCGATGCCGTACAAACCACCGACGAGTGAACCGCTTCGCCAAACTTCGACAGAATGAGCCCACCCGAGCTCATACAGGCGGATGTATGCACCGCTGATTTCCGGCGTTATCCACCGTCCACCCTCGCGCCCGGGATCGGCGCAGCCCGCTATGACCCGGTCAAACTGGGTGTCGATCGTGGTCTCGAAACGCTTGATGGATCGGCGTAGAGACCGGGAGATCTTGAGTGCGGCCAGCGGCATCACACCGCGCGGGTCGGGCGACCACCAGGCGAGCGTCCCCTCGATCGGCATCGGAAACATGCCAGATCGATAGGCGGCCAAAACGGTTCCGGGCTCGAGGTCGGCGCCAATCCCAACAACGCCGTACTCGTCGGCCACGGAAGGATCAGGGAGAATCCACTCGCTCGCCGGCGGTTCAATTGGCATGTGATGACGCTAGGGCACAGGGGGGGACGAGGATTCGATCGATGAGCTCTCACGGTCTAAAACTCGAGTCGCGCCTCCACCTCGGCACCAATCATTTCGCCGGTCGGCTGGAAGCCGTACCCGGCATAGAACGGCCCCGGATTCCCCCGCCCCTCGCCCCACGAAACCAGGAGCGACGCCGCGCCCATCTCCTTACATTCGGCGACAACCCGATCGAGAACCAACGTTCCGATGCCGCGCCTCTGATGAAGCCGGTCGATGAGAAGACGCCACAGATACGGCTCTGGATGGTGGTCGGTCATCTCCGCCAACATCACGAACCCCACCAGCTCGCCGTCGGCGTGGACCGCCCGCAGCCATGGCGTGGGCGGCGCTCCGTTGATCGGTCGTGGAAACATGGCATCCGCAAAAGACGCCAGTATCGGCGCGACGAATCGCTCCTGGCTCTTGTGAGTGCGCAGGGTCTCTACCTGTCGTGAGTTGCTGTGATCGATTTCGACCAGTTCGACCTTTCCAGGCCGGGTGCGGGGCCGCTCGAGCCAGGATCGCCAGTCATCCCTCGTCAGCCCGTAGAGCCAGTCGTCTGAGTTCTCATCCCCCACCCAGAATGAAAGCCGGGAGTGGCCCTCGAACAAGAATCCCAGCCGCTCCAGGACCATCGCCGACGCTGTGTTGTCCGGGTGGAGCGTTGCCGAGATTCTCGTCAGGCGCTCATCCTCGAAGAGAAACGCGATCAAGGCAGCCGCGGCCTCGGTTGCATACCCCTTCCCGCAATGCTTCGAGGCGAGGGTGTAGCCGATTTCGGCGGATCGCATGTCCCAGGTCATGTGGACAGCCAGGTCACCGATCGCCTCATCGGTGTCCGGATCGACGATGGCAACCATCCACCA
>JAHEJY010000226.1 GCA_024638625.1 Actinomycetes bacterium
ACGTCACCGACGAACATGGCAGGTGGTTCGATCTGGTTTCGAATCCCATCGAGCCCCGAGGCCAGAACTGCCGCGTAGGCCAGGTACGGATTCACGTCGGCGCCCGGAATCCTGCATTCGATACGCAAACTGGAACCCTCGCCGACGACCCGGAAGCCTGCGGTGCGGTTGTCATAGCTCCATGCGATCCGGGTCGGAGCCCAGGATCCGTCCTGATACCTCTTATAGGAGTTGATGGTGGGCGCAAAAAAGACCGTGAACTCGGCGGCATGCGCCATCCATCCGCCGAGAAACCAACGGAACTCATCTGAGACACGGAGAGAGCCGAGTTCGCCTTCCCCCGGAAAGACGGGATCCTCTCCCGCCCATAGAGACAGGTGAATATGACAACTCGAGCCCGCATCGTCGATGCTGGGTTTGGCCATGAATGTGACGCTCACGCCGAGGCCCTCAGCGATCTCCTTCATGGCCAGCTTCATCACTGCGTGTCGATCGGCCATGGTGAGAACTTCGGTGTAGCGAATGTTGAGTTCGTGCTGGCCGCGCCCCCATTCACCTTTCGAGTTTTCGACGGGGATTCCGGATCCGGCCAGGTGGCGGCGGGCTTGTTGCGTGTAGAACTCCTCGCGCATCCCCTGCAGGAGGTGGTAATCCTCGATGTACCAGCCGGCAGGCGTGAGCGTCTGATACCGGCCCTCGGCTGCCTCCCGGTAAGAATCCTCATACAGGTAGTACTCGAGCTCGGACGCCCCCAAGGCGGAATAGGTGAGGTCGGCAGCGGCATCCAGTTGTCGCCGAAGGATCGAGCGCGGCGCAACATCGACAAGGACGTGGTCCCCGGGGCCATGCAAGTCGCACAGCACCAGGGCGGTTTTGTCGAGCCACGTTGCCGATCTCAGCGTCGACATGTCCGGAACCATGTGGAAATCTCCATAACCGAGCTCCCAATTGGCGTACTGATAGCCGGGTACCGGCTCCATTTCCATGTCGACCGTCAGGAGGTAGTCACATCCGTGGGTACCCGCCTGGTGAGATTCCGCTACGAAGAATTCCGCATCGAATCGCTTGCCATGCATGCGCCCGTAATGGTCTGTGAATCCCATGACCACGGTATCGATCTCGTCCGATTCGACCTTCGCACGCAGTTCGTCGAGCGTCAGCATTCCTTTGAGGTTGGACCCATTGAGATTCGACATCGCACCTTCTCGAGCGGTAGAGAGTGATGATGGCCGATTTCGACCGCTGCCGCCAGCGATCCCCCCGGACGACCCACCAATCGAGCCCTTCGGCACTAGGTGCTTGCATCTGGATCAACCATGATTTCACCATGAATACTCGCCGATATCCGCCGGGACGCCCGCCCCACGACGTCTTGGCCGGTGCAAAGGTTGGAGCCATCACCGGTGCGCTTGCAGGCGCGGCGATATCTGCACTTCTGAGTTTCGCAGCTTTCTGGCTCATGGTCGTTGGTGCCGTTGCCGGAGGATGGATCGGCTATCGATCCCAAGCGGCCAGGTTGCGATCCTTCGACGAGTAGCGACCATCGGATTCCATCCTTCGGGTTGCCATCATCCGAGCCGCCATCATCCGGTTCGTCATCATTGGGTTTGCCATCATCCGGCGAATAGCCCGGTCGGCAGTCGAGGCCAGTGAGGATGGGAACCCGGTTGGACCCCTGGACCGGTCTCCCGACAGTCCATCCGTCCCAACGACCTGAATGACAGCTGGCGCAAGTGAAAAGCTGTTCCGACACGAGGCACATAAGGAAAAACGTCCATTCGTGGAGGGGTAGAGGCAGACGTGCGGAGTAGGGAGAGGGCACGGCGAGGGGTTCGACAAACGTGCAACACCAGACGTCGCGGCGGCAAGATCGGAAAGCCGTTTGAAGGAGCGGTTGGAGTGATAGAGGCGTTTTTCGCGCATTCGCGCTGAGGGTGGGTTTATGTCACACCCTCTTTGTACGGTTCGGATATGGCTACAAGGGATTGGGATGCTCGAAGAAACAGGGCATGAAGGCGGCTTGAGACCGGACTCATCTTCGGAATCTTGCGGAGAGGTACCTTTCGACGGTGTTCGACCGGACTCAGTACAGCCACGTGATGGAGCGGACGTGGCGGGCATGTGGGGTGACGACCCGGTAAACGTTCTTGCTCGGGCTACGAAAGAACTCGCCTCCGACGACTATCGGGATTGGATGCCAGGTTCGTTGACGGATCGGGTGCGTCACCTCGGTTTGGTGCGGGAACGGTTGGAGGCTGAGTACGTTCGGTTGTTGGCCGAGTGGGATCGGCGGCAATCCTGGGCGGCTGAGGGTGCGTTGAGTGCGCGTGGTTGGCTCACTCACCACACACCGGTGAATCGGTCGGAGGCCAACCGTACGATGAAGGCCGCCCAGTTGGTCAGAGACCGGACTGCGGTGGCGGACGCATTGGCCTCGGAGTCCATGTCGGTCGCCCAGGTGCAAGCCTTGTCCAAAGCCACAACCCGGGGTCGCGAGGTCCTGTTCGGCGACCACGAGTCAATATTGATCGAAGCCGCCACTGGCCTGGATGAGGACGGATTCGGTCGACTGGTGCAGCAATGGTCGACGATAGCGGACGATCAACTCGGGCGGGCTTCGGCACGTCACGTTCATGAGAACCGGTATCTTCATCTTCATTCCACCTTCGCCGGAGCGGTGGTGGTCGACGGTCGCCTCGACACCGAAGCCGGGGCTCGA
>JAHEJY010000227.1 GCA_024638625.1 Actinomycetes bacterium
GACCGGGGCGAGGTTCATGCTGTCATGGGACCAAACGGCTCCGGGAAGTCGACCCTTGCCGGTGTCCTCATGGGCCACCCTGCCTATGCGATCACAAACGGAAGCATCAAATTCAAGGGCGAAGAGCTCGTTCTGTCCGATGACCCGACGCCAGAGGATGAAGCCCGGGTGGCACCAAACGAACGAGCGAAGAAGGGAATGTTCCTCGCCTTTCAGTACCCCGAAGAGATCCAGGGCGTCACGATCGTCAACTTCTTACGAGCTGCGCTCTCGAATCGAACGGGGACCGACCTCACGGTCCTCGAATTGAGGCTGAAGGTGATGGAAGCCATGAAGGACATCGGGATGGATGCAACATTCGCCGACCGCTACCTCAACGAGGGATTCAGCGGAGGAGAACGAAAGCGCAACGAGATACTGCAGATGGCAGTCCTGGAGCCGGAGCTCGCCATCATGGATGAAACCGATTCCGGGCTCGATATCGATGCCCTCGCCGCGGTCGCGGACGGAGTGAACCGCATGAGGAGCGACGAACGCGGGTTTCTCATCATCACGCACTATCAGCGCCTGCTGGAATACATCGAGCCGGATGTCGTCCACATTCTCGTCGACGGAGCAATCGTCGAAACGGGTGGTCCGGAATTGGCACGGCAGGTCGAAGAACACGGGTACGACAGCTTCCGGTCTGAGATGCCCACCGCATCGCGGTCATGACGGATTGGGCTGCGATACGAGCCGACTTTCCGATTCTCTCGCGCGAGATGAACGGCTATCCCCTTGCGTATCTTGATTCGGCCGCCACGTCCCAGAAGCCTCAAGCGGTGCTCGATGCGATCACGGATTTTTACTCCACCACCAATGCCAACGTTCACCGGGGCGCCTATTCATTGGCAGACGAGGCAACCCGGATGTACGAAGACGCCAGGTCGACCGTGGCACGATTTATCGGTGCTCAGAGCGACGAGATCGTCTTCACCAGAGGAGCGACGTCGGCGTTCAATACAGTGGCTTACGGCTGGGCGCTGCGGCATCTGACCGAAGACGACCGGATTTTGCTCACGATCATGGAGCATCATGCCAACATCGTCCCCTGGCAGCTCGTGGCTGACCTGACGGGGTGCAGCATCGAATTTGTCAGCATCACCGACACCGGACGTCTCGACCTCGACGACTTTCATCACCTCTTGGATGAAGACGTGAAACTGGTTGGTGCGTCGATGGCCTCGAACGTACTCGGCACCATCAATCCCATCGCCGAGATTGCTGACGCCGCCCATCAGGTGGGAGCACTGGTCATCGCCGACGCCGCCCAGGCGGTTCCCCACATGAGTGTGAACGTCTACGACACCGGCGCAGATTGGATCTGCTTTTCCGGTCACAAGATGCTCGGCCCGACCGGGATCGGCGTCCTGTGGGGGCGTCCCGAGATTCTCGATGAGATGGAACCAGCCGAGGGCGGTGGAGAAATGATCACCGATGTTCGACTCGATGGATCGACCTGGGCCGCCGTTCCTCACAAGTTCGAGGCCGGCACGCCACCGTTTGCTCAGGCCGTGGGACTCAAGGCTGCGATCGATTACCTCGAAGCCGTCGGTATGGATGAAGTTGAACGACGTGAGCAAGAGCTGACCGAATACGCACTCAAAAGCATGGCCGGGGTCGAGGGTTTAACCGTATACGGACCCGCGACCGCTCAGGATCGGGTGGGTGCGATCTCCTTCAGCCTCAACGACATCCACCCCCATGACCTTGCGACCATCCTCGATCAGCGGGGAGTCGCCATACGTGCCGGTCATCACTGCGCACGGCCCCTCGCCAGATCTCTCAACGTGCCTGCGACGGCACGGGCATCGCTGTATCTGTACAACCAGGAGTCAGATATCGATGCACTGATCGGCGCGCTGGCCGAGGCCAAGGAGCTTTTTAGTGTCGCTTGAAGAAATGTACCGCGAGGTCATCCTCGATCACTACCGCAACCCGCGTAACCGTGACCCGCTCGATCACGTCGATGCCACGGCCGAGGGCAACAATCCCCTCTGCGGAGATGAGGTGACAATCGAGGTCGGCCTCGATGGCGACACCGTGCAGGCCATTTCGGTCCGGGGACAAGGGTGTTCCATAAGCCAGGCGTCGGCTTCGATGATGTCGAAGGCTGTCCTTGGCAAGACCGAGAAGGAAATCGCAGAGATCACCGACACTTTTAAGAAGATGATGGGCGTCATCGAAACCGATGATGTCGTCGTCGACGAAGAACGGCCCGGAGCGACCCTCGGCGATCTCGAAGCCTTGCAGGGCGTCCGGAAGTTCCCGGTCCGGATCAAATGCGCCGACCTCGCCTGGACCACCCTCGAAGAAGCCCTGAATCCGTAACAGCGAGACCTGGACTTCCCTACTAGTCCCCCATCAGCCGCCACAGGCGGCGAGGAGATGGGGGAAGGGCTGAGTTCACTCCGTGGGGGACTTTCCGAGAGATCGACCTTCCCAAATAGTCCCCCATCAGCCGCCAAAGGCGGCGACCAGATGGGGGAAAGTACCGCCGAACGAAGTGAGGGGGTAGGTGTTCTGATTCGGGACGTTGTTTACAAATTGATGGGTCTCCATTGGGATGGTGGTTGCACACCTACCAAACCGCAGGAGACCCGAATGCACGCTAATGCTCGACTCACAGAAC
>JAHEJY010000228.1 GCA_024638625.1 Actinomycetes bacterium
ACATCATCACCTCTGATTTGGTGCTGATGCAGGACCTGTCGGGCTGTGCCGGCGATGGCCTTCAAATCGGCTCGGATGGCATTGTGATCGACCTGAACGGATTCACCATTTCAGGCGACGCCCAAGGAGTTGGCGGAGGAATTCGTATCGAAGGTGACTTCGACGACATCGAGGTACGCAACGGAGCAATTACCGGCTTCAACGAGGGTGTCGTTTTGGCCGGCGGTGCCGACCACAATTACATCTGGGGCCTGGCCCTGTTCGGCAACAACCGGGGGATCGACCTCGCAGGAGGTAACTCCCACAACGTGATCGAAAAGAACGTGATACGTGACAACGCCGGCGATGGAATCCGGGTTGACACCTCCACGGACAACATCGTGCAAAAGAACGTTGTCGAACGAAACGTCTTCGGAATATCGGTTTCGAACAATGCACATAACAACCTGATCGCCAAGAACCTCGTAAAGGACGGACCGCACGGAATCTCGGTCTTCTCGGACGCGGATGGCAACCGGGTCGAAAAAAATGTGATCAGTGGAATCTCGATCGACGGCGGCATTCAGATAGAGCGCAACTCGGACGACACCGTGATCTCGAAAAACATCTCAAGCAACAACTCGACGAATGGAATCTTGATCGAACCGGCAGGCGGAGACGCTCCACGCCGCACGGTGCTGGATAGGAACATGACCGACGATAACCAGGGCGACGGAATTCGCGTTTTGAGCGCCTCGGCGACGTTGGTCAAGAACGCAGCCAACAACAATGCCGGGAACGGGATCTTCGTTTTGCCAGGTGTTACTGACGGCGGTGGGAATTCTGCCAGCGGGAACGCTTTGGATCAGTGCGTCAACATCAGTTGTCAGTAGCCGGAGTTGCCCGGGGTCGGCGCCTCGGTCGCTGGCTGCTGCATCGATTGAGACCGGCGCACTATTGCAGGCTGAAAGGTGGATACTGATCCGTCAGGAGAAGAAAGGCGTAAGCCTGTACCCGTAGACCCCAGCGGCCAACTCCCACGACATAGTCGAAGAGCGCCCGGGGATATCTTCCCGTGATCAAAATGGCGAACCACGCAATAATCACGGCGATGACGACGCCAATGAAGAGGAATACCAACACGATGTAGTGCGGAATGGCCAGGAACCACTTCACCAGTGGGAGCCACTGGTTGAGGTCCCGTTCGACATCGGGGTAGTCGAGTTCGAGGTGGACTGATTGTTCGTCCTCGGTTGATGGGTACTGATCTGTCAAAAGGCCCAGATACGCACCGATCCGCGCACTGAACCTGGTCAACTCGCGAGCGAAGTCGAACCACCAGCGCGGATACCGCTGCCGAACCACGATCATCAGCATCGTGGCGAAGAACAACCCGCCGGTGATGCCCGCCCCGCTGTTGGTTACTTGCGACAATGTTTCTCCGGTATCAGACACCGTCTTTACGGTCTCGCTACCGGAGGCCGAGATCAGGGCGGCGATGATCAGAATGGGTATCGCCCAGATGATCCGAACCAGCGTCGTAAACCGATCCAGCTTCTCCGGATAATCGACGTCGAGGCGTGCCGCGTAGGGAAGGGACTCTTGCATGATTCCTCCTGGGTCACTGCGGCCCAACCTACAGAATCAACCATCCGGCGCTACGGTCGAAAGTGGTATTCCAAAAGGCCGCACCCGGCCCCGCTCATCTACTGATCAAGAGTCAGACGCGTCCGCCACACCCTTCACCTCGATTTGGTGGTGGTCCTTGCCAACTTTGCCGGGTGAGATCATGGCTTCCAAGACGTTGCCGTCCGGCTTGAGAAGCTGAACCCGGCCGGCCCAATCTGTGATCGCAGCGCCTTCCTCCGGGTACAGGAATCCCGCAAAGGGCGATACCGGGTTGCCCGTCGGTTTCAGCTCGGCTGTCACCACATCCCAGACCTTGCCGTCGATACTGAGCACCTTCACCTTGCCGGAATACGATGTGTCCATGTGAGAGGGTTTCCCCGCTTGCGGGCCCTTCAAACATCTGGACCCACATCAGGTAACGGCGTGGCATCAACCCTTCGAAATCAGCCCCGCCGCTTGGCCGGCTCTTCGAAACCAGTCAGTCAAGGAATCGACGGTTTCGTGTGCGTTGAGACCACTCGGATTTGGTAGCACCCACACTGCTGCATCGGCAATTGTCTCGCTCTGGAGGCCAAGCTCGGCTCGAGGTTTCTCGAACGCCGTTCGGTAGGCCGTCACGCCTGCCACCGCTACCACGACCGGCTGCCAACGAGCCACGTTCGTCACCAGAGTCGTGCCTCCCTCGCGCAATTCAGACGAGCTCAGCTCTGAAGCCCGGGCCGTGGCCCGATTCACCAGGTTGCTGATACCGATGCCTCGCTCGATCAGATGCTCTCGATCTGCCCTGGTGAACCCGGATGACCGATCGATAGTTCGTTCAATCAACCCGGACCGCAAGAGTGCCGGGTAGAACCGATTACTCGGATGGGCGAAGTGAGTCTGGGTTGCTGCAGTCCAGAGCCCGGGGTTGATCCCGACGAACAGCAGCCGGACGTCCGGTCCGACCAGGTCCGGCACGGTCTTGTCGCGAAAGCTCTCGAGTTCCTCCCGACTAAACCCCAAAGCGAATCCTCTCGCATACCCAGGGTTCTAGGTGGCGAAAACCGCCGCT
>JAHEJY010000090.1:0-3337 GCA_024638625.1 Actinomycetes bacterium
ACCGGAGCCGCCTTTCGGCCCTATAGGACTCAGTGCCTGCGACATACATTGAGCCCATCATGGGACGGGTACTGCTCGCAATACTCCTGGCTGTTACCGGATGTACCCTCCCCGAGCACTACGAGACCTTCGGGTATCTCGTCGAGACCATGTACTCCGAGGGTATCCCGGCAGGCCAGCAAGCCCTCATCGCCGACGGCATCGTCACCCGTGGCGAAGTGGAACAGGCGGTCGTGGCCTCACTGGAGTGCATGGACGCCATCGAGGGCGTGACGTACGACGACCCATTTCATTGGCGCGAAGATGGTATCGAGTTCGGAGGAGGCGCTGTCCCGGAGCCGGGAGCCGACGAGAGCCTCGTGGTTCCTCTCATGGATGACTGCTACTACGAGCACGCGGCACTGGTTGAGACCGCCTGGCTGGACCAGGAGTATTACGGGAGCTTCTCCTACGAAAACAAGCGATAACCGTTGGGGTCTTCGGTAGGTTCGACGCATGAACGACTACGCTGCCGCCGGCTACTTCCTGACCCGGCCGGCACCAGCACCCGGCTACGAGCCGGGAGGACTCCTCCCGGCTACGGTTCGAACGCTGTCGTCCTGTCTGGCCAGCATCGGCTTCGAGTATTGGTGGAACAGCGAGAACGCAGCCGAAGCCGTCGAGTTCGGGGTGCCGCCCGAGAGGATTGACAGCCTGGTCGAGTGGTATCTACCACGTTTCGATGACGCGCTCGGTGCACCGAATGTCGCGTTCGGGACGTCCGTGATCTCGGATTTCGTCGATGCTTTCGTGCCTAACCCGGAGGGTCTCATCATCCTCGGCTGCGCCCTCGCAGAGCCAGATGCAGACAACATTCTCGTCAATCATGCGGCTCCCGAGGGTCACGGTGAATACGGCATATACCAGTTGCTCAAACGCGGACAATCGATTGAGCCGGGAGGAACCACCCTGGGGTTCGAGCCGTTGTGCTACGAGTACGGGCTCGAGCATTCATGGCTGTGCAATCAGCTCCAGGGCGAAGCACACACCCGGCTCGGCATCACGCCCGATCCGCAGACCGGTTTGCTCGATACCTATGAAGAAGCCAAAGCCATCACTGATTGGATAAGCCGGGGAGAGGTCGGAGCTGAACCGGGCCTCTGGTTGCCGTGGATGATCGTCGAATACAGCGTCTAGCCCGCCCGTCACGTGGTCGGCGGGGTGGGCCGGTGCCTGATGATCAATCGCGCTGAGCGATTGCGGGTGATGTAGTTGAATGCCCACTGAATCATTACAAGTAATCGATTCTGAAAGCCCACCAGGAAGTAGATGTGGATCAGGAGCCATGCCAACCACGCCGGGAATCCGCTGAAGCGCAGACCTCGAATGTTCGCAACGGCAGCACTTCTCCCGATCGTCGCCAGGCTCCCTTTGTCGGCGTAGCGAAATTTCCTGGGCGATCCGCCTGCAAGCTGCAATCGAATCGAGCGGGCAACGTGCTTGCCCATCTGGATAGCTGCCGGCGCCACCCCTGGAACGGGTGAGCCACGTTGTTCAAGCGAGGCAAGATCACCGATGACATAGACGTGGGGATGGCCGGGGATGGTCAGGTCCGGCTCGACCAGTACGCGCCCGGCCCGATCGACTTCCGCCCCCAGCATCGCTCCCAGGCGGCTCGCTTTGACTCCTGCCGCCCAGACGGTGATGGACGCATCGATCTCGCTGGTGTGTCCTTGTTCGTCTTCGACCGAAACCGACGTCGCCGTGATGTCGACCACCTTGAGCCCGGTCCGTACTTCAACACCCAGATGCTTGAGCTGATCCTGAGCCTTCTTCCTCAAATCTGGCGGATACGAACCGAGAATGTGGGGGGCGGCGTCGATGAGAAGGATTCTGGATGCCGCGGGATCGATGGTGGTGAAGCCTTTCTCAGAATGGACCATCTCGGCCATCGTCCCCGCCACTTCGAGCCCGGTGGGTCCGGCACCGACAACCACGAAGGTGAGCGGGCTGGTATCGCCGGTTCGTTCGGCTTCCTCGAAAGCTGCAAAGAAACGCCCGCGGATATCGGTAGCGTCTGCCAGCTTCTTCAGACCTGGCGCAACCGGCTCCCACTGCTCGTTTCCGAAGTAGTTGTGCGTGGCGCCGGCGGCGACGATCAGGGTGTCGAATCCGTATGAGTTGGTTGTGCCGCTCACCGTGGCGGCATCGACATCGATTGCCACGATTTCGTCGAGCACGACGCGTACGTTCTTCTGATCACGGAACACATGTCGGATCGGGCTCGCGATATCAGCGGGTGAGAGCCCACCGGTGGCGACCTGGTAGAGCAACGGCTGGAAGAGATGGTGATTCTCACGGTCGATCAAGGTGATGTCGACCGGAGCTCTCGCCAGACCTTTGACGGCATTCAGCCCGCCAAACCCCGCTCCCACCACGACAACCCGATGTAGATCTGACTGCATGACTCAACGCTAAGGGATCGAGGATCCGACGATCAGGTTCAGCTCTTGTCTCGCTTGATGCGAAACATGGCGACCACGTCTTCCATGTACCGATCCATGAGGTCGCCGAACGCGTTGGATTCGACGAGATTGTCTGTGCGCAAACCGACAGCCTTCGCTCCGAATTTGGCACCCCGGAAATAGGAGCGAAGCTCGTCGAACGGCATCGCCTTCGGTCCGGGTTGGGGCGTGCCGGCTGCGGGTGTGGCCTGGGTGACCGGCTCCAGGTCAAGGCTTCGCAGTTTCTCCAGCACTTCGTCTTCGAACGGCCGATCGGCAAAATCGCGGCTGACGATTCGCATGACCTCGACGCCATCGGGATCAATGAGAACGGTGGCGGTAATGGCAAGATTGCGGGGATCGTCCATGTTCATCAGGTCATACGGCTCGATGGCCGCTGTACGGTCCGGATCAGAGAGCAACGGAAAGGGAAGGTTGAGCTTCTCGATCATCGCCGCGTGTTGCTCCGGCGAGTCGACATCGATACCCGCCACGATCGCGCCGGCATCGGTGAATTCCTTGTGTCGCAAAGCCACGCTGACCAGCTGGCCATTGCAATACGGTCACCAATCACCCCGCAAAAAGAGCAGCACGACGGCCGAACCACGATTCTCCGACAGCGTCCAGGAATCCCCGGCCTGGTCTATGAGGCTGAAATCAGGAGCAGTCATTTCAAGCAGCCTAAACATGATGGAACGTCATGACTGATCGACGAATCTCGATCGTGGTGCGGGTTGGGGGACTGGAACCCCCAATCGGCAAACCCGATCAGATCCGAAATCCCGAGTAAGTCGTTTACCCGCATCTCCCCTCGTAGCCTTGCTGTGCCGGCTAACTGGGTTTCTTGCTGAGCC
>JAHEJY010000090.1:3437-10486 GCA_024638625.1 Actinomycetes bacterium
TGCTCCGCCAGGGAGTCGTCCGTCTTCAGCACACCATCTTGCACGTCGCTGAGGCGGCCCATCAGACGTACTCCTGTACGGGCCATCGACTGCAGGCTGAGGGTGCTCCCGTACCGTCCCAACCCGGACACCTGTGGCTGTGCGGCGAACTGCATCGCAGGATCTGCGAGTTCTTCTACTGGAACATCCATGAATCCCATGTCTTCCCACCATTCCAGAACGTCTCGTCGTCGATACCTCCTGCGGATACGCCCCACCTTGCTGGTGCAGAGGTATACGTCTCGGCCGGCGTGGATCAGGTCTTCGCATATCTGACATCCCGACTGTCCTGCGCCGATGACAACGACCGCCCCCGGCGGCAGTGTCTCGGATGACCGATAGTCAGAGGCATGGAGCTGAAGGATCGACTCAGGGAACCGCTCGCGAATCCCCGGGATCTTCGGCGCTTGCATGATCCCGGACGCGACGACGACATTCGCGGCGGTGACGCTATCGACCACTCCGGCAGCGTCTTGGTAGGTGACACGGAAGCCGTCGCCGACGGCATCGACCCCGGTCACAGTGACTCCCTCCGTTACAGGAAGCTCAAACTTGTCGGCATACTGCTCGAAATAGCCGATGAGGTCGTCGCGGTGGTAGAACCCGTCGGGTTGGTCACCTTCGTACGGGTCGCCGGGTAGACCATTCGCCCAATTCGGCGTGTTGACGGCAAATGAATCCCAGCGCTGTGTGCGCCAAGTCTCACCTACGCGGCCGCGCTCGAAGATGATGAACTTCCGATCGGCTGCTCGTAGGTAGTAGCCGATGCCCAGACCGGCTTGTCCGCCGCCGATGACGACAACATCGAAATGGTTCAAGAGGGGTTCCTTCCGTGCAATCGCACTATGCGATAGACGCTAGTGATCGAGGTTCGGGAGTGCCGTGCGGAGAACGCAATTCTGGCCTATTGCCCGAACGGTCGCGACCTCAGGACTGAGTGATAACCGGAAGTTTCTGCGGGTCGCAAGGTGACTCGTTCGGTCCATCTCGATCAGGGGGAAGGTCCTAGACGATCGACCATGCAGTGCCCTTCGTCAGATACAGCCGCACATAGCTCGCTCCCGAGCAACGACATCATGGAATGAGGCTCAAGAATGATGTTGGCGATTCGTCAGCAATCACGAAATACTGCCCTGTTGACGTCATCCATCGATCGGGCTGTGCCAGGAACCCTTGTAAGTACTGACGATTCGGTGGTGCGGGTGGAGGGACTCGAACCCCCAATGGGCAAAACCCACCAGATCCTAAATCTGGCGCCTATACCAGTTCGGCTACACCCGCCAACACTCCAACCCGAAGCCGAAACCCGGGTCATAACTCGAATGGTAGAGAACTCCCCGGAGTTCGAAGTCCCTAAACCACCGACGAGTTGCGTAGCAACTCGAAAGGAACCCGGAGGATTCCCCAACTCGCAAAGAACACAAGGGGTCCCGTGTCATACGAGTTGCGAAGCAACTCGCAAGGAACTCGAAGAGTTCCCCAACTCGAAGAGTTCCCCAACTCGAAGAGTTCCCCAACTCGAAGAGTTCCCCAACTCGAAGAGTTCCCCAACTCGAAGAGTTCCCGAACTCGCAAAGAACTCGAAGAGTTCCCCAACTCCCAAAGAACCCAAGGGTTCCCGTGTCATACGAGTTGCAAAGCAACTCGGAAGGAACTCGAAGAGTTCCCCAACTCGCAAGGAACTCGAAGAGTTCCCGTGGGTCGCCGGGGACTCGAACCCCGAACCTACCGGTTAAGAGCCGGTTGCTCTAGCCAGTTGAGCTAGCGACCCGCAGGCAGGTTAGCGCGGTCGACTCCGGGGTTGAAGAGCGAATCATCCTTCCAGCAGATCCACCAGGGCGCGCAGTGCACGGGCCCGGTGACTCATTTCGTTCTTTTCGACATCGTCCATCTCAGCGAGCGTCCGGCCGGTCTTCGAATCGAGGAAGATGGGGTCATACCCGAACCCTCCGGTACCCCGTGGTTCCGTGGCGATAGCGCCTTCCAGGGCTCCTTCTGCCACCATCTCCCAACCATCCGGCGTGACGAACGCCACCGCCGTTCGAAAACGAGCATTCCTTTGCGTTACACCTCGCATCTCGGCGAGCATCTTCGCAACGTTCTCTGCATAGGTTGCGTTCGGGCCGGCAAACCTGGCAGTGGTCACCCCGGGGGCGCCATTGAGGTGGTCAACTTCCAGGCCGGTGTCGTCGGCGACCGCAGCCATGCCGGTCGCATCGACCACCGCTTTCGCCTTGATCAGAGCATTCTCTACGAGCGTTGCTCCGGTCTCCTCGACGTCTTCCCACTCGAGGTCGCGCACGAATTCAAACCCGAGCTGCCCCAAAACCGCTTCGACCTCAGCGATCTTGTCGGGATTCTTGGACGCCACGACTACCCGCATCAGAGGTCGAGCGCCCCCCGCTGCAGAGCGACGAGCTCGTTGATTCCCTTGTGGGCGAGATCGAGAAGATCGTCGAGTTGCTTACGAGTGAACGGGTCGCCTTCTGCGGTTCCCTGGACCTCCACGAGGTCTCCGCCTCCGGTCATGACAACGTTGAAATCCACATCGACCGAAATATCTTCGGTGTACTCGAGGTCGAGTAACACGCCGGACCCGGTGACACCCACGCTCACCGCGGCGCAATGATCTTTGATCGGGTGGGTCGCCATTACCCCTCGCTCTATTGCATCGGTCAGCGCATCATGCAGAGCGACCCACGCACCGGTGATGGAAGCTGTACGGGTTCCGCCGTCGGCCTGCAGAACATCACAGTCGACCCTCACTGCCACCTCCCCCATGGTTTCGAGATCCACCACGGCCCGCAGCGCCCGCCCGATCAGGCGTTGAATCTCCTTGACGCGACCCGATGTGGTGCTTCTCGGAATGCGCTGTGGGGATGACCCCGGCAGCATCGCATATTCGGCCGTCACCCAGCCTTTCCCCGTGTCCTTCAACCACCTCGGTACTGATTCTTCGACGGAGGCGGTGCAGAGCACACGGGTACGGCCCATCTCGATCAATACCGATCCCGGTGTCATGTCCGTGAAGCCTCTGGTGATGGTCGTCGGGCGCAGCTCGTCTACTGCTCGGTCCTCGCGCATATGTCTCCCGCGTATGGTGGCGGCGAGAGTAGTGGCCGGGACGGACGCGAAACCCAACAGGTCTACAGATTGATTTCCATGCCCGGATAAGCGCTCCGGATCTCTCCACCGAAGATTTCCGCTGCCTGGGCGACCGATTCGGCGGGATTCAGATCCGGGCGGATGTGGGTCAGGATCAGAAGCCCGGGCTTCACCTGCGCTGCTAGCGCTCCGGCCATTCTCGCGGTGAGGTGCTGGGTGCCCAGCGTATCATTTCCTTGGAAGGTTGCCTCGGCCACCAACACATCGGTGCCCGATGCCAGCGGCATCAAGTCGACGTCCGGTCCGGTATCGGAGGTGTAGGTGAGCGAGGCTTGCAAGCCGTCGATCCGGGTGGCGACACTGGGCACCGGATGATCAGTTGTGTGGAATGACCAGGTCGCGGAGATCAGGTCGAGCGAATCTCCTCCTTCAACCACTCTGTCTTCGAAGGCCTCCCGGAACCCTTCCCCACCAGGCGAATAAGTCAGAAAAGTCTCGAGCCGACCGAACACGCCCTGTGGAGCAACCAGCGGGATCCGGTCGAGAGCCTCCGGTCCATACCGCATGCGAAAGTAGAGCGCAGCGACGTCCGCACAGTGATCGGCATGCTCGTGGCTGATGACAACGGCCTCGAGATGCGCGATATCGATCCGGTTGAGAAGCTCCGATACCGACCCCGGACCGGCGTCGAGCAGCACAGCTCGCGCTCCGTTCTCCACGAGATAGCCGCTGGCTGCCTGACCCCGGGTCGGATACGTGGCGTTGCTGCCGAGAACCGTAAATCGCATCGTCATCGAGGATACGTGCGCCGCACCCTGCCGTTCTGTATCGAAAACACACCGACATCGGGGTGCTCCGGGTCGGCCAGACCGACCACGCACCAGGCCCAATCTGGCTCGGCGGCTTTGGCGACGTCGGTTTGAGACGGATAGCCGGCGCCACCAGGATGGCTGTGGAACGCTCCAATGAGCTCCCATCCATTTCGCTCGGCGTGTTGGAGGGCTCGAAAATGTTCCATCGGATCGATGGTGTACGCAATCGGTGAATCCTCGGAGTTGGTGAGGCTGTACACCATGCGAACCTGCAGCCGTCCGCCGACGCGTTCGCCTGCAATCAATCCGCATGCCTCTGAAGGCGAACAGAACCGACTGTGCGCGATCATGGCCTCGATTGCCGGAGCCGGCAGATCAGTCAGCGAGCTGGGCCCCGCTTGATTCGAGAGCCTCTGCCAGACGGCTCTTCTTGACGAGCCCCATGGCTCGCCATCGTTCGGCAGGCTTTCCCGCCTGCACTTCCTTCTTCCTGGTGACCGGGGGCGCGATGAGAACGAACGTCGGAGTTGACCGAACATTGAACATCTGGGCTGCACCCGGCACCGATTGGACATCCACCTTCGCAACATTGGCGGTTTCGCGATAGTCGTGAGCAAGCTCGTTGACAATCCCATCCATGGTCTGACATGGACCGCATGACTTCTGCATGAAATCGATGAAAAGTGGCTTGCCCTCATCGGCCAGAGCCGTGAGTTCATCGAGGCTGGCTACCTTGTGAGGTTTGGTGCGGCGTTTGAACATCGAGTATTCCAACGGGTCGGGGACTGAAAGTATTTCATCGGAACATGTCCGGCTGCGGTTGAGTCGGTGAGATTCCACACGCAGGCTACGGCAAGTGGACGGATAACCAGGTCTCCATGGCATGGTTGACCGGATTTCCGTGGAACATGCTGAAGGTCGGCCGGTATTGCAGCAGCGCCCGATTGCGAGGGCTCAGCATCTGATTGAGGCTCCGCGAAACCCGCACACTGGATCCACCGTCCAAACCGCTGTGGAGACCCCCTGCATCAGCCAATCGCCTTGCTTCTTCGACGACGGGACCCGTGAATGTCACCTCGTCGGTGCCAACCGCAACCCGCGTCCCGCTTCCGTACGCGAGGCCGATGGATGCCTGCACTCCTGAAAACCCGTTTTGCTCGAGCGTCCGTGTCAGGATTCTTGTGAGAGAGTGGACGCGAGCAGCCATGTTGAAAGGTGCGTCGTAGTCTCGATCAGTGAGGTTGAACACCGCCCACACCCGATCGCTTCCCAGCTCGGTATGGTCGGGTTGGTGGGCATGCAATTCCTCTTCGATTTCGCCTAGAACGGCGTCACCGACGTAGCTACCCGGGAGATTCGACAGCGAAACACACATGACGGTGCAGCGCACCGGGATTCGCCGACCCCGGAGGTTGAGATGTGGCGCAGGCTCCCTGACGGGCGTGAACTGGCCTTCAATAGCCTGTTCGAGACGAAGCGATGAGGTTTCCCATCCGTGGATCGGTCGCGAGTCCGCCGGTGCCGCGCACATGTGAATCCCTCGTTTTCTGGAGAGCCAGTCCCGCTCCCCGTCCCGGTGATCGGGCCCATTTAATCGCGAAAACTTTCTGCAATCAAGCGGAAGTCGCTATGGGTACAAATACATACCCCTGATCCCTGGTCAAGTCGATGATCGATGGCACAGCCGCAACGGTCTGAGAGCGTTCCCCGCGACCGTCATGTAGCAACACGACCGACCCGTTTTCGATCTGTTCCACAACTCTGCGGACGATGGCCTCGGTGCCAGGTCGCTCCCAGTCGCGAGCGTCGACGCTCCACAGCCAGACCGCCTGTCCGTTCTCCCGGGCTATGGCGACGACCCGGTTGTCGTGATCGCCGTACGGTGGACGAAACAACGCGGGGTGCTCTCCCGTGATCGCCGAGATCGCCTCGGCTGATCTTTCGATACTGCTGAGAATCTCCGTATCAGAGAGTTTGCTGTGGCGGACGTGGTCCCAACCGTGAGAGCCCACTCCGTGACCGTCGTCGGCGATACGACGTATCAGATCCTCGTTGGAGGCGAGAAGTTCGCCAACCAGAAAAAACGTCGCCAGCACTTCGGCAGCGGCAAGATGATCGAGGATGCTCGTTGTGAAGAAGGGGTCCGGACCGTCGTCGAACGTAAGAGCGATGCCCGATTCCACACGATTGTGAACGCTGCCGCTGACCGGATGTGGACTCGTCGATGACGTCATATAGGCACTGCCTTCTCCACCAGGCGCCGTCTTGCATCGCAATGATACGATCGAAATCCGGTCCCACGAATTGTTCCTGCCAGGTACGATGGTGACACCACAAACCCATGGGGGTGAACTGGTTTCGACTTCGAAGGACCGTAGTTTCGGAAGCGAGCCGAGGTACCGGAGACCTCGTAAAAAACGCCGGAAACAAAACTAAGTGACGAAGACACCTTCGCACTAGCTGCCTAAAACCGCAGCTCGTCCACCTGTAGGGCACCTGCCCCGACAGCAATGGGCGCCGTAAATGCAGGACGCTCCGTCTAGATCTCCGGGATCTGGCGGCTAAGACTTACCGGATACGGCCGAGGGAACCTAGCCGACAGAGTCCCGAGGCCCGACAAGCTTGCTGTTGGCTGCGCTCGGAGATGCCGTAGCGGCGGCTTCGAAGGACCGGGGTTCAACTCCCCGCACCTCCACCCATGCATGAAGGCCCCCGGGAACGGGGGCCTTCATGCATGGGTTTGAGCGGGCCGACCTTCCCAAATAGTCCCCCATCAGCCGCCAACGGCGGCGACCAGATGGGGGAAAGTACCGCCGAACGAAGTGAGGGGGTAGGGGGTCCGCAGGTAGTCCTAGACCTCATGAACCGCCACAGAACACTTGAGATACCGGAAGAGCCATCGACCACCTCCTACCCCAGCCCTACGGGCTGCGGTACCTCCCCACTCCTTGGGGGACTTTTCCGAGAGATCAACCTTCCCAAATAGTCCCCCATCAGCCGCCAACGGCGGCGACCAGATGGGGGAAAGTACCGCCGAACGAAGTGAGGGGGTAGGGGGTCCGCAGGTAGTCCTAGACCTCATGAACCGCCACA
>JAHEJY010000091.1 GCA_024638625.1 Actinomycetes bacterium
CGGAACAAGGCATCACGCAACCGGGAATGACCATTGTGTGCGGTGACAGTCACACCGCAACCCACGGCGCCTTCGGCGCGCTCGCATTCGGGATCGGCACGTCCGAGGTCGAACACGTCCTCGCAACCCAGACGCTGCCGCAACGAAAGCCAAAATCCATGGCTGTCACGGTCGACGGTGAATTGGGACCGGGGGTCACGGCAAAAGACGTGATCTTGACGATCATCCATGAGATTGGAGTCGCCGGTGGAACCGGATATGTGATCGAGTACCGGGGCCAGGTCATCGAATCCCTGACCATGGAGGGGCGTATGACCATCTGCAACATGTCGATCGAAGGGGGAGCTCGAGCCGGACTCATCGCGCCGGACGAAACGACGTTTGCATATCTCGAAGGACGCAACCATGCCCCCACCGGCCCGTACTGGGAAGACGCCGTCGATTACTGGCGGTCCCTGCCCACCGATGATGGTGCTGCCTTCGATCGGGAGGTACACCTGATCGGAAACGACATCGTGCCGTTCGTGACCTGGGGAACCAACCCGGGCCAGTCGGTGCCGGTCACCGGAGTTGTGCCCTCCCCGGACGATTTCGACGATCCGGTTGAACGGGGCTCCGTCGCCCGCGCTCTCGAATACATGGATTTGCCGGCAGGCATACCCATCGGCGAAATCTCGATCGATCGGGTGTTCCTCGGATCCTGCACCAACGGCCGCATCGAAGATCTCCGGGCCGCAGCCGCCGCGCTCGAGGGAAAGACGGTCCATCCGAACGTCTCTGCGATGGTGGTGCCCGGGTCAGGCCTCGTGAAGCTTCAGGCAGAGACCGAGGGCCTCGACCAGGTCTTCAAACAGGCCGGCTTTGAATGGCGAGACGCCGGTTGCTCGATGTGTCTCGGAATGAACCCCGACATTCTCAGCCCGGGCGAACGCTGCGCTTCCACTTCGAATCGCAATTTTGAGGGACGCCAAGGACGCGGCGGCAGAACCCATCTCGTGAGTCCGGCCATGGCGGTTGCCGCCGCGGTCGAGGGACACTTTGTCGACATCCGGGAGTGGATATGAAATCGGTCTCCACCATTTCGGGGACCATGGTTCCGCTGCTCGTCAACAACCTCGACACAGACCAGATCATCCCGAAGAATTTCTTGAAGCGGGTAGAACGCAGCGGCTTTGGGCCGTTTCTGTTTCACGAATGGGCATACGACGAAGAAGGTGAAGAAAAGCCCGACTTCATCCTGAATCACCCGGACTACCAGACCGCCAAGGTGCTGGTGACCGGTGAGAACTTTGGCTCCGGCTCGAGTCGGGAGCACGCTCCATGGGCGATCAGCGATCGGGGCTTCGAGGCGGTCATAGCGCCCAGCTTCGCCGACATCTTCCGCAACAACTGCTACAAGAATGCCCTGCTTCCCATCGAGCTCAGGCCCGATGAAGTGGCTGCCCTCGGAGCGATGGCCACCGCGAATCACGCCGCCGTCGTGACCATCGACCTCGAAAACCAGACTGTCCTTTCTGATGGATTCGCAGCCACGTTCGACATCGATCCGTTCGTCAAGCACTGCTTGCAAAACGGCCTCGACGACATCGCGCTCACATTGGCCCACGGTGAAGAGGTCTCTGCCTTTGAGGCATCCCGACCTCTCTTCAAGCCAAGTCTGATTCCGGCTCAGGATCGTAGGTAGAGAAACCAGAGCACCGCGGCCAGGATGGCCAGCCCGATCGCGACTTTGACGAGCCGCTTGAAGAGACCCCAAACGAAACCGACCGCAGCCAAAACGGCGAGCACCGCGAACAATTGATTGCGCTGAGCCGCTTCGACCAGGGAGGCCGGTATCTGGGCCGCCAGCTCATCGGGCAACGCATCGACGACGTCGGATGGCAGCTTGTCCATGGCGCCCTGCTGTACCTTCGCCACAACGTCGGCCGGCAACCGATTGAGCAAGTCGCTCGGTAGTTCCCGGAGGGAAGCCTGGAATACCGCCAGGGAGTATGCAAGCCATGGTGCCATACCGGATGAGGTTAGAGGCGTACTTCCTTTATGCTCGCACCATGTTCTGGGAATCGGATCTCCCCCTTGCCATCGCCCACCGGGGCAGCAGATTGTTGTGGCCCGAGAACACCATGATGGCCTTCCAGGGCGCCGTCGACCTCGGTATTCGCTTCCTCGAAACCGACGTTCACCGCACCGCGGATGGCGTTCTCGTTTGTTTCCACGACGACTCGCTCCATCGCACAACGGACGGAATCGGGCCCGTGCGAGATCACATGTGGTCGGAGATTCGGGACCGCGACGCCGGTTTCTGGTTCGCCCCCCACCAGGGTTTTCCAGAGCGAGGCCGGCGAGTGACGGTTCCGACCCTGCAGGAGGCCATGGAAGCGTTTCCCGGCGTTGGATTCGTGCTCGACCTGAAGGAAACCGGCTTCGAACGAGAACTGGCGGGTTTCTTGAAGAAGCATGGATGGCAAGACAGGGTGATCGTCGGCAGCTTTTCCGATCGGCGGCTAAGAACGTTTCGGAAGGCGAGTGACTATCAAATCGCCACGTCGGCCGGCCCGGCGGAGAGCATTGCGATTTTCGCAGCCTCGAGACGCGGCCGGACACTCAAGACGCCCGCACGGGCCCTGCAGTTTCCCGAAGAGTTCATGTTTCGGACACTCGCTGACCGCTCTCTCATCGAGGTGTCCGAAGCCGTCGATAGACAGGTTCACGTTTGGACAGTCAACGACCCGTCTGCGATGTCAGCGTTCCTCGATACCGGCGTGCACGGCATCATCACCGACCGGCCAGACGTACTGGTGGATCTCATCGAAGCACGTGGGCCCCGGAGCGACTAACCGGCTAGCGATCCGAGCCACGCCCCCACGAGCCCTGCCGCCAGGGTGACGAATATCGGAGCCGGGTTTTCCTTCGATTCCCACATCCAGGTCGAGAAGGTTGTGAAAGATCCCAAGAAACCGGTTCCCACCACCCACAGCTCGTGGTCGGTCCACGGACCGGCAACCAGCCAGCCAAGCAACGTAGCGCCGACGACATTTGCCACCAGCGTACCGATGGGCGAGTCCATGACCGATCGCAGTACGTATCGCGAGACGGCCCCCAACCCCGCAGCAATGGCGAACATCATGTGCGGCCACCTACCTGTACCGCTATCCAGCCGAGCCCGACGCTCAAGATCACATAAAGAGCGCCGCGACCGAATCCAGCCTGAAGGGCGTCTACTGCGAACGCCGAGAACGTCGTGAACGAACCCAGGAATCCAACCCCGGCTGTGAGGCGCGATCTGCGACCCGGATCGCGAACGAGAAAGGCCGCGAGAACCAGGGTCCCCACCAGGTTCACGATCATGGTTGCCCACAAAGGATCTGCACTGGAGAATTCGCGCACAGCAACCGAAACGCCATACCGGGACCAGGCGCCAGCGGCGCCCCCGACAAAGACCCACGGAAGGTCGGCTGGACGCAACAACGGGGACCGCGCGCGGTCCCCGTCAGTTGATCGAACCAAGAGTGTTAGGCGCCTTCGGTGGCGTCTTCACCGTCCGTGGCGTCCTCGATGGCCGCCTCCGCCGAATCCGACATCCCACCGACCGCATCGCGCGCCTTGTCGAGAGCGCCTCCCGCCATGTCTGCCACCGGTCCACCCATGTCAGCAACCTTGTCGGCCGCCTTGTCGAGAGCACCCTCGGCCATATCGGCGGCCTTTTCCACAGCATCGCTGGCCATGTCCGTGGCTTTGGAAACCGCGCCACCCGCCATATCTGTTGCCTTGGAGACCGCCCCTCCGGCCGCGTCCTTCGCACCGTCGGCGGCGTCTTTTGCGCCTCCGAACATGTTCTTGATCGTATCCATTAAACCCATGTTGGTTTCCGCTCCTCCGATGTTTCGTGTGCGGCCAGATGGTAGACGAACCGAAAACGCGATGAGCCGTCAGCCCTGGGCGTTGCCGGTGAAGTTCCACGACGCCAGGTGAAGTGATGGGACATGGGTGGTACCGTCTCCGAACTCGTTCTGGGCAAATCGGTCATCGCCGCCCACCGCCAAGACGTTGCCCGGTCCGAGAGCATCAACAAACGACTGGGTGAACCGCAAGTTCGAAACCGGTCGAGATATCCGTCCGTTCTCGACCAAAAACGTTCCATTACGCGTGAGCCCGGTTACCACCTGGGTTTTGGGGTCGAGGATCCGACAGTAGTTGAACTCCGTGACAAGCACACCTCGCTCGGTGGCAGCAATCATGTCCTGCTGAGAAACCAACCCGGCTTCGAGAAAGAGGTCCGTGGCGACGGGACCAAAGGAAGCGCTTCCCGGAACGGCGTTTCCCGTAGAAGTGGTATCCAGTTTGGGGGCCGTTCTTCTGTCGTGGCTCAACGAACGGCTGACGCCGGCGTCAATCAACGTGTTGCGTTGCTTGGGGACTCCCTGATTGTCGAACAGCAAGCCAATGGCGCGAGGATCGGTTCCGTCGTCTATGAGCGAAATCGCCGGGTCGAACTGCTCGACACCTTCTTCGAAGAAACTCTGCCCCTCGATGGCTGCCTTCGCGTTGAATCCGTAAAACGCCAGAAAAATCATGATTGTGGCCGCGCACCCGGGCGCCAGCACCACCTGGTACTCGCCGGGTTCGAGGGTGCCCGGATCGCGTGACATGGTTGCGAGTTCGGCGGCCGCTCTCCCCACTGCCGCGCCATCGATATCTGCCCACCGGACGGAGGTTGCGTGGCCCTTGCCGGCCGATGAGTCGGTCTGCTGAATTCCGTCGAGCGTGGTCCTGGTGAACCGCCCCCGAACGTGGTGCTCGTTGCTGTTGGCGTAGACCACCTCATAGGCTTCGGTGTCGTAAAAGCCCGCCGACAACATGCCGGGTCCGGCCGCAACAAACTCAGCGACGCGATGCGCCCGGTCTTCGGGGCTGGCATTCGCCACCGCTTCATCCCAGTTGAGACTCTCCGGTACCGGGGTGGGTCCCACCAAACCAGGCCAATCCGTATCAGCCGGATGGAGACGGGCCGCGTGGACGGTCCTTTCGACGAGCCGATCGAGACTGTCATCGTCGGTTCGATCGATCGAGGCGGAGGCGACCCGATTGTCGAACGCCACCTCCAACGCCACCTGGACACGCCGCTCAGCAACGTTCTGGTGGATAAAGGAATTCGCGAATCTCGTGAGATCGGAAGTGCCTGATTGGACCGATACGGCGGCCTCACCGCGGTCGCCTACGCGCTCGATAACCGCTTCGGCTATCTGATCGATGTCGTCCTCGCTCATCCGCGAACGCCGATTCTCACATCACGAAAGCGCGCCGGTGCCGCCGGATGACCCGTGTGGCCGACCTGCATCGGTTGACCCTTTCCACAGTTGGGCGTGCCCCAATACGTGACTTCCGACTCGCTTGCGAGCATATCGAGCGATCCCCAGAACTGCGGCGTGATCCCCGTATATGTCGGATTGCGAACCATTCGGCCAACCTTGCCGTTCTTGACCTCGTAACCCAACTCGCATCCGAATTGAAAGTTGAGTCGCCGATCGTCAATCGACCACGACCGGTTCTCCGACATGAATACGCCGTCGCGCGTCTCCGAGATGATTTCGTCGATCGACGCCTCGCCGGGCAACAAACCCACATTGGTCATCCGAACCATCGGCAGCCGGTTATATCCATCACCCCGAACCATGCCGCCGGGCGGCAAACCTGCAATGGCGGCCGAGTCGCGACCGGTAAGAACGCCCACCCAGACCCCTTCTGTAACAATGTCCACACGCTGAGCCGGCGTGCCCTCATCATCGAATCCGAACGAACCAAGTGCGCCCGGGAGAGTGGCATCCGCGGTGATATTCATCAACGGCGATCCGTATTGGAGCGAGCCGAGATCGTTGAGATCGAGAAACGAGGTTCCCGCAAAAGCTGCCTCCCATCCCAGGATCCGATCGAGTTCAATCGCATGCCCGACCGACTCATGGATCTGCAAGGCCAGTTGACTGGAACCGAGAATGAGATCGGTGGTGACCTGCGGACATTGGGGTGCGGCCAATAACTGGACCGACTCCCCGGCTATTCGAGACGCATTGCCAGTGAGGTCGAAACGGCGAATCGCCTCAAATCCAGCCGTCTCGTATTGACCGAATGCCTGTGGATAGGAGCGACGCTGGGTTTCGCTCTCACCGACTGCGGTTGCCGAGAGTCCACCACCCGATTCGACGATCGTCTGTGATATCCGGTGCCCCTGGCTCGACACGAAGTATTTCTCGGTGCGAAAAAACCCCAGCTCACCGCGAGCCAACGAAACCCCGTCGGTCTCAACCATCTCGGCGGTCGCGGCGACGAGCAGATCTGCCTTCGTGGACAGGGGTATCGAAAAGGGATCTTCATCGATCTCGTTTTCCCAATGCGCTTCACTGACGATGACGTCAGCCAACTCGATGGCCGGGCCGGGGACGGTGGCCGAGGCCTTAGCTATTTGCGATGCTCGCCCTCCCGCGATCCGGGCGGCTTTATCAGTTGTCTCAGAGGTGGCATAGAAGCCCCAGGACGAACCGACGAGGGCCCGCACCCCCACGCCGGCATTCTCCGTCTGGTCCAGAGCTTCGACAACGGTGTTCAAACAATCGATTCGCTCTTCGCGGGTAATCATTGCCCGGGCGTCGGCGTAGGTGGCCCCGGCAGCCAACGCTCCCTCGACTGCGGCGGTGGCCAAATCAAACATCATCCAAGAATAGGCCCCAGACATCAAAGCCCCTTCTTGCGAAGGGGCTCCGATGCGGTGTCGGTTGGTCTCTCTAGGAGACCTATGTGTTGTCTGCCGGATCGGCAGACATGACGATGAAGTCGCAGGTATGACCCTCACTGGCCAGAAGAGTTCTCGACTTTCTAGAAATACTTCTGCGCGCCGCTAATGGTTGAAGCGAACGACGACAAGCACCGTGTCCTCGATACCTTCGACCTCGAGTCCTGAGAGACAGTTTGCGGGAACAAGACAGGTATCTCCCAACCCGAGTATCACAGGATCGTTTCCCACCGTCCGCACCTCGACCGAGCCCGAGGTTGCCATCAGGATCCGACAGCCGGCATCACCTGATGTTGGCTCTATGGTTTCGCGACCCTCCATCCGAAACTCCGACACGGTGAAAAACGGTGTGCGAATCACCACCCCATGACGCGCCACCGGGTCCAGCGCGACCGGCGAAGGGGGTGGATCGGCACTGATGCATTGCAAAGCTTCCTCGAGGTGCAGGGCACGCCCGGTGCGACCATATTCCTCTGCCCAGTCGTATAGGCGAAAGGTGGTATCCGAAGCGGTCTGGATTTCAGCAACCAGGATGCCTGCGCCCAGCGCGTGAACGGTGCCGCTCGGCACGTTGTACCAGGTCCCCGGAATGGCCTCGTAGGCCCGCAGGAGATCCTTGACCGAACCGAGGCGGGCCTGCTCGATCAGGTCGGAAGGTCGCACTCCGTCGGCCAGTCCAAGGTAGAGCATTGCGCCATCTTCGGCCTCGATCACGTACCAGCATTCTGACTTGAGGTCAGCCCCCTCGTGAAGGAGCGCGTAGTCGGCGTCAGGGTGCACCTGGACCGAGAGATGTTGCGTGGCGTCGAGGTACTTGACGAGAGCAGGAAATCCTCCCCACCCGGTGAGCTCAACCCCTCCCAGCAAACCGTCGCCCCACCGGAGGATCGCTTCGCGTATCGGCCGACCCGTGAGCACACCGTTGCGGATGTTCGATCCCGCTGAAGCCCCTCTGCTCGTGACCTCCAGATCGGCAAGTTCCCATGACTCACCTATTGCAAGTCCCGGCGGCACATCCTTTCCGAGCCGCTCCAGTCGAGTGCCACCCCAGACCTTGTCGACCAGGATCGGATCGAATAGCAGAGGGTACGGCCGTTCGAGGGCGTCGGTCTCGCTCGCCTGACGAGTATTCATCGAGAAATGCCCTTGTCCTTCCTGTAGGGCCCTTGGCTGTAGACCCTTGCTTTCCGTCTTCCGAATTCATTCAAGCACCAGTGCCCGAAGCGACCCCCGACCATGACCTTACAATCGCTTTCTATGAGCGACTTTTATCTTGGAAACATCATCAATCCGGTCGACGGGGAGCCGACCGGGGACTCCGTGCACTATGACCGTTCGGATCTGACAACCCACGGAGTCATTGTGGGAATGACCGGTTCCGGCAAGACCGGCCTGGGAGTCATACTCCTCGAAGAGGCATTGTTGTCGGGTATTCCGGTCCTGGCGATCGACCCCAAAGGGGACATGGGAAACCTGGCGCTCACCTTTCCCGATTTCCAACCGGCCGACTTCGAACCATGGGTGAGTGAAGACGAAGCGAGGCAGGGTGGCGTGAGTACTGACGAGCTGGCGGCGGCAACAGCCGACACATGGAAGTCGGGCGTCGGATCGTGGGACCCGGATCACGAGCGAATCAAACAGTTGAGCTCCGTTCCGGTCTCGATTTACACACCCGGTTCGAGCGCCGGTATCCCGGTAAACATTCTGGGATCGCTCAAAGCACCGGATCTGAGCTGGGAAACCGAAAGCGAAACCATCCTTGGGGAGATCGACGGCCTGGTCGCATCGCTCCTGACACTTGCGGGCGTCGAATCAGACCCCATTTCAGGAAGAGAGCACATTCTGCTTTCGAACATCGTCGCCAAGGCGTGGCGCGAAGGCCAGGATCTCGACCTGGCCACCCTGATCGGCCAGGTTCAGAACCCACCGCTACGCAAGTTGGGTGTCTTCGAAGTCGACGCGTTCTTCCCGGAAAAGGATCGGACTGCCCTGGCCATGCAGCTCAATGGGGTGGTGGCGTCACCAACATTCGCTTCCTGGTTGACCGGCCCGCCATTGGACATCCAGTCGATGCTGTTTGACGGTGCCACCCCGCGTGGGGCGGTCGTATACCTCGCCCATCTCAACGACGACGAGCGCCAATTCGTCGTGACGCTCCTGCTCTCCAAAGTCGTGAGCTGGATGCGGAGCTTGTCCGGCGCATCTGATCTTCGTGCGCTGATCTACATGGATGAGGTTTTTGGTTTTGCGCCGCCAACCGCCTCGCCGCCGTCCAAAAAGCCGATATTGACGATGCTCAAACAAGCACGAGCCTTCGGAGTTGGGCTCGTTCTCAGCACGCAGAATCCGGTTGACCTCGATTACAAGGCGATGTCCAACACCGGAACCTGGATGGTCGGGCGCCTTCAGACCGAACGTGACAAGGCTCGCATTCTCGAAGCGCTCGAATCCGCCGCCGGAGGCACCGACATCAAGGCGATAGATGCGATGGTTTCCGGACTGGGCAAGCGCCAGTTTCTCCTCCACAACACGCACGAACCCGCTCCCGTCGTGTTCTCGACGCGGTGGGCCATGTCTTACCTCAGAGGTCCGCTGACCAGGGACCAGATCAGTGTTCTCTCTGCCGGCGATCCGATTGCTGTGAAAGGCGCGGCTCCGGAAGCGGAGGCTCCCACCGAACCTGAGCTCGACCACAATGAGACGAACGTCGCACCCAAGATCGCATCGGTGCCCGTCTACTACCTCGACCATGCGACACCGTGGGCGAGTGAGGTCGGAGCCAATCCGCAGAGCACCCGGCTCGAACCGGCGCTCGCGGCGCGGGTGCACCTCACCTATGACGAAACCAAGGCGGGACTAGACCATTCCGAGGAATGGGAAGCCGTGTTCTTTCCACTCGAAGAGCAGTTCGATCCAGCCGACGCGGTTGTCGTCGACTACGACGAGCGCGACTTCGTCGCCAATCCCCCGGAGGGAGCGACCTACCTTTTGTCGGAGGCGCCCCTGGACTCGGCTCAGTTCTTCAGGTCAGCCGGATCAGCCATCAAAGAGCATCTGTATCGACACGCAGAGGTTGCGGTGATGTTCAACCCGGAGCTCAAGATGTACTCGAGAATCGGCGAAACCGAGGAAGCATTTCAGGAACGCGTGGATCGGGCGGCAGAAGAGGCCGCTGACGCGGAGATCGCCAAAGTGAACGAACGCTTTGAGACCAAGATCGACCGCGCAAAGGATCAGCTGACCACCAGCTATCGCAGGATGCAGGAGCTCGAGGTTGACCTCGACACGCGCAAGCGAGAAGAGATCATGTCGGGAGCATCCGATCTGCTCGGGATGGTGCTTGGCGGCAGGCGACGCCGATCGATGTCTGGCGCGGCCCGCCGTAGGGGCCAGAGCCAGCGAACGGCCGAACGTCTGAGGACCGCCCAATCGAAGCTCGCCGACCAGGAAGCAGGGGTGCTCGACCTGGAACAGGATCTCATGGACGCCGTCGCCGAAATCGAGGATCGGTGGGAAGATGCCGCCGCCGGGTTGGAGATCTTGAAGGTTGGGCTCGAGAAGAATGACATCGCGGTTGACGAGATCGCG
>JAHEJY010000013.1 GCA_024638625.1 Actinomycetes bacterium
TGGGTATTGGGCTGAGCCTCCTCTTCGTGGATGGGCCCGCAGGTGCCCACGAGGTGCCGCAAGATCCGACCGACGAGCTCGGCATCCTCACCGGAGCCAACTATCTCCGCGACCACAGTCTTGGGCCCGACGTGATGGAGGTGTGGATTTGCGAGGTGGCCAACCCCGGAACCAAGCAGAAAGTCGAGTTGACTCCCGAGGTTGTGGCCACGTCGCTCAATACCGAACTGCCGCCCTATTTCAACTGGGTGTCTAACGGCCGGAAGTCGCTCTCGTTTATCCCGGCCGGAGAGGTCACGATTCCGAATGAAGACGTTGAGGCCTGTTTCAACGCGGTAGTCGCAGTGGCGGCCAACGATGGCATTTCATCGAATGGCGGTGTCATGGTGTTCGATGTCAGAACCGATGACGCCGCCGGTGGCCCGGGGGACGGGCCTTCTTTTCCGGCAAACGGCCGGGTGGCCTTCTACGGGGCCAACCATGTTCGGAACATCAGCAACCTCGACCGGGCGTTCCTGGCACACGAGATCGGCCACACCATGGAGATGCCGCACTCGTACACCGGACTCACGACGATCGAAGGCCGGGTGTGGGAATACGATGACGCCATCGAGATCATGTCCGGAGCCGATTCGATGGTGGGCACGATGGCCATCAATCGATATGGAGCCGGATGGATCGACCCATCCCAGGTCGTGGTCTACGACCAGACTGCGATCGAGGTGGGCTTGGGACCCGTGGGCTATGCGGGCCCGCAGTTGATCGTGATACCCGGGCCGGACCCTCACACGTTTGCGGTCCTCGACGTTCGTGTGCTCAAAGATTTCGATGCGGGCTTGCCGGACGAGGGCGTGACAGTACACGTCATGGACGAGCGGGTCGAAGCGTGTTCGACAACCGAGTTCCCACACTGCTTTGGGGCCGAGCGGTTGGTTCGCCCGTTCGAGTCATTTCCCTATAGCACCCAGCACGTCCATGATGTGGGAGAGGGCTTCACGGTCTACGGCATCGAGGTAGGGGTGACAGACCGTGTCGGAGACGTCTTCACGGTGGCCGTGGGGGATGTGCCGCTCGCATTTCCGAACGGAGCCCGGCTGGAATTGAACACACTCACCGAGACCGCCATGACCCTCAGCTGGCCCGCCGCGTTCTCCTCCGAGGACTACGAGGTTTCTGGAGCCGGGACCGAGATCGTCACAGACAGTTCCATCACCCTCACAGGGCTCACGCCCGGATCTAGCTACGAGATCAACGTCGTTGCCCGAAAAGAAGCAGAGCGAACCGACCCGCTCACGCTGTCCGTAAGGACGCTTGCGACAGGTGGTTCTCGGATCGGGCTCCAGAATTCGGGATCCGGCTTCTGGTCTCTGGTGAGAAACGATGCCAGTCTCAACGGCTTCTACTACGGCAACCCGGGTGACCTGGCGATCGCATGTGACTGGAATGGGGACGGTATCGACACGGTCGGCCTCTATCGACCTACGGACGGATTCTTGTATCTACGCAATTCGAATACCCAGGGCCCCGGCGACACCGAGATCTTCTACGGAGAACCGTCGGACATTCCCGTGTGCGGTGACTGGAACGGAAACGGCATCGAGACGATCGGCGTGTATCGGCCCCGCAATTCGACGTTCTACCTTCGGAACTCAAATACACAGGGCTTCGCCGACATCCAGTTCATCTTTGGCAATCCGGGTGATGCCCCTTTCGCCGGAGACTGGGATGGCGACGGTATCGATACTGTCGGCCTATATCGCCAATCGACGGGATTCGTTTATATCACCGACACCAACGCGTTCGGTGTCGCCGATTTCGATGCGTTTTACGGCAATCCAGGCGACCGCTTCGTGGTTGGCGACTGGGACGGCAATGGACGCGATTCATTTGGAATCTTCCGCCCTGGCGACACCACCTTCTACCTCTCGAACACCGTTGGCGACGCTATCGCCGACATCGAAATCACGGCCGGAGACCCCAACACGGTTCCCCTGGCCGGTCTCTGGGACTGAGGGGCCGCCGTGAGCGGACCGATTACGGGCGTCTTCACCGACGGCGGGTGTGTACCGAATCCAGGACCCGGCGGCTGGGGTGCCGTCTATGTCGTTGGCGATCAACTGGTTGAGGAACGGTGGGGAGCTGACGATGACACCACCAACAACCGCATGGAACTGACCGCGCTCATCGAAGGAGCCAACCTCGTTCCGGAAGGTACGGACATGACGCTCTACTCCGATTCACGGCTGGCCGTGAACACCATCAACCAGTGGGCCGCCGGATGGGAGAGTCGCGGCTGGAAACGCAAGACCGGGCCGGTTGAGAACCTCGAGTTGGTGAAGAAGCTGTACTACCTGCTCGCCGATCGCCCCGAGCTCAGGATCGAATGGGTCAAGGCCCATGCCGGCATCCGGTGGAACGAATATGCAGACGAACTGGCGAATCGCTGGCGCTTCTGATGGGGCGTCGGTTGGGGACGACAATCGTTCTTGTGACCTTGCTGGTGCAGCTTCTGTCCACGGTCGGGTTGTCGGCTCAGGAAGCGCCGAATCCGGTCGCAGAGGGTGAAGCAACGTCGCAGCAGCCAGACACGCTGGGTTTCGTCGACGGCGCCACCAGCCAATATCTTCTTCCTACTCCAGACGGAGCGCTGGCATCGCTCTATTTCGGCGTACCAGGAGACGAACCGTTGTTGGGTGACTGGGATTGTGATGGCGTCGATACCCCTGGTCTGTACCGGGTGAGTGACGGGTTCGTCTATCTCCGTAACGCGAACACGATCGGAACCGCAGATATTCGCTTCTATATGGGCGAGCATGGAGACCGTCCCCTTGTCGGAGATTTCGACGGCGACGGCTGCGACAGTATCTCAGTACATCGGCCGGCCACCGGCCAGGTGTTCGTGGCGAATCAGTTGGGAAGCGAGGACCGCGGGGTCCTTCCCGACCTCGAGATGTTCTTCGGAAATCCCGGTGACCGCGCCTTCTCAGGGGACTTCGATGGCGACGGGACAACCGACATCGGGCTCCATCGGGAGTCTTCCGGTCTTGTGTACATGAGGTTTGACCAAACGACCGGTCCGGCTCAAACCGCCTTCTTCTATGGCGAGGCACATGATCGTATCTTTTCTGGCGACTGGGACGGCGACCAATTGGAGACGGTCGGTCTCTATCGAACAGTCGATAGATCCCTGCTTCTCTCGAACGCCAACCGGCTTCAGGTCGCCGACGCAACGTATCAGTTCGGCGAAGACGATTGGATTCCTGTTGCCGGGGTTGTGGGTGACCTCGCCGGTCTCGACTTGATCGGGCCGAAAGACCGGCCAGGCGTAGAGGTCATCGGCAAGGAAGGGTGGCGTTCGGCGCCGACCGGCAGCCTGGAGCCACACGCCATCGAGCAGGTGACCATCCACCATTCGGCAAGATCGTTTGACGGCGCAAATGCTGACGCGCCGGCTCGCATCCGTTCCTATCAGCGGTACCACCAGGACCAGGGATGGCCCGATATCGCCTATCACTATGTCATCGATCGCAACGGCAATGTCTACGAAGGGAGATCTCCAGAAGGACGCGGTGACACGTTCACCAACTATGACCCGAGCGGCCATTTCCTGGTCATGGTTGACGGCAACTTCGATGGCCAGGATCCGTCTCCCGCCCAGGTTGAATCACTCGCACGCATGGTGGCCTGGGGTATCGATGAATGGGGTATCGATCCCACGGAGGTCGGAGGTCACCGCGACCATGCGAATACCAGCTGTCCCGGCGAGTATCTCTATCAGCTGATGGAGGATGGGACGCTGGCAGGCAGGGTGTCGGAGCTTCTCCAGGGCGGGGTCGGACTGCAATTGCTCGACGGAGCCGGGTCGGTCGAACGGGTGGAGCAGGTCGAGTCGGGCATCGACGCCGATCCCGGTCTGGTCACGCTTCCGGTTGTCCCGAATCTGCCTGCGCCCGAAATCCTTACTCAGCTAGCGATCTGCCCCGGGTGCCCGGCCGGCTAACTCATCCAACACGAACTGTGGGCTGATTCCTCGCTCAGCCAACAGCACCAGCAGGTGATACACGACATCGGCCGCTTCGGAGGCGACCCGATCACGGCTTTCTTTTCCGACCGCGTGATTCTTTGCCGCCAACACGACCTCGGTCGCTTCCTCGAGGACCTTGCGGGCCGTGGCGTCGACGCCTCCGGCGATCAGTTCCGCAGTGTATGAACCTTCCGGCAACCGGTCGGCCCGGTCGGCGATCGTCGCCCACAGCGACTCGAGATCAAAGAAACCCTGCAAGCCGCCGGCCGCAGGCGGTCTTGTTCCATGATCCGCGTCGGCATCGTCGAGCTGGTGCCGGCTCGCGTCGAAACAGGCGGAAGCTCCGGTGTGACAGGCCGGTCCGGCGGGTTCGACGGTCAGCAAGACTGCATCGGAATCGCAGTCGAGCGCGATATCGATCACGGACAGCACGTTGCCGCTGGTTGCGCCTTTCTTCCATAGCTCCTGGCGCGACCGGCTCCAGAAGTGCGCGAAACCGGTTTCGCGGGTTCTGCGGTAAGCGTCCTCATTCATGTATGCCAGCATCAGGACAGCTCCGGTTCGGGCGTCCTGGGCAATGGCCGGCACGAGCCCGTCACCGGCGAAGTCCGGGGTTCCCGTCACCGGACCGGGATCCCCGCATCCGCCATGGCGCCTTTCAGCTCCCCGACGGAGATTTCCTGCCGGTGAAAGATCGACGCTGCCAGAACCGCATCGGCAACACCCGGCGCCAGCGCTTCGAGGCAGTGTTCGATGCTGCCTGCTCCCCCCGAGGCGATCACCGGAACCGTGGTTGCGCGGGTAACTGCCTCGAGGAGGGGGATATCGAATCCCGATTTCGTCCCGTCTCTATCCATGGATGTCAGGAGGATTTCACCTGCGCCGCGGCCAGTGGCCTCCACGGCCCATGTAACTGCGTCGAGGTCCATTGGCTCGCGACCCCCGTTGACGACGACCTGCCAATTGCCGTTCTCGCGTCGGGCGTCGATCGCGATGACAACACACTGGCTGCCAAAAGCCAGCGCGCATTCGGAAACGAGGTTCCGATTGCGAACGGCTGCCGTGTTCACAGATACTTTGTCGGCGCCTGCCCTGAGAACCGCCCGCATATCTTCAACCGACCGAACGCCGCCTCCGACGGTGAGCGGTATGAAGACGTTCTCGGCCGTCCGCCGAACCACATCGAGCATGGTCTCCCGGTTCCGGTGGGAAGCCGTGATGTCGAGAAAGACGATCTCGTCTGCTCCTTCGGCTGCGTACCGTTCGGCGAGTTCCACCGGATCGCCCTCGTCTGTGAGGTTGACGAAGTTGACACCCTTCACGACCCGGCCGTCCGCCACATCGAGGCAGGGGATGACTCGTTTACGAAGCAACCGTGGCCTCCTGCCGACATGACTCGACGAAATTGGTCATGAGGCGTCGTCCGGCGTCTCCGGATCGCTCGGGGTGAAACTGGACTCCAACCCGGTTGCCAGAGCGAACCATGGCCACGACGCTCTGGTGATAATCGGTCGTTGCGACGACCATGGAGCCATCGTCGGGTATCGGCGCATAGGAATGCACGAAATAGAACGTGGTGGACGGACCGGTCCCATCCAGCAGCGGTTCGGGAGCGTGGACGACGAGATCGTTCCACCCCATGTGGGGGAGCCGGGGTGCGGTCAAGCGCTCTACTGTCCCGCCAAGGAGTCCCAGGCACGGCGTGTCGTCCTCGATCGATTGATCGAACATGAGCTGAAACCCGACACAGATGCCGAGCAGGGGTCCTCGCCACTCCTTGATAATCGATACGAGCCCATGCCCGGTGAGCCGATCCATGGCGGGACCGGTGGCGCCGACGCCGGGCAGGACGAGCCCGGCGGCTTCGGTGACCTGATCGGCGTTCTCGATGATGCGCGGTTCGGCACCGGCTGCGGCGAGTGCACGTGTGATCGATACCAGGTTGCCGGCACCGTGGTCGATCACCAAAATCGGAAGCGTCATGTGGCTCCCTTGGTAGAAGCAACGCCGTCGCGTCGATCATCGAGCTCGACTGCGGCCCGCAGGGCGCGGGCAACTGCCTTGATTGCGGCCTCGGCGATGTGGTGGCTATTTGCACCCGACGCTGTGAGGTGCAGCGTGGTTCCGGAGGTCCGGGCGAAGGCTTCGAGGGCGTGAGCGAAGTTCTCGGTTGTGAAGTTCCCGATCGATGGATTCGTGAACGCCACGTCGATGACCGCGTAGGGACGGCCACCGACGTCTACCGAGGCAGTCGCCAGCGCCTCGTCCATGGGGATGGCGGCGCTGCCGAACCGGTGAATGCCGGCTCGCTCACCGATGGCCTCTGCGAAAGCAGCCCCGAGCATCAGGGCCGTGTCTTCGACGGTGTGATGGTCGTCGATGTCGAGATCCCCTTCGACCGCTACCGTCAGATCGAAGAGCCCATGATGAGCAAACGACGTCAAGAGGTGGTCGAAGAAGCCCACTCCGGTGGAGATATCGGACCGGCCGGTGCCATCCAGAGCCAGAGAAATCTGGACTTTGGTTTCACTGGTCGAGCGGTGGACGTCAGCTGATCTCATGGGCTTCTCCTGGTTGTGGCGATTGTGTTGGGGATTCGTCGAAACGGATCGTGGCCGCGAGAAGATGAGCGTCGAGACCCTCCGTCTGCGCCAATGAGCTGATGGTCGGAAGAAGGTGCCGGAGGCCGATATCGGTGAGGTGCTGCTCCTGTCGCCATGAGCCGAAATCGCTCGTGGCGAGCGGTCCTGATGACCGTGCCAGGCCCCCGGTTGGGAGAACGTGGTTGGTACCGGTGGCGTAGTCACCTGCCGATTCCGGAGACCAGTGGCCGACGAACACCGAGCCTGCGGCGGTCACCCGATCCGCCAGGGCTTGGGCGTCGCTGGTCAGGATCGAGAGATGTTCGGGGGCGTAGGCGTTGGCGAATTCGATGCCTTCGTCCCAATCATCTACCAGCACAAACAACCCGTGGTTTCCGAGAGACATCTCCAATATGTCGCGTCGGCCCAGGTTGGCCAGGATCGAATCGAGAGAGCCGGCCACGTTGTCGATGACCGCCTCAGAGTCGGTTACGAGCACCACGGGTGAATCCGGACCGTGCTCGGCTTGGCAGGCCATATCTGCCGCAACCACCATGGGGTTAGCCCCGCTATCCACCAACAGCAGGCTCTCCGATGGCCCAGCGGGCAGATCGATGTCGCAGTCTCCGAATACAGCCAACTTGGCGGCAGTAACCCAGGCGTTGCCCGGACCGACGATCTTGTCGACCCGCTCAATCGTTTCGGTCCCGTACGCAAATGCCCCGATTGCTTGTGCTCCGCCCATCGCGTACACCTCGGCTACGCCGGAGACGTGGGCGGCGGCCAAAAGGGGCATCGGGACACGACCGTCCGGGCCGGCAGGTGTGGCGATGGCGATGCCATCGACGCCGGCGACATCTGCAGGAATAGCGATCATCAAGAGCGAGGATGGGTAGGCAGCCAGACCCCCCGGCACATAGCCACCCACGCGTCGCAAAGGATTCCAACGCCTCCGGATCGTGACGCCCGGGCTTGGCTCGAGCGTCTGATCAGATGGCAGCTGGGCAGCGTGAACCGTCCGGATGGCTGATGCGGCATGCTCGAGTGCGGTGCGAAGCTCGGCCGGGCACGATTGCCAGGCGGACACGATATCGGCGGGATCAACCCGGTGGCAACCGCCCCCGTACGTGTCGGCTGCACGTGCCAGAGCACGATCGCCGCCGCTGCGTATCGTCTCGACGATGTGTCGTGCCGAGGCGCGAATTGCCTCGTCGGGAACCGCTGATCGGTGGAGCAGGGATTTGCGAGATGCGGCGTCGAGCTCGCCCAGGCGAATCGATCGAATCTTCATGGGATGAGTTGACCGATAGGAACTACGAGAAGGCCGGTCGCCCCGGCCTGTTTCAGCCTGGGGAGCAACTCCCAGGCAATGTCGCGATCAATGACGGTATGCACAGCCACGTGGGTGCCATCGGCGAGTGGAATGATGGTGGGGGAGTCGAGGCTCGGGAGCAGTCCGAGGATTTCGTCCTGGTTGTCCAGCGGTGCGTTCATGAGGAGGTAGCGCTTGGTGCGCCCGGCTATGACAGCCTGGAGCATGGTGGCAACCTGATCCACGGCCGCGGCCTTGGCGGGGCTATACGGGGCCCGTTGGGCCGGCGCAACCAACACCGCCTGTGAGTCCATGATGTTCATCACCGGTCTGAGGCTGTTGACGAGCAACGTGCTGCCTGACGAGACGAGATCGACGATGGCGTCTGCGATTCCCAGCTTCGGGGCAACCTCTACCGAACCCTTCAAAGGGACCAGGTCGACTTTGATGTTGTGCGAGTCGAAATAGGCGGCTGCGATTCGCTGGTGTGACGTTGCCACTCTGACCCCATCGAAATCTTCGGGTCGGGCGATCCCGGATGCCTTTGGAACTGCGGCGACCAGCGAACACCGGCCCATCTCGAGTTCAACCAACGTCTCGAATTCGGCGTTGAAATTCGCCAGCAGGTCTTGTCCGGTGATCCCGAGATCGGCGACGCCATCGACGAGCAACTCGGCAATGTCGTCTGTACGCACGAAAAGGAGTTCGATCGAAGCGTTCCAAACCCGCACACTCAGCGCTCGCTCCGTCTTTTCGAACATCAAACCGGCATCGCGTAACAACGCCACCGCCGGATCTTTCAACCGGCCTTTGTTGGGCACGGCAATGCGAAGAAGCTCGGTCATGTCCGGGGTTCGCCGAATCGTTCGAGCATTGATCGATAACCCCCGGTGCCGTGGTTGAGCCATTGGGCGATACGGGTTACGGTCGCGGTCGATGCGCCCGTTTCCTCAGATATCGCTCGATACGAGCCGCCTTCGTCCAAGAGGCGGGCGATGGCCCATCGTTTGGACATTTCGGTCAATTCTCGCCTTGTGCAGAGATCCCGGAGAAAGTGGGCGGCCTCCTGCGGAGTCTCGAGGAGCACAACTGCCTCCAATAAGGCTTTGGTGTCCGGGTCGACCCAGTCGTCGTTGGTAGCGAATGTCATGTAGCGAGTTTCCTGTGTAGCCGAGGGCGCTGTATCGAAAAGAAGCCGTATTCGAGAGACCGGGGCAGGCTCTCCAACAGCAGCATGTACTGTTTTACCAGCATGTATTGTTTTAGCAGGGTAGCACACTACCACATTACAACAGGAAGCGACCGTAAGGTACCGAAATGATGATCTTTCCTGCCGTGGACGTTCTGGGTGGCAAGGTCGTGCGCCTGCACACAGGCGATTATGACCAGGTCACCGTATATCACGACGATCCGATCGAAACGTCCCGGAGATGGATGCACCAGGGTGCAGAGGTCGTCCACGTCGTCGACCTCGATGGAGCCAGGGACGGCACGCCTTCACCTGCTCTCTGGCGAAACCTTTCCGAAGGCGGCGTGCGGTTCCAGGTGGGTGGCGGCTTGCGAACCGCACTTTCAGTAGAACAGGCGTTGGCAGCGGGAGCCGTCCGGGTCGTGCTAGGGACGGCCGCCGTTCACGATGTGGAGCTCGTGGAACGGCTCATCGAAATGCATGGGTCCGATGCGATCGCCGTATCGATCGACGTACGAGACGACAAGGCTGAGGGAGCCGGATGGCTGGAGAGCGGCCGAGCATGGCGGGACGTGGTTGCCGATTTGACGCAAGCCGGTGTCACGTGGATGGTCACGACCTCAATCAGGCGAGACGGAACCATGCTCGGTCCCGATACCCGTCTGGTGGCGGACGTCGTCGCGGCTGCTCCCGCTGCCCGGATCGTGGCGGCTGGTGGTATTGCCTCTCCGATCGATATCGAACACCTTGCCGGCCTGGGTGCGGCCGGAGCGATTGTCGGTCGAGCGTTGTACGAGGGGGCCATCAGTCTCACTGCATGAATTACAGACGGTAGAAACCAACTTGCGCCCGACGACCGGCTTCGCGAAAATCAGCCGAGACGGTCGAGGGGAGAATCCGGGTGGAGTGCATCCAATGCGGTCCCATCAGACATCGTAAGAGCTCGTATTGCCCGTTCTGCGGCCGCGGGCTGCAGGTCACACCCGTTGGATCCGCCTCTGGCCGGGCGCTGGTGAGCAGCTGGCCGGTTGCACCACTCTCGGACGAGCCGGCATTGACGGCCGTCAGGCTGGGGGGGCCGGTCCGGGTGCCAGGTGGTGAGTTTGGGGTGGAGCAGCCGATTGCGGAAGTCAGCGGCAATGACGAAGACGTGTTGCCGGCGGTTGAAGCAATGGTCTCGGAGGTTGCGTCCTCAGGTACCCAGGGTTCCAACCGGCCCGTGTTTTTGGGCTCGGACCCGCCTATCCGTCTACCGGGGCCGGTCGAACGACCTCGAATATTGCCGGTGTGGGTCGTTGTCCTGACGGTCGTCTTGTTGTTGGTGGTGGCTGCCGGGTACTTGTTCGGCGGCTAAATCAATGTCGTCCGTGACGCCCGCTCATAGCACTCGCTCCGTTTCTCTCCGAAATCTGGACAAGGCTTGTTCGAGGTCAGACCACGTGACTGCGAGCTCACGGTCGCCGATTGGCACAGCCGCGTCAGATCCGATGCCCGTCTTGCGAAGTACGCCGAGGGCCGCCTCCCGGAGCAGCGAGGTGAGATCGGCGAACGAGAGGCCCTCCGTTTCGTTAGCAAGTCGATCGAGATCCACATCATCTGCCATCGGTACGTCACTGATCTCCAGCAGGGCCAGCCGCGACTCTTTGACCGGGAGGTCGAGCAGGATATGGGTCTCTAGCCGGCCTCCCCGCAACAGCGCCGGGTCGACGAGGTCCTTGCGGTTGGTCGCAGCCACGATCACGACATCGCCCAGGTCGGAAACGCCATCGATTTCGGTGAGGAGTGCGGCGACCACCGAGTCGGTGACATTGTTTGTCGAGTTTCCGCGGACCGGAGCCAGGGCGTCAAACTCGTCGAAAAAGATGATCGAGGGAGCGGCGGCGCGGGCGCGGTTGAACAGCTCCCGGACGCCCCGCTCCGACTCGCCCACGAATTTATCCAGCAGTTCGGCACCTTTTACTGCGAAGAACGCGGCGCCTGCCTCGTGCGCCAAAGCGCGTGTCACGTAGGTCTTGCCGGTTCCTGGAGGGCCATACAACAGGATCCCACGGGGTGGGTCTATACCCATCCGTTCGAATCGCTCTGGATCCTGGATGGGCCAGATGACGGCCTCTGTGAGGCGCTGCTTCACCTCGTCAAGATTGGCGACCTTGCCGAATCCATAGGAGGGCATGTCACCGAGAGAAACCGACCCGAGCGATGGTGTTGTCTCCCCAATCGCTTCGATGGCGATTTCGGTAGTTACGACTCCGTCATTGCGGACGACTTTGGCAGAGGCATGCACGACGGCGGCGAGTACGTCGGCCCCTGAGAATCCGGCCGATTTGGCGGCAAGGCGGTCGTAGTCGATGTCGTCCGAGGTCGGAACCTTGGCAAGCGAGGCCTCAAACAGCATGCGGCGGCGCTTGAGGTCGGGCGGTGGAATCGACAATGAACGCGGCAGTAACGGCGAGGCCGCCACGGATTCATCGAGGGCACTGCGGGAGGACACGCCCAGTACCGTGGCAATGCCGGGCCGCTCGGCCACGGCATCGAGGAACCAGCGCAGAATTGCTCCTACCTGCGAGCGGAACATCCCATCCGGGCCCGCCATGGCTTCGAGGTGATCGAGATAGATCACGGTCGGAGCCTCGCTGTTCTTGGCGGCAGGCTCCAGCCGGTCCAGGAGGCGCTCTGGCTTGAACACGAGGTTGAGGGATATTTCTTCGAGCTTGGCTCCTGCGGCCTCGGCGGCAGCGGTGACGAGTTCTGCCTTGCCGACACCGCTCGGCCCCTCGATGAGAACGCCGGCGACTTTTGGCAAGCCCCAGGTTTTTGGCAGATTTCCGGCCGAGGTCAGCAGTGCCAACCAACCGGAAAGTGTGTCGAGTTCGACGTCCAGGCCTGCCAAAAGGGCCTGGGCCGTGGTTGGGGCGACTTGTGCGACGACCCCTCCCTCGGCTGACGACGTGGCTGCTTCGACGTCGGCCCGGGTGGCGACCATCGTGCCGGACCCCACCAAACCCGATGGTGCCGGCTCGACGGATTCGATGGTTACCTCGATTCGCTGGTCATGTTCGGGATCGTCGGCGTACGACGTGTTGATCACGACCCTGTCCCCCTGGGTGACGGGAATGCCCTGCAGCGCTCGAGCCACATGCCGTGCGTCGAGAGGGAGGTCACCGCTGGCGAGTACCACTTGCTGGGCCTGGGGCAAGAGAGAGCGTTTCACTTCTACGGATTGGCCATCAGCCACTCCTGCGTTTCCCATGGTACGGGGACCGAGGAGGAGTGTGTTGGTCACCGCCACCTCGCCGGGGCGGATGAGTACGTTGGTGTCGCCCACGGTGGCGACGCCCCCACCCGGCAAACCCATCGCTCGCAACAATGTCGGGTCGGCCCGGCCGAAGGGGTCGGATCCTGCTCGGACGACAAATCGCATTGGCCGAGTTTAGAGACGGGCTAGGGTCGCAACGATGCCCGACCTGGTTGCACTCGCCCTTCCGCCCGGCCCCGGCTTCATACAACAACTGCTGGCCGCCTGGGATGTCGGCGCGGCGGTGGCCCCGATTGATCTGCGGCTGCCTTCCGTCGCCCGGTCAGCCTTGCTGGCCGACCTGGCGCCATCTTCGGTGGTATCTGAGGCGGGAGTTGAACGTCGCGATGGCGCTCAGCCCGTCTCCGTAGGCGACGCGCTCGTCATGTCCACGAGTGGCACGACCGGTAGACGCAAGGGCGTGATCCTCACCCATGACGCCCTCGAGCATGGGGCGCATCTCACGTCCGCGGCGCTCGATGTCGATCCCGATTTCGACAGGTGGTTGGCGTGCCTCCCGTTCTCCCATATCGGCGGATTGGGAGTATGGATCAGGGCACACGCCACGGGTGTGCCGGTATCCATCCTTCCAGGATTCGATGCCATGGCCGTGATGGAGCTGGCGAAGGCGGGTGCCACGCTCGTGTCGTTGGTGCCGGCGACCCTGGCACGCATCGACCCATCGGCGTTTCGGAGGATTCTCCTGGGGGGCGGGCCCATGCCGGACTCACGACCGGCGAATGCCGTCGCCACATACGGGCTCACCGAATCCGGCGGAGGTGTGGTCTACGACGGGCGCCCGCTCCCGGGCATCTCCGTGCGGGTCGTCAACGGCATCGTGCACCTCCGTGGCCCGACCCTGGCCCGCGCCTACCGCGACGGATCGCCAATGCTCGATGGCGGGTGGTTGGTTACCGGCGACCGGGGTCTGCTGGACGGGTCTGGACGGCTGACGGTTCTTGGACGAGCTGATGACTTGATAAGCACGGGCGGCGAGACCGTCGCTCCGGAACCGATCGAAGAGCGTCTCCGGGCCCACAAGAGCATTCAGGACGCCGCGGTCGTGGGACTGCCAGATGAGGAATGGGGTGAGGCGGTTACCGCAGTGATTGTTCCTGCTGACCGTTCCCGGCTCCCGGATTTGGCGGACCTTCGCTCGTGGGTCAAGGCGACGCGGCCGGCCTTCGAGGCGCCTCGGCGGCTGGTCGTTGTCGATGAACTGCCGCGAACCGGTTTGGGAAAGATCTCACGCTCGTCATTGCGACTCGAGATCGACCGAGACGCCCAGGCCGATGGGTAGCTCAAAGATCGGCCCGGGAATGACGCTCGTCCAACCCAGCTCCTCAGGGCGCACGTCTCCCCATCCCAACCCAGCCGGATTGCTGCCCGATATCGCTGCGATGTGTCCGGCGAGTAAGGCGCCGAGAACTCCGTCTAGTGACGATGTGATCGTTATCCCAAACCCCTCCAGCTCTGCCCGACGGATGGTGTCGACAATCGACGCCGGAGATGACCACAGGGCGGGCTTGAGAACGAGTATGTCGGCTTCCCGGCCTGTTAAAAAGGCCTCGGCCGCCGAACGGCTTGTGATGGATTCGTCGGCTGCAACCTTTACACCGGTGGCCTCGAACAGGCTCCGCCACACGTGGGGATCTCCCGTCGGCTCCTCGATGTAGGAGATGTCGAAACGGGAAGCGCGTTCCATGAAGGTTTGCGCCTCGATCGTCGAAAATGCTTGATTGGCGTCGAGCCGAATCGTGCCGTCGGGTCCAAGTGCGTTTCGTAGCACGGCGATGCGGCGGAGCTCTTCTGATGGCTCGTTGCCGACTTTGAGCTTGATGCAGCGGTAGCCCTCAGCAACCACATCCAGCGGGTCCGTCGTGCGATCGACCAGTCCGTTCGCTTCCACCTTGTCGGCGGCCGTCGGGTCCAGATATTGACCCAACGAGATCCCATGTGACTGTGCTTGCAGGTCGGCGACGGCCGTCTCCCAGGCCATCGAGGCCTCGGCAGGCATGGTCAATCCGGCCGCGATGGATGGCTCCGCCCAGGATGGAAGCCGTGCGATCAAGGCCAGCAAGGATTGTCGGCAGGCTTCCAGCGTCGTATCGGTGCGTCCCACCAGAGGGGCTGCTTGGCCGTAGCCCGTGCGTCCTTCGAGGTCTTTCAACATCAATACGAGCGGCGATGCCGAGTCATGGCGCCACAGGATTCCGTCGGTGATCGTGAGCTCAGGCATTGGCCAGGTCCGTTGGCCCGCCGAGCATCGCAGCCGCAGCCGCACGATGGGCGGTTCGAAACGAAGGCGCAGGGTCAGGGTCGGTCTCGAGCACGATGACATCGAGCCCAGGCCTCCGTATCGCAGTGTTCAGGGCCCCGGGATTGGCATGAATCCGTCCGCCGGCCGCCTTCGCCAAACCCCGGATATCCGTGCCGTGGGGAGTTCTGAACAACCGCGTGAATGTATCGCCGGGTAAGTCGGCCGCGATCGGCAAGAACGAGAAGATGCCGCCGCCGTCGTTGTCGATGACGATCAGGGTCACGTTGCGCTCGCCACGCCCGGCAGCGAGGAGACCTCCGGCATCGTGGAGGAATGCGATGTCGCCGACAACGGCCACAGCCGGTTGATCCAATGCCATCGACTCGCCCAGCGTGGAAGCGATCGTGCCGTCGATGCCATTGGTCCCGCGATTGACAAACACTCTCAGGTTGTGGTCGAGGTTGCCTGCGAATCCGTCGGCGTGGCGAATCGGCATCGAACTGGCCAGGTGGACCGAGGCGGCATGATCAACACCCCGGAGCATCGAAACGATGAGGCCGGCCTCGCTGGTGGGCGGCAACTCCGCGGCCGCGGCTGACTCAGCACGGAATGATGCCTTCTCCCAGAGATCAAGCCAGCCTGCATCCCGGCCTTCGCCAGGCTCGATACGCTCGAGGGCTTCGATCGGCGAGCCCTGGATGGTGACACCGGCAGTTCGGGTGAAATCGTGAACTTCGATGTGGCTATTCAGGAGGACCACCGGTATCTCGCGATGGCGACTTAGCCACTGCGAGAAGGCTTTGGCCGTCGGCATCCGCCCGATGCGAAGGATTGTTTCCGGCGCGTGCTGATCGGCCAACCCCCCGGGGTGGAAGGCCGGTTCGATCCAGGGAATCACCGAGTTCGGCGGATTGTTCGTACGCAAGCCCGATCCGATGTCGGCGAACACCGGCCAGCCGCGATCGTGCGAGATTTCCAATATCCGGTGGCGGACCTGTGGCGGATGATCATCCGGTCCCACCACGATGATCCCCCGCCGGGCACCGAGAGCCCGATGCAGGGCGGACTCATCGTCGGGGGCAACGGGCGTCGTGACGAGTTGCGGCGAGAGCTCGTCTGCCGACGGATGGCTCTGCGGGCCGGTGGATTGCCCTGAGGAACGGCCGACGTCGAGGGGAGCTGCATCGAGCGGCCCTGGTTCGAGCGGTTCAGGAAATCGCCAATTGACATGGGCGGGACCACGGCCTTCCGAGGTGGCACGCCACACCTGGCCTGCGAGGCTGACGATTTCTGCGGGTTGCATCGCATCGATATCCGGCAGCAATCTGGTCAGACGGGTGAAGCCTGAGAAGAAATGGGATTGGTCCACAGTTTGTGGCGAACCCACACCCTGTAACTCGCCAGGTCGGTCGGCCGTCAGCATGATCATGGGCACGCCTGAGTAGTGACCTTCAAGCACCGCCGGGAGGTAGTGGGCGCCGGCAGATCCAGACGTGCAGACCAGTGTTGCCGGCTTTCGAGCGGCTCTCCCGTAGCCGAGGGCCACGAATGCGGCCACGCGTTCGTCGTGCTGGATGTCGAGTGTGATCCCGGGTGTAGTGGCGGCTGCGAGGATGAGCGCCGTCGACCTGCTTCCGGGCGAGGCAACGACTAGCTCGAGACCCATACCGACCAGTTCTTCGAAGAAGCGACGTGCCATCCCGTAGCCGAGATGACCGGGATGGAGGGCTGCGGTAGTACCAGAGATGTTCACGTGAGGCCGATCAAGGCTCCAAGGTTCTGGAGTTTGAGCGTGGTTTCATCGAGCTCGGAATCCGGATCGGAACCAGCCACGATTCCGGCGCCGGCAAACAGGGTCGTATGGTCCTTCTCAAGGAGCGCACACCGCAGAGCGACCCAAAACTCACCATCGCCGTCGAGATTCAGCATGCCAACGGGTCCCGCGTACCAACCACGATCCAGGCCTTCATGTCGATTGATGAAGTCGAGGGCAGACGTATCCGGGGTGCCGCCGACGGCGGGCGTCGGGTGCAGTCGGTCGGCGAGAGCCAGCACACCGTCCTCGTGTGAACCGGTGGCGACGATGGCGGTCCTGAGATGCTGGACACTGGAAAGCTTCATGAGATCTGTGTCAGACGCTTCGGCCGCCATGCCCGCCGACGAGAATCGGTCCAGCAGATGATCGACGACGAACTGGTGCTCGGCGCGTTGCTTCGGATCATGGATCAGTTCGGAGCCGAGGGCGGCGTCATCCTCAGCGGTCGCCCCCCGGCGAACCGTTCCCGCCAACGCAGCCGATCTTGCGGTGCCGCTGGCGTGCGACCAGCGAACGAGAAGTTCCGGGCTCGCACCACAGAAAACGACACCATTTCCAATCGCGAAGGTCGCGGCCTCGGGGTGTTGAAGCCTCAACCGGGCCAGGAGGGGGCCGAGGGCAGGTGTTGACGGTGTGTCAACCGAACGCGCCAGCACGACCTTGTCGAACTCTCCGCGATGGATCGACTTCACCCCCATCGCAACGAGCTTGCGATATGACGGGTCATCATCTGGTGTGGGTACCTCTCCGATGGCGACGGGCTCGGGCAGCGGGGTGGCTGCCATCGTCATGATGGCGTTGAGATTCGAGGTCAGGTCCCTGGCAATTCGATCCGCCGACGAAGGTCCCCGGTGGTCGATTTCGGTTGCGACTTGCCAATACGCGTCCTCGCCGTGTGAGATATAGGCAAGGCGGGGCAGGCGTGCCAATGCGGGTGGCAAGGCATTCCAGTCAGATTCATCTGCAAACGAAAAGCCGGCACCGAGGGTCGGACTGATCTGCTCGCCCAGCAGATGCGTCGTGTCCCGGAGACGCCGGCGGGCGTCGTCAAGCTTCTCGAATCGTTTGCTACCGGTAGCCGTTTTCTCCCACGCTTGGCCAATCCCGACGAACGACCGGCCGGAGGAGGGCAGCTGCCAAAAAAAGGTGTCCTGGTGGTCGGCGCCGGCGGCGATGGCGAGCGGGTCGATTCCGGGTTCGGCTCGCACGGTCAAAACGGCGAGTGAGTGCGACGGGGGAGCGGCCTGGATCGACCGGGGCAGCGACTCGACGAGCGTCGAGCTCACGTCGTCCATTCGCACGTCACCACCAATCGAGTGTTGGCGTCGAGGAGTGCGGCTGCCAACTCCGGGTCAACGTCGGCGTCGATATGCTGTCGACCCCGTTCGACCAGGGTGTTATGGAAGTGCTGGGCCACGAGCTTCGTGGTCTGGGCCATCAGCCGCCGATACGTCGCCACGAGATCGTCGCCGTCCCCGGAGCCGATGTGGCGTGAGAACAGGTTGATCGCCTGATCGGCGACAGCCTCGACGTTCGACGCGTGCTGGGTTGCGAGATGGACCAGGTCCGTCAACGGTATTCCCGATTCGATCAGGTCGCGGGCGGTTCGGACGAGTCGCACGGCATCCCGTGCGAACCGGACCTCGCCGTCACCGGCCGTCCCGGTGGCTGTTGACCGGGCCGGTATCAGGAGATCCGCCTGCACGGCGAGCGTCACGACCTGGGGGTCGACCCCGGCGGCTACAGCCAACTCGGATAGCGATAAGGTCTGATCGCTGCCCGCCAACGCGCCGAGGATCTCATCCTGGGCACCTTCGACCAACTGCTTGATCTGGCTCAAGGTGAACCCGGCTGCTGCCAACTGGCGGATGGTCTCGACCCGCGTCTTGTGCGCCTCGTTGTAGACCGCGACCCGCCCGACCCGGCCGGGTGGCTCGAGTAGGCCTTTGGTTTGGTAATACCGGATGGTGTCGACCGCCAACCCGGTGGCGGTTGCCAGCTCTTCGACCCTGAATGTTGAAGTCATTACTCTAAGAGTAATCGCTCTCAGGGTTACCGGTGGGAGAATTCGTAGGTTTCGGGGGCGCTACCAGCCGACCGCTTCGGCGAGTTCCGGGGGAGTCACAGCCCCGAGGAAAGCGTCCGCTGTGTCGAGAATGGCTACATCATCGCGCGCCAGCCATCTCCATATCAGGCGGGCCTCAGCGGCGGCTTCCGCGGTCTCTGGCACTTGACCGGATCCGATAGAAGCGTGATCCGGGCGTAGTGGGAGCTCCCCCGGACCCCACGAGCCGATGAGACGGCCGGACGAGAGGCAGAATCCGCTGCCGTCTGACAACTCGGCCGAGACCCATCCGGCATCCTGCAGCGCCTGCCAGCGAATGCGGTCGATGAGGCTTGCCCGGAGGCCTTCGTAGCGGTCACGCAGGCGGGCAGCATCCTCGTAACGGAGCTGGGCGACGCAATCGGCCACCCGCTCGGCAAGGGGTGTGAGCAACAACGCCGGCTGATCTCCGAAGCCGGCCGTGATCAGTTCGACGACCGGGAGGTATTCATCGGCCGCCAGTGATCCGTCACAGGGACACAGTGCTCGCCCCAGCTGGGCAGGTGCACAGGGGGCCCGCCGTTTTCCGGGCGGGCCGGTGCACCGGCGTACCGGCGTCGCATCCCAGATCGCCGCGACAACCAGCTGGGCCCGTTTACGATGCTTGAACGGGCCGAGGTAGAGACCACCGTCGTCCTTCAGGGTGCGGGCGATCGAGAGCCGGGGAAACTTCTCCGGCGTCAGTTTCACCCAGTATGTTGACTTGGCAGGCCGACCCCGCCGGTTGTAACGGGGCCGGTGGGCACCAATCAATCTGAGCTCCGTGATCTCGGCCTCGAGCTCAGTGGGGCAGATGCGGTATTCGATCGTCTCGAGGTCGCGCAACATGGAAGCGATGGTTCGTCGGGTGTCACCGTGGAAGTATTGGCGAACCCGGCTCCTCAGATTCTTGGCTTTCCCCACGTAGATGACCTCGCCATCGCGGTTCCTGAACAGGTAGACGCCCGGTCGGCGGGGAAGGTCTTCCGTCAGTTCGATTTTTGCATAGTTGGCACCGCCCTTTGCTGAGCACAACAGGAGCAGATCGTCGAGGTGGGTGGTTCCGAGCGAGCCCGACTGCTCCAGCAGGCTGAACATGACGTGGGCTGTCGCTTGTGCGTCCGCAAGTGCACGGTGATTGGGGGTGATCGGTGATCGAAAATGCGCAGCGAGTGTTCGCAGTTTCAGGTTTCGGACGTCGGGACGCACGAGGCGCCGCGCGAGGGCGGCGGTATCGACGGTCGTATTGGCAAGCCGCCCGTAACCGAGTCGCTCAGAAGCGGCGTTGAGGAACGACATATCGAAGCGAACGTTGTGGCCGACGATGACTGCATCACCGATGAACTCGAGAAAGGTTGGCAACGCCTCATCAATGCGAGGCGCATCGATGACCATGGCGTGAGTGATGCCGGTGAGGATGGTGATGGTCGGCGGTATGACCGCACCAGGATTGACGAGCGTCTGGAAGGTACCGATGAGCTCGCCGCCGCGGTACTTCACCGCCCCGATCTCGGTGATTTCGCACGAGGCGGCCGATCCGCCGGTCGTTTCGAGGTCGAGTACGCAGTAGGTGACCTCCCACAGCGGGGTACTCAGGTCGTCGAGACTTTGCTGTCCCTGTTTGTCGACCTGTTTGTTGCTCTGTTGGTTGCTCGGCATCGGGATCAAGCACCCTACATCGAACATATGTTCGACCCAAGCATCTACATCGATGTCTCGTGAAACCGCCGGGACCTGAGGTTTGCGACTGTTATGGGGTTGGCCCCTCGAGCGGCGTATGTGCGCATGCCGTGCCTCCGGCGATACACTCCCGCCTATGCAGGTTCACCGCCCCCGGCACGGTCGTTTTCTGGAGGATTTTGCCGTCGGAGATAGTTGGCTCCATCCCCGGGGCTTCTCCGTCAGCCGCACGATGAGCCGACTATTCGCAACCGCGTTCTACGAGACCAGGCCGATGTATTTCTCCGCCGTCGACGCCAAAAAGGCCGGGTACGCCGACCTTCCGGTCCATCCTTTGCTGGTATTGGGCATGGCGATGTCATTGGGCATGGAAGCAGATTCAGAACAGGCGATCGCACACCTGGGATTTCGAGACCTCTATCTCCATCGGCCGATTTATCCCGACATGATGCTGAGAACCATGACGCAGGTCCTCGACGTGGCGGTGAAGGGCGATGAGCACCCGGGGGTCGTAGAGCTGAGGAGCGCCGTGGTCGGCGACGATCGGCTTCCTGTCATTCACTACCGGCGCTCGATGCTGGTCAGAAGACGGCCGGCTGAGTTTGATGCGCGTCCCATCGACGTCGACCCTGTCCCGTTTCCAGACCTCAACGTACGAAGTTGGTTTCCTCCGGCTATGGAGTCGTGGCCGGTGGCGCCCGACTACAGCGAAGGGGATGTGATTCTCCATCAGAGCCGGAGGACGGTCACAGATGAGCACGTCACCTGGGCATCGTGGCTCGGCAGTACCCATCCTGCGCATTTTGACCAGTTGTATCCGGGCGACGCAGAACCTGTCGGGAGCGGTCCCGAAGTCCATTCGAGTCTCGTGCTGGCCTGGGCAGCTGGTTTGGCAGGCAGAGACACCGTCCAATCGGCGGTAGCCGAGATCGGCTACGACGATGGTCATGAGGCCGCTCCCATACGGACCGGCGACACCATTTCTGTCTTGAGCAAAGTGTTGGATCGGGTTGCCGTCGAAGAGGGAACCGAAATGGCCTTTCGGCTGGTGGCGATCAAGAATCAGACCGCAGATGAGGGATGGGAGGAATGGGGAGCCTCGATATTCGAATCAGAGCTCGGAAAAGGCGAGGCAAGCCGGGTGCAGAACAAGGTGCTCGAGATCACGAGGAGAGTGCTGTTCGCACCGACACCGCTCGAAGTCGTACCCGGACGGGCTCGCTCGCTGCGCGTTGTGCCGGAGTCCTGATTCCGCAATGGTCGATATCAGCAGTCCGAACAATCCAATAGTCAAGGACGTCGTCCGGTTGCGGACGCACCGACGCCGGCATGACGAAGGGCGATTCCTCATCGAGGGAGCCCGGCTGATCGAAAAGGCTGCCGCTGCAGGAGTCGACCTGGCCGCGGTGTTCGTGGTCGAACGTGAAGCGTATCCCGGGTCGGTTTCGGTATCGCGAACGGCGATGACCAAGATGTCGGGTCGACGCAACCCGCCAGACGCTCTTGCCGTGGCCAACTGCTGGCCCCTCTCGCCCGATGAATCGACGACCCCGGCCATGGCGTCAGAACCGGCAACGACGACGGATGCATGGTGGGTTGCTCTGGTCGGGATCGAAAAGCCCGGCAACGTTGGCGCCATCATGAGATCGAGTGCCGCCCTGGGAGCGTCCGGGGTACTGATTGTCGACTCCGGCGTCGACGTGTTCTCGAGCAATGTTGTTCGCAACTCGGCGGGTGCTCTGTTCTCGCTCCCCATCGTCGAAATCGAAAGCGATCTTCTCCATGATTTTGCGGCGGCCAGATCTGCCCGCTTGGTGGGCACGGTCCCGGAAGGGGGAACCAATCTGTGGCACGCCAACCTCGACGATGCCGTGATTGTGTTGATCGGAAGCGAGGCGAACGGCTTGCCACGGGAAGTCCTCGAGACCTGTGACGAGCTCGTGACGGTGCCGATGCATCCCACGAGCGTCGATTCTCTCAACGCCTCGGTGAGCGCCGGAATCGTGATGGCGGAGCTGCTGCGAAGACGCCTCTGACCGCCTTGCGGCCCTACCAGCTGCTGCCTCCACCCCCACCGAAGCCGCCTCCGCCTCCGAAGCCGCCTCCGCCGAATCCTCCAAAACCCCCGAAGCTGCCGCTCGACCAGCCTCCGCCGCCCCATGAAGAACCTCCGCCACTGGAGCCACCCCAGGTGCCACCGCCCGTGCCGCCGAACCAGCTATCGCGGTCACCCGACCAGGAGTCGTGCCGGTAGATCGGTTCCCAGCCGTACTGGCCCGCATTGCCGCGAGTCAGTATCCAGTGGTAGTAGAAGACCGTGAAGGGATCGAAAGCTCCGATGCCCGCCGGGATCGGCCGGCCGGTCCAGGAATCCTGCTGGCCGTGGGTTCCCGCGTGGGCGAGCTCAGGGGCGAATCGGTCGGCGTCAGCGATCTTGCTGCGTGCCAGAGCCTGGCGTTGGGCCGCATAGGCCAGGGCGAATGCCCGGGGTCCCCGCGGGTCGCTCGCCCCGAACGCCGCTGCAATATCGGCGTATGTTCCTTCCAATCCGAGATCGGCAAGAGCCGCTCGTGCCTCTATCCACCGTCGCATAGCCTGAACCGGTTCCAGAGAGATGGCGAGGACCCCCGCGATCGACCGCCGGGCATCTCCCTCCACACCATGGGCGACGAGATCCTTCAGCAAATCCTCGTAGACGTCGAACGCGTTGGCACGAGCTCGCATCATGGCTGCAGCGATGGAAATCGGCAGCCCGAGGCGATCGGCGTGGCGCCGAATGGCTTTGATCTGTTTCTGCGAACTCAGACCGGCCAGCGCGTATTCGGTTGATTGGTTCGGGTCGAGGCCGTTCGACCGATTCTTGCGATATGCAGTCACAAAGTTGGAGATATCCGTCTCGTTGTGATTGAGCAGCAACAACGCGGCCAATGCGTCGAGGTCGAGCCCATCGCGCTTGAGTGCGGATCCAAGGTGGTCGAGCTCCGATCGTACCTTCTCGTATGACGCGGCCGAGTGGTCGGTGTCGGCGTCGAGATCTGCCAGGGCAGCCGCCACCGCCGGCCGGGCTGCAGTGTCGGGAAGCCGCTCGTACAGCGCCTCCAGCCGATGCACCTTGTCATCGGCAACCTGGTAGGCGTCTTCCAGAGCTGCGACGGCGTCGGACAGAGAGGCGTCGGACTTGAATGTGGGGACCGCCTTGATGAATCGCTCGCCCCGGTCGGAGATGATGGCTTCACCGACGGGTGTCTCATGCAGCTGGTCCAGAATCTGCCGGCCCACCCGCTTGCGCGCAGCGGCAACTCGATGCGGTCGCTGGCTGTCAACCAGCGCCTGGAGTTCCATAAGGCGGACGGCAAAAGTCGGATCGTCATCCGGCTCTACGTCGAGGGCGGCAGACGCCACGGCCTGCACTCCCTCGTCCGTCAGCTCGGCTTCGCCCGAAGCGGCCAGCTCCAGAGGAATTTCGGTCTCTTCGGTGAGGCGTTGCCCATCGACGACATCAAGCAGTCCAGCCGACCACAGCGCCACTGCATCCGTCTCCGAAACCGGACCAGAGGCGATGAAAGAGTTGAGCGCCGCCTCGGCATCGAAAACGGAGAGGTCGACCGGGGACCCCGGAGGAGGATTGAGGTATTCGGAGATAGTGGGAAGTTCGGCTCCCGAGACACGGAGCCGCTCGAGCTCGCCATCCACGAGCTCGGTGCGTTCGCCCATGATTTCGGCCCGCTCTTTGCGGCGCCAGCTGACCAGAGCAACACCTCCGACCCCGAGCGTGATTGCTCCTACTACACCGAGGCCGGTCCACAGGCCGGCGCCGGGATCCACCGGCGTGGGAACAGGCACGGGCACGATCGGTCCCGGGTCAGGGTCGACAGGGCCTGGGTCGGGGTCGACCGGTGCCGGAACTTCACCTTCGGCGTAGGCGACCAGGCCTTCCTCGAGCCGGGTGATGATCGCAATGAGTCCTCCGTCGAAATCGCCGTTAGCGAAGAAACCATCTCCGGCCGAGGCGATCTCACCAGGGTCGCGTGGGAAATCGACAAATCCGTTGCCCAGCTCGACCCATGTTTCGCGATCGCCGAGATTGACGAGAACGACTACTCCCTGGCCTGTGGTTTCCTCACTCATACCGCCGACCGCCCACCGTTCCCCGATGTCGCGGGCGAATTCCTGCGACGACATCCCGTTGGTCGAATCTGTGGTGACGACTGCGATCTGGCTACCCGTGGCATCGACCACCCGCGCAATGGCGGCCTCAACCGATGCGTCGTTTTCAACGATTCCGGCTGCGTCCGTGAGGTAGCCCGACGGCTCCTCGGGGATCTGGGCCAGCGCCCCTGCCGTCGCAGTCATCAGCACCGCCAGAACTGCCCAGAGGGCGGTGAGGGCCGATGATGTTCGCGGTTGCATGCGCAAAACGTTAGCTGCCCGCAGATGGTTCCGATTCAGCCCGATCAGCGGAGAGGCCGACAACGGTGACGATCGTTGACGGGTGGCAGCGATCCACGCCTGTCAGGCGGAGATGGTTTCGGTTCGGCGCGTTTGACGCTGGAGATAAGGCCGGTCGACAGTGAGGCCAGTACCCAGGCCGGTGGGAATCTCGAGACCATGTTTGCCGGGCCTCCAGCCGGGCTTCACGATGTCGCGGCCCCATTGTCCGAAATAGTGGGCGAGCGGTCCCGCATCGAGGCCGGTGGCTGCCGCGAGCAGTGCTGCCTGTCCGGCGGCCAGCAGCGTCGAGCCCCCGGGTTCGAGCACGCCGCTAAGGCCTTCCTCCATGCAGTATGTGGCAACGTCGAGGAGCGGCCGAAAACCTCCGAACTCGTTCGTGTCGAGCATGAGCCCCGCGATGCTCGAGTGGGCTGCCTCGGCAACGTCGCTCCAGTGCCGGGCCCTCAACCAGACGTCAATGCCGCCACCCGAAGCCAGCCCTCTGGTCGCCTCTGTATCGTCCTTCGAAAACGGATCGACCAGCGCCTCAATGCCAACCCGCTCGATGGTTTTGAACACGACCGCCTCGGTCGGGTGGAAGGATCCGCCCGCATCTGCGATCACCCTTGTGGCGGGAAACGTCGACCGGAGCATGGAGATCGGATCGATGTCCCAACCGGGAGTGATGGACACGTGAAGCGCAGTTATTCCTCGATTGATCTCGAAATCTGCGATTTTTTCGAGTTCTTGCAATGTATCTTTGATTCCGATTTTGGCACGGAACGTGAGATTTTTCGACCCCCCTCCAAGCGCGTCGAGCATTCGGGCCGAGTGGGTTCGGGCGTAGAGATCCCACAGGGCCAGTTCAAGTGCCATCTTGGTTTTGGGATGGCCTTTGAGCCCTTCCAGGCGAACACCGGTACCGGACGGATGGACCGGCGGTGCTTCGAGTAGTACCGGGATCGCATGTTGAGTGGCAAAAAGCCATGCGCTGTCTGCGAATTCGACACCATGCCATGGTGTGGTTCCGACGGCAATCTCGGACCAGCCGTGATGACCGTCGTAGGTGGCTTGTACGATCAAAGCCTCACCCCGGGAACCGTCAGGTCGCGTGAGGACGACTTCGTGCAGAGTGATCGAATCGAGATGCATCGCCCGGCTCCTGGCTGTACCGTCCATCAGTAAACGCCCATTGTGGTCGGGGTGCAATGAGTTACGTGACTAAATAGGCAAGGTCGGGTTGGCGCGACCAGGTTTTCCGATAGTATTCGAGTCCCAACCCACCACCAGCGCGACCCCGGCATCTTCTGTCGGGGTTGCGTTTTTTCCGGGTTGGAGCTCTGAGCAGTGCCTAATCTCGCAACCATGAACTACTTCACGACTGCTCGACCCCCCTTCTCGCCCCCGGTGGAGTTCGTGGAGAGAAAGGGTCTCGGGCACCCGGACACGATTTGTGATGCCGTCGCCGAAGAGCTGTGCCGTTACCTGGCGCGCGGCTACATGGAACGTCTCGGCACGGTTCAAGCATTCAACGTAGACAAAGCGATTCTGGCTGCCGGCGCGGTGGACATCGGGTTCGGGGGCGGCGTCCCGGTAACCAAGACAAGGTTGATCGTGGTCGGCAAGGCCGATCTCACGCAGTGGACTCCTGAACGTGATGAGCTGATCAAGGTCGTATCCACCAAGCTCCAGGAATTATTGCCAGATGCCAACCTGGAAGAGGCATTTGACGTTGACGTATGGCTCAGCCCGTCGTCCGTCGACCTTTCCGCAGTCGTCTCAGGACGGGGGGAAGATGATGTTCCGTTGGCAAATGACACGTCGTTCGCGGCCGTGTCGCTGCCGCGTTCGGCACTGGAAGATCTGGTGTTTGCCATCGAGTCGGAACTCAACAGCGGTGCTTTTCGTTCAAAGGTGCCGGTGGGACGCGACATCAAAGTCATGGGGGCGCGGAGCGACGGATTCGAGGTAACGGTGGCAGCCCCTGTCATGGCCACCCAGGTGGATGGGCCCGCCGACTACAAGGAAGCCGTGCTGGCGGTAGCCGATCGTGCCAAGGAGATCGCGGCCCATTTGGTAGGTCACGCCGATATTTCGGTAAACAAGGCAGACAACGACGACACGCCCTACCTCTCGCTGACAGGGTCCAGCGCCGAGCAGGGCGATGATGGCCAGGTGGGAAGGGGTAACCGATTCGGGGGGCTCATCACCCCTTATCGGGCGATGAGCCTGGAGGCCGCGTGCGGCAAGAATCCTGCTGCCCACGTCGGTAAGACGTACCATGCGGCTGCGTGGGATATATCGGAACGTGTCGTTGCCGAAACGGGTGCTACCGAAAGCACGGTTCGATTGTTGTCGCAGATCGGTAGTCCCGTGACCCAGCCTCTCGCCGCCCATATCGAGTACGCAGGCGACGCCGACGACAACCTCATCATCGACATTGCACAGGAAGCCCTCAGCGATTGGAATGGTATACGCGATCGGCTCATCGACGGGGAGTACATTCTCTACTGATCGAGCTGGTAGTCGAGCCCGCTGCTCGGGGGCTCCGGAGGAGTGGTAGTGGGGTTTTTGAGTCGAGCCTGTATCAGTCGAGGCCCGGCTCCGTGGTCGGGAGGCCTGCGTTCTTCCATGCCCGGTAACCGCCGATCACGTCGGCAGCATGTTCATGGCCGAGTTTGCGAAGGTGGTCGGCCTTGAAGCTCGACGAATAGCCGTCGTTGCAAATGACAATGAGCTGGGCGCCGGTCACGAGACGCTGGTCTGTTGCGTCGCCGGCGGGATCGGCCCGCCATTCGAGAACACTGTTTGCCACCGCGATGGAACCCGGTACGGTCCCTTCATTCTGGCGATCGGTCTCGCTCCGCGTATCCACCAGAATGGCTCCATCCCTCGTAGCGGAGAGGGCCTGTTCGGGCGTCATCCGGTCAATGTGTCGTCGAGCCTTCGCGAGTAACTCGTCGGCCGTTTTCGGCATATCTGCGACGATACACGTAAAACCCGGGTTCAGACGTAGGTCATCTCCGTGCTGATGTCAATGGCTGCTTCGATGCTGCGGGCCACGGGACACTTGCTCTGGTGGAAGCCCATCACCCGTTCAACCTTTTCGCGTTCCTCGTCAGTAGATATCCCTTTGAGCTCGTACGTGACGTGGATGCGTTTGATGACGAGCACACCATCTTCTGCTTCGACGTCGCCAACCGTGTTCGAAATCAGATTGCCGCCGCTTGCGTTGATCTTGCGCGCCTCCAGCGCGCCTCCCAGGGTGCCGGTCAGTCAACCGGCCGCGGCCGCCACGACCCAATCAATCGTGGTGGCATCAGGCGGAAAGTCGTCCATCGAGACGCCATAGTGCTCAGCGATATCGGAGTGGACGCCAAAGGTGTGATGCTCGTCTTTGGCCGGCAACCAAACATGGCGAATCGGTCCCCTCACCCGCTCGACCCGAATGTGCGCCTGATATTTGATATCGCCCATCTGGCTCCCTTCGTTTCAACTCTCTGTAGAGATGTCGGCCGTTCAGACGGTGAAACGGTGCGTGTCTGAGCTTACGAGGTCCGGAGCACCTCCCGGAGGCGGATGCGGTCTTTGAGAAGGCCACCGCCGAATGCCCGGGCTGCGAGTCGCAACACGAACCAGGTGCCGATCACTTGTAGTACCAGGCTTACGATTACTTCCCAGGGGGCGGCGAAACCGAGCAGCATTCTTGTTGGCATCGTGAGCGGTGCGGTGAACGGGATGAACGAAGCGATCTTCAGAGCGAGGGTTTCTTCGCCTTCCAGAGCACTGAACGAAATGAAGAAGCCGATGAGGATGGGAACCATCGCCGGAAACGCCACTCCCTGAAGATCCTCGACTTTGGAGATCGTCGACCCGATGACGGCGTACACAGACGCATAGAAGGTGTAACCGAGCAGGAACCACACCGAAACCGTGAGCACCGGCACGATGCCGCCGGTTTCGGGCAACGGCAGGTTCTCCGTGAAGATGTTCGTAACCAACGCAACACCGATGATCACGACCACCTGGATCAACCCCGTCAGACCGACACCGAGCACCTTGCCTGCGAGCAGATCAACCGACCTGATCGTCGACAGGACGATCTCGACCACCCGGCTGCTTTTTTCGTTGACAACCGACATCGCCACTGACAGCCCGTAGGTGATGATGGTGATGTACAGCAACGTGCTGCTGATGTAGCTGAGGTTGGCGTTGGCATCATCGGCACTCTCGTTCAGTACCGTGAAGGTGGGAGGATCGACTGCGGTGATCGCTTGTAGCTCGATCGGTGAAACCCCGAAGTCAGAAAACCGATTCGATACCTCATAGCTGTATAGCAACTGCTCTATCAGGTCACCGGTAGCTCCAAGCTGTGACTCTGAGATGATCTCGCTTCCGTCGATGATGGCGATCTGCACGTCGCCGGACCTGACCGCTTCTACGGCAGACTCGCGGTCTGGTGACGTCTCCGGGTTGAACTGGACGTTCGATCCCAGGAATTGGGCGCCGATCGTGATCTCATCACCTGCGCCGAGCGCCACCAGCTGCAGCATGATCTCGGTGGTCCCCGAACCGGTGACTGCGACGGGGATCTGCTCGACGCCGTCGTCCACGAGCGTCGGAATGATCATCGAAGCGAGGATTCCGATGACGAATATGGCGGTCGAGATCTGAAACGCTTTGGACTTGAGTTGCTCCGTCAGCTCCCTCGCCATGACCAACCGGATCGCAGAGATCCGGTTCATAGCCGTTGGTCTACTTGATCGGCCTCGACCGTGGACAAGAAAAGCTCAGACAGGCTGGGCGGTTCAAACCCGAAGGCAACGACTTCGGCACGGGACCGCACGCGATCCAACAGGTCGTCAGGGTCGATTCCGTTGGCCGCAGGAAACTGCATCCGAATACGCCCACGCGTATTGCTGGTCACGCGCTGGCGCCACTCGTCCGGCAACCAATCGGCCGAGCGGTCAGCGGTTTCGATCTCGAACATGCGGATGGGGGAATCGGCCTGCAGCTCGGCCAGCGAGCCTTCCAGGATGATTCGACCTTGATGGATGACTGCCACCTGATCGCATATGTCCTCTACCAGATCGAGCTGATGGCTCGAAAAGACGACGGTGGCATTGCGGTCTCGAACCTGTTGCTTCAACGCCGCCCCTAGGTCCCGAACACCAAGCGGATCCAATCCCGAGAATGGCTCATCGAGGATCATGAGTTCGGGTTCGTGCACGAGGGCGGCGGCCAACTGAATCCGCTGTTGATTGCCGTGCGAGAGCGTTTCGAGCTTGTCGGCGCCCCGCCCGGCGAGGCCCAGGCGCTCCAACCATCGGGACGAGGCCTCCGTCGCCGCTCCTTTCGTCAGCCCATGCATGCGGCCGAAGTACACGAGTTGCTTGAGCACGCCCATCTTTGGATAGAGGCCGCGCTGTTCGGGCATATAACCGAAACGCAGCCGGTCGTTGTTGTCGATTCCGCGACCGAGATATCGGATCTTTCCGCTATCGGGTTGGATCAATCCGAATACGGCCCTCATGGCAGTTGTTTTACCGGCGCCGTTCGGGCCGAGGAAACCAAACATCGAACCCCGCGGCACCTCGACCGTGCACCCGTCGAGTGCGGCTACATCGCCATACCGTTTGTGAAGGTCGATGAGCTCGAGGTGGGGGGCATCCATGCGGGCAGAATCTACCAATGCTCCCGGTGGACAGTGTCCAGCCGCGGTCGGCTGCGAGAGCCGGCCACCGGATCATGTGCGCCATAGCCGATCGTCACAACGCCGATTGGACGAACCCCGTCGGGCACTCCGAGGATGGATGGCAGGTCGGTGAAGGCGTGGACGCCGAGGAAGCCTGCCGAGAGTCCTTCATCGACTGCGCCGAGTAACAGCAGCATGAGCGCCGCGCCCGCGTCTACCCACCAGTACGGAACATCCCAATCGTCGGTTGTAGCCGACTTGTCGAATTCGGCATAGCGATCCCGGTAGGCGCCGATGTCGGCACAAATGGCAATGTGAATAGGAGCACTCGACAGCCAGGGTCCATAGCCCTTGTCCGTCCAGTCCTCCTCTTGCGCTGCTGCGGCAAGCTGTTCCCGGCCTTCGATCACCACCACGAAGTGGATGCCCTGGCTGAAGCCGGCCGAGGGATGTCGCCTGGCTCGATCGAGGATCCGGAGCACTGTTTCATCCGAAACGGCCGTGGCCTGGTAGCTCCGTACCATCTTGCGACGAGCGATGATGTCGCCGAATTCCATAACGTCCTCGATGTCGTTTGCCACAGCGAAGGGCAACGTCGTGGCGCGGTTGGGCAAGCTTATCGGCGGCCGCTTGAGGCCGATCGGTACCATTGGACAAATGTCAACACCCAATGATTCATCAGACGTCACCTTCGGCACCTCCAACGAGTGGTTGGTAGAAGACATGTACCACCGCTTCCGCCAGGATCCGTCGTCTGTTTCGGAAGCGTGGCAGAGCTTCTTTGCCGACTACGAACCCGAGATTCCGGCACCGAGGGCCGCGGGTGAACCGACCCTGCGGACGACTGTGGCGCCCTCGCGCCAAACGGTATCTCCGCCGGTGACCACCCAGCCGGACAGCCCGGCCGTTCGGTCGGTCGAGCAAGGCGTTCCCAACGGTGCCCGCGGGGCCTCTGCCGTCGATGCGCCCGGTGCAACCAGAACTGCCGAGGCCCCGACGGCACCGGTCGCCGACCAAGCGCCGCGTCCGGAAACGGCTCGGCAGCGTTTGATCGGGCCCTCGGCCCGCATCGTTGAGGCGATGGAAGCCAGCCGCGACGTGCCCACTGCGACCTCGGTGAGGTCGGTTCCGGCCAAGCTGCTGGAAGTCAACCGGCGCATCATCAATAACCAGCTCGCCCGATTGACAGACGGGCGCAAAGTCAGCTTCACACACATCATCGGTTGGGCCGTGGTCCGTGCACTCTTGGAGATGCCCGCCATGAACAACTCATATGCCGAGATCGACGGAACACCGCATGTGATAAAGCCCGGTTCGATCAACCTCGGGATCGCGATCGATCTGGCCCGCAAAGATGGATCGAGGACGCTGCTGGTTCCCAACATCAAGGCCGCAGACACCATGGACTTTCGCCAATTCTGGCTCGCCTACGAGGACATCGTGCACCGGGTCCGGGGTGGCGCCATCACCCCGGACGATTTTGCCGGAACCACAGCCAGTCTGACCAACCCCGGCACGATCGGAACGATCCAGTCGGTACCGAGGCTGATGCCAGGACAAGGCGTAATCGTCGGCGTCGGCGCCATTTCATTCCCTCCTGAATACGAAGCGGCCGACCCGAGCACGCTGGCCAGGCTTGGCGTCGGAAGAGTCATGAACATCACCAGCACCTACGACCATCGAGTCATCCAGGGAGCTGAGAGCGGTGCCTTCCTGGCCCGCATTCACCAGTTCCTGCTCGGTGAGGATGAGTTCTACGAGTCGATATTCCGAGCACTGGGTATTCCGTACGTGCCGGCAGTGTGGGCCATCGACGACAATCCGCCGTGGGGGAGTGAAGCATGGGCCAGCAAACAAGCGAGGGTGTTCCAGCTCATCAATATGTACAGGGTCCGTGGGCACCTCATCGCCGACCTCGATCCGTTGAGGATGAAACCGCCGGGTATCCACCCCGAGCTCGATCCGATTACGCACGGTCTGACGATCTGGGACCTCGAGCGCAGCTTTGCGGTCGGTGGGCTCGGCGGATACGAACAGATGGCGTTGGGCGATGTGCTAGGACTGCTGCGCGACGCGTACTGTCGTACGGTCGGCGTGGAGTATCGCCATATTCAGGAACCGGGGGAGAAGGAGTGGATTCAGCGCTGGGTCGAACGTAAGCCGGAACCGATCGGCCCGGAGCAGCGGAAACGAGTGATTACCAAACTCAACCACGCCGAAGCCTTCGAACAGTTTCTGCAAACGAAGTATCTCGGTCAGAAGCGATTTGGGCTCGACGGCGCCGAATCGATGATTCCGCTGTTGGACGAGGTGCTCAACTCGGCCACGGCCGACGGCATGACTTCGGCCATACTCGGCATGGCGCACCGGGGACGCCTCAACGTTCTCGCGAACATCATCGGGAAGTCTCACACGCAGATTTTCAAAGAGTTCGAGGGGCGGTTCTCTGACGATGTCGGCGACGACCATCTTTCGGGGGACGTGAAGTATCACCTGGGAGCACAGGGAACCCACACCGACCCGGACGGTATTCAGCTTTCCGTGGAAGTGGTGGCAAATCCCAGCCATCTCGAGGCGGTCGATCCGGTCCTGGAGGGAATCGTGCGGGCTCGCCAGGATCAGCATGGACCGGGAGCCGAGCAGGCGATTCTGCCGATCCTCATTCATGGCGACGCAGCCTTTTCCGGCCAGGGGGTGGTTGCCGAAACTCTCAACCTCAGCCAACTCGACGGATACCGCACCGGTGGCACCGTGCACGTGGTGGTCAACAACCAGGTGGGGTTTACCACCGATGCCGAAGATGCCCGGTCCAGCCAGTACGCAACAGATGTCGCCAAAGCGATCCAATCGCCGATTTTCCACGTCAATGCTGACGATCCCGAAGCCGTCGTACGTGTGGCGGCCATGGCCTTCGCCTACCGCCAGACCTTCCACAAAGATGTCGTGATCGACCTGGTCTGCTATCGGAGACTTGGCCACAACGAATCCGACGAACCCGGATTCACGCAGCCGCTCATGTACCGCAAGATCGAAAAGCACCGCAGCGTACGCAAGCTCTATCTGGAACAGCTCGTCAAACGAGGTGAGCTGACCATCGAAGAGGGCGAGAAGATCCTCAGCGATTTCAACTCGCTGTTGTCGGAGGCACTGGCCGAGTCGCGGGGAGGGGAGGGCCTCCAATTCCCCGAGGGCCAGGACCCGACGGCGGACCAGGGCCTCATAACCGGCGTGGACGGTGGATTGCTGGACCGGATACACGCCCACACTTCGCGGATCCCAGAGGGTTTCACGATGCATCCCAAGCTCATCCGGGTCATCGAGAACCGCAACGGGCTCTACGCCGAGGGGTTGGTCGACTGGGCGATGGCCGAGACCTTCGCTGTCGGTTCGCTCTCGCTCGAAGGCCATCGGGTTCGCATAGCCGGTGAGGATTCGAAGCGCGGAACGTTCAGTCACCGGCATGCTGCGTTCGTTGATTACAACACCGAAGAGGAGTGGATTCCGGTAGCGGGAATCGATGAAAGCCAGGCTCCCGTCGAATACGTGGATTCGATGTTGTCCGAATTTGCCGCACTCGGTTTCGAGTATGGCTATTCGGTTGCCTCGACCGGCACGTTGGTTGCGTGGGAAGCCCAGTTCGGAGACTTCGCCAATGGCGGTCAGGTCATTGTCGATCAGTTCATCACGTCGGGTGAGGACAAGTGGAACCAGACGTCCAACCTGACGCTCATGCTGCCGCACGGTTTTGAAGGTCAGGGTCCCGAACACTCGAGCGCCCGAATCGAGCGGTATCTCGAGAGCGCGGCAGAAGAAAACATCCGGGTAGTCGTTCCATCGACCCCCGCGACCATGTTCCACACGATGAGGCGGCAGGCCATTGGTCGCGTTCGGAAACCCCTCATACTGTTCACCCCCAAATCATTGTTGAGAACAAGGGCGTCGTACTCGACGATTGACGATCTGACCGCCGCCGCCTTTCTCCCGGTCCTCGGGGACCCGCAGATCGAAAACGCCGCGAAGGTTGTCTTCTGCACGGGCAAGATCTACTACGACTTGCTCGAGGCGCGGGAGCGAGAAGACCTGGCACTCGTCCGGTTGGAGCAGCTGTATCCATTTCCCGCCGCGGAAGTGGAGGCAGAGCTCGCCCGACATCAGGCCGGGGCCCAGATCGTCTGGGTGCAAGAGGAGCCCGTCAACATGGGGGCGTGGGGTTATGTTCGAACCGGCTTTTTCAACTTGCACGGAAAAGATGCCGACCTTGTGAGCCGGTCGGCGTCGGCAAGTCCGGCAACCGGCAGTTTTCAGATTCACACTCGTGAGCAGCAAGCGATCGTCGCGGAGGCGCTACGCTGATTTGCAAGAGCTGAGGGGTCCTCAGCGCCTGGGGTTCACAACCGGGTTCCACAACCAATTCCAGATTTGGGTCTCGCGTCCCCTGTGGGAGATAGGTCGCGGTGGCTAGCGTTCGCCCAAAGGTGAGGTTGGTTGGAACGCCAGATGTGACCCACGAAGCTGGGCCCGCATCTTGAAGACATCTCGAAAAGTCGATTGGGAACCATCACCGGCGGTTGCTGGCCGCAATGATGGGTGGAGAACGTATGGGCGGGTTTACACAGGGAGCACGTGAAGAGTGAAACGGGTCGCGTTTATCGCAAGTCTGATCGGTGCGCTGCTGGTCCTCGGTGCGGCACCGGCGTTGGCACTGGAACCCGACGAGGTCGCCGCTTTTGATTCGAGCCGCGGAGAATGGTTCCTCCGTGACAGCGACGGCGGAACGTCGCGGTTCTTCTACGGTATTCCGGCTGACGAACCCATGCTGGGCGACTGGGACTGTGACGGCGTCGATACCGTTGGGATGTTCCGCAGATCGAATGGGTTCGTGTATTTACGGAACTCCAACGACCTCGGGATTGCCGACCAGGACTTCTTCTATGGCCAGGGAGGCGACATCCCCCTCGTCGGCGACTGGAACGGCGACGGGTGCGACACGCTCGCCATCTACCGTCAGGGAGAAGTTTTCGTTCGCAACTCACTCGGCACCGGGGTTGCCGACTACTCGTTCTTCTTCGGGAATCCGGGCGACAGACCGTTTTCTGGTGATTTCGACGGCGACGGAGTGACCACCGTCGGTCTGTATCGAGTAACGACCGGGCTCGCCTATTTCACCAATGAGAACAAAACCGGAGTAGCCGAGTTCGAGTTTTTCTACGGCGTTCCGTCGGACAAAATCATCGCAGGCGACTGGGATGGTGATGGAGCGGACTCGGTGGGCATCTTTCGACCAACCGATGGCCGCTTCTACCTTTCCAATCAAAACGCTCAGGTCCAGGCCGACACAGTGTTCTCCTACGGAGATCCATCCTGGGTTCCCGTTGCAGGACACCATCAGCAATTGGCGTCCAGCCTGGCCATCGACTCCAGTTCGTTGGACTTTGGCAGAGCGGGCATCAATGTTGCCTCAACCCGCTCCATCGGCGCCAGTTTCGTCGGGGAATTTGACGATCCTCGTGTGACCGTCAAAGAGATCACGTTCGTGGGTCCTGATGCCTCGTTGTTTTCCGGTTCGGCAACCAGTGCTGTCAGAGTCGGCCCTGGCGGCCGGTTCAGCGCCGATGTCAGTGTGGTTCCCGACCGGCTTGGTCCGATTTCGGCCACCATGCAGATCAGGCACTCGGGGCAGAACTCACCCATGGTGGTGGAGGTGACGGCCGAGGGCGTCTATCGGGTCAACGCCGGTGGTCCGGGCGACATCGAGGGATGGCTGGCGGATAATCCGATCAGCCCCTATGTGAGCGGAACGACTGCCGCGTTCGCGACCCCCGGCTTTGTCGGCGGGTCGAGCGTTCCCGCAGGGCTATTTGATACCTACCGGTTTGGCGCCATGGAGTGGGAGTTCCCCGTCACACCGGGCAGGTACACCGTCAATCTGTACTTCGCCGAGACGTTCGGTGCCGGCAGCCGAATCTTCGATGTGAGTATCGAAGGGGGTTCGGTGCTGACCAATTTCGATGTTGTTGCAGCTGCCGGGGGACAGAATCGGGCTGTGTCACGAAGCTTCACCGTTCAGGCTGACGGCGTTATCGATCTCGACTTCTTCCCCACCTCCGGGGAGCCGCCGCTGGTCAACGCGATCGAAATCCAACGGGTTCCGGAACCGGGAAAACTGGGAGCCGTGCCGACCTCCATCGACTTCGGCTCGGTTGCGACCGGAGGTACGGCGCAGGTGGACGTCACGCTCGTCAACCTCGGAACGATCGGGGATCCGGTCGTGTCGATCTCGGATGCGTTCTTGACCGGGACCACGGGTCCGTATCAGATCATCGGCAATCCTCCCGCCTCACTGGCACCGGGCGTCACCGCAACCATCGCTGTCGCATTCAGCCCGTCGTCCGAGGCTGAGTCCTTTGCGTCTCTGAATATTGCCAACAGCGGAGGACAGATCTCGGTGCCGCTCCGGGGCCAGGGCAACGACGTCATCGTTTACCGGATCAATGCGGGTGGGCCTGCGTTGTCGGGCACGCTCCCATGGGCAGACGGACGCAACCTGGCAACCGGATTGACAAGTTCAGTTGGCACCGCGGGCGGCGTTGCCGTCGACGGCGCATCGCTGCCGCTCGGGACCTCGCCGACGGTCTTTCTGACGGAGCAGTTCGGAACTGATATGCAGTGGGATTTCGGGGTCGACAGCGGCACGTATGAGGTCAGGCTCTACCTCGCCGAACGGTTCCACAACGCCGCCGGGGCCCGTCGCTTCAACGTCACGATTGAAGGTACCCCCCGCAACAATATCGACATTTTTTCGCTGGCCGGTGGCAAAGACATCGCGGTGATGCTCCCGACCGTTGTCAATGTGACAGACGGCAACCTCGACATCAATTTCGCCAGGATCGTCGACCAGGCAACCGTGCAGGGGATCGAGGTCGTCAGGGTTGGCGGCCCTGCCGGTCTCCGCGCCGAGCCATCCAGCTTCAACTTCGGAAAGATCGCCGTGGGGGCGACGGCAACCCAAACCGTGCGGGTCGTGAACTCGAGTGATGTCCGCTCGGTACAGATCAACGGCACCTCACTCGGCGGCTCCGGCGCGTTCCAATTCGCCGTCACGAACCTCTCCACGACCCTGGCACCGGGCCGTTCGCGAGATGTAACGGTTCAGTTCAGACCGACCACCGCAGGCGAAAAGGCCGCGACGGTGAACGTCTCGCGGGTCGGAGCGGGACCGATCCTGTCAATTCCCCTCGCCGGCGTGGGTAACGCAT
>JAHEJY010000014.1 GCA_024638625.1 Actinomycetes bacterium
CATCCGTTCTTGGTCGAGTGAGCTCAAGACAACCTGGCCTTCTCTCTTCCTGTGAAGCAGACCGGCTTCGTCGAGAATGCGGAGATGGTGAGACACGGTCGGTTGAGAAACCCCTCCGAGGCGCTCCACCAGGTCGTTGACGCTGAGCCATTCGCAACACAACGCATCCATGATTCGTTGGCGCGTGTCATCGGAAATGGCCTTGGCGAACTTGACGCTGTCACTCATATATTGAAGTATATCAATATATCTATGTATACGAAATTCCCACCGAGCCGATCACGACCAGTCGGCGGCCGATGCCCCGCCGCTCGGAGCCGTGATGCCGGCACCTGCCACGGCTACGACGTCGCCCGCCGGCCACAGACCCGCGTCGGCTGCAACCTCAGCACGGCCTCCGCCGGTTCCCCAGCCGACATAATCGAGCATGTTGTTCGCGTCCCCGAAGCTGTTGGACGAATACAAAGCCGCTTCCGCTCCGTCGGCCGACAACCCGCCGAGTTTGTCGGCTTCCACCTGAATCGAGGCGCCGGGCCCAACCTCGCCAGAGAGCTCCGTATAGGCGGGCCGATTGCACAGCCACAGGCCTTCGATGGAAACCGGGTCGGTTCCGAGATTGGTCAGCGTGACATGGCTGCCGAATTCGACCTCGGTGATCGCCAGATCTCCGATGGCCCCGCCGCCGGTGACCGCCGGCGTCGTGTTGTCCGAATCGCCATCACCGCAGGCCGCAACTATCAGCGCCATGACGGCTGCGATCGTCATCCATCGTTTCATCCAAATCTCCTTTGTGGCCGTCATCGAACTCAAAGCTATCAAAGATGACCGGGTTACGAGGCGCTCCAGGTTGTGGGCGGGAGCCAACGGAGAGGGCCAGCTGTTGCTACGTCCTTTGCCCGGAAGAACACCCCCAGCAACCTAGAGGGTGAGAAAACGTCCATGGAGTTGCAAAGCAACTCCAAGCAACGCGAAGCGTTGCCAGCAACTCCAAGCAACGCGAAGCATTGCCGCAACCCAAAGAGTTACCGTTGCCGCAACTATGCCCCATGGAGTTGCGAAGCAACTCCAAGCAACGCGAAGCGTTGCCAGCAACTCCAAGCAACGCGAAGCGTTGCCGCTGCAGAACAATGCCCTATGGAGTTGCAAAGCAACTCCAAGCAACTCGAAGAGTTGCCGTTGCCGTTGCCAGAGCCGGAGAGGGGATTTGAACCCCTGACCTGCTCATTACGAATGAGCTGCTCTACCCCTGAGCTACTCCGGCCAGCGCCCCACCATATAGATAGGGGGAGCGACCAACAGAATAGCTAGTCATCGATTAGTCCCCATTCCAGTGCAATGGGGACTATTCGAAACAGACTTCGTGACGGACTATTGACGGTTCCACTCAGGTGAAGATGACCTGGGCTCCTTCACTGAGTTCGATGAAGTCAGTCGCCGAAATGATGTCCTCAACCTCGTCAATCATGTCTTCTTTGGTGAGTCCCATCATGTCGACGGTCATCTTGCAGGCCCACAAATGGCCCCCGGCGTCGGAGATCATCTGTACGAATTCCGGCACCTCGGGCACATCCAGGTCGGCAATTTGTCGCTTCATCATCTTCGTCGCAATCCTGGTCATACCGGGCAGACCAGCCGCGCCCTGGGGCATATGCACTTTGCCGCCTGGAGGATGCATTGCGGTGTTGCCCATCCAGGTGAACTGGAGGTCATCCTGGTGTTTCTTGGTGATGATGTCCAGGCCCCAAAAGGTAAAGAAGATGTGGGTTTCGATCCCCTCTCCTAGAGCAGCATTGGCCATCACGAGAGATGGATAAACCATGTCGAGCGTACCCTTGGAAGCGATAAAGCAGATCTTGCGATCGGTGTCTTCGTCATCTCCGAAATCGGGGATGATGGAAGGTGCTTCTTGAGCAGTTGTCATTTCCTGACCTTCTTTCTCAGACGCAGCCGTGGGGCTTGGGAACGCCCGCTATATAGGCCATCTTCTTGGCCGGCTTCTTCGGAAACAGCAGGAAAAGCTCCTTGGTGGAAACACCACTCATGTTCGCCACCCGGCGCAACATCGGGGTCTCTCCCTGCTCCTTGTAATCCTCCCGCAGGAATTTGATGACCTGCCAGTGCCCTTCGCCCAGGTCGATCCCGATCTGGGAGGCGAGCGCGGCAGCGACGTCTTCATTCCATTGGTCGTATTCGGTCATGAAGCCTTCGTCGTCGACGGTGACTTCCTGACCACTGATGGTTGCCGTTGGCATTACATACCTCCAACTTGTTGTTTGGTTTGGGTTTGTTCGACCGGGTTCTTACCGGCCATGGACATCAAGGTCGGGACCGGCATGGGCCGGCCGGGGAGAAGCACATTCCAATAGATCCACCGGAACGCCAGCTTCCCCCAGTGATTGAGCTGTGTCTCCTTCAATAGGGAGAAAGGGCCTGCTCCGGGCACCGGATATTTTCCGGTTAGGGGTTCGACGTCATAGTTGAAGTCGATCAGCATGCCCTTGCCGTCGCCCGATTCGATGAAGCAATTGGCGTGGCCGTCGAATGCTTCCGTCATTGGCTTGCCACCGACATAGTCGACGAAGTTGTCGGTAAAGACGTCGACCGCAAAATGGGCGACGGAGCCGGCCTTTGACGTTGGCAATGCAGCTGCGTCGCCAAGGGCGAAGATGTTTTCGAACTTGGTCGAGAGGAAGTTGTGTTTATCGACCGGGACATGGCGAAACTCGTCGCCCAAGCCCGAGCGCCCCACGAATTCCGATCCCATGTTGACGGGCACGGTCACCAGGAGATCGAAATCGACCTCCCGCTCATCGTAGGAGATGAGCTTGCCGTCCTCTACCCGCTCGAGATAGAAGTCGGATTCAAGGGTGATATTGCGCTCTGCGAGCATGCCGCCCAGGTGTTCCGAAGCCACCGGCTTGGTGAACGCTCCCGGCAGTGGCGTCACATACTCGATGTGTACGTTGTTGCGGATCCCCTTCTCCTTGAAGAATGAGTCAGCCAGAAAGGCGAATTCGAGAGGAGCGACAGGGCATTTGATGGGCATCTCGATGATGTTGACCACCAGCTTTCCACCATCCCAGTCTGCGAGTTTTTTCGCCAGGGCTTCGGCACCATCGATGGTGTAGAAATCGAAGATCGTTTGATACCAATCGTCGCTTTCAAGACCCGGGGTCTCCTCGGGAGTGGGATGGGTGCCCGTGGCGATGATCAAGTAGTCGTAGGGCAGAACGGTTCCATTCGTGAGCAACACCTGGTTGTTTTCCGGCTCAACGATTTCGATGGTGCCCATGACGAGGTTCACGCCGTCAGGTATGAATGTGCGTTTCGGTTTGATCAGATCTCGTCTCGAGTATTTGCCGAAAGGCATGAACAGGAAACCCGGCTGGTAATAGTGAAGCTCGTCCTCATCTACGATCGTGATGTCCCAGCCGTCGAGGCGGGGACGGAGTTTGTTGACGGCCATCGTGCCGGCTGTTCCAGCACCCAGGACTAACAGTTTCTTCACGTTGATTCTCCTTGTACGTGCACCGCTCCAGCTAGGGAGGCGATGGCTTCGAGCTTGTTGACGAGCCGGCCGTGATCGTCGGCCAGGCGTGAGATCAGACCACTGACCCGGGACAGATTGCGAAGAATCCAATCCTGGTGGGGGCGGTCAATCCAATAAACCTCATTGATGTGGCGGCGCACGGTGTCCGGATCAGCTCCGGATTCTGCGGCGACCGCCAGGATCTCATCGTCCGATGGCGGCCAGACGTCGGGAGCCACTCCTCCGACTATCACCATGCCGACCAGAGTCGATCCCATGCGGATGAAACTCCGGGCGCATAAGAGGCCGATGTGGCTCGGAACGAATCGGGGTTCGAGGTCGATCTTTTGGCCCAGCTGTCGCCATCCCTCTGCACAGGCATCGGGCCGGCCATCGAACAAGGCCTGGAAATAGCCGCACTGATTGGCAACGCTGGTGAGGGCCCGGCCGTCCATGTCGGTGACCACGGCCATGACATCGAACAGGTCGGCAGCCAGGTCGGCTATTGCCTGCGCGGTGGATGCAGGCAGCAGAGAGTCGAGTTCCCGGTCGAGCCCCGGGCTCGTTGCGATGTCGCCAGAGGTGTTGCCTCCAAGCAGCGCGTGGACTTTGTCAGACGGGAAACGCCATTGGCGCCCTACCTTGACCGCCGTCAGCCTGCCATCCTCGGCCATGCGGTAGATGGTCGATCGATCGACCCTGAACAGCTCCTGGACCTGTTTGGTGGTGAGCAAGCGGGCGGCCATCGCCTGGTCTTGCGAAGCCGGTTTCTTGAATGTATCTGCAGCCTTATGCATATCGAGCAGCGTATGCCTACCTATGCATCCTCAACTAGGGGCTTAAGTCCCGCTTGTGAATGCCTTCACAAGGGACCAAGCGGGATATCAAGACCCGTCTGAGAGTGATCTCGACTCCGGCACATAGAGCTAGGGCAGCAGGGCGATACGATGGACCAGCAGCGAGAAGTAGCCGTCGTCGTCGACCTCGTTGATCACGAGGCAGTTTGGTGGCCTGTTGGTAGCACCCCACCAATCGACCACCGTCATGCCCATGGTCAATTCCGAAGTCGTCTCGATCACCACAGAGCATGCTCGCCCGCCGAACAGATCGGGCTCCAACAGGTATGCGATCACGCACGGATCGTGGAGCGGCGCGCCGTCGGTTGCGTACCGCTCCATGTCGTAGTGCTCGAAGAACTCCAGCATGCCGGCGACCACCCTCCCGGATTCGTTGCCGCTGGCCTTGAATGCCTCGATCCGCTCGTCTGACGTCAGCGCCTGGTGAGTTACATCCAAGGGCATCATCACCAGCGGTATCCCACTGGTGAACACCGCGGCCGCCGCCTCCGGATCGACGTAGATGTTGAACTCGGCGGCAGGGGTCACGTTGCCACCTTCGAAGAAGCCGCCACCCATCAGAATCAGCTGATCGATGCGCTCCACGATGCCCGGTTGGCGATCCAGAGCAGTTGCAATATTGGTCAGCGGCCCGAGGGCGCAGATCGTGGTCACTTCGCGATTCATGAACGTCTCGATCAGAAAGTCGACTGCGTGGCCGGCACGCGGCGACCCCGAAGGGGCAGGCAGTCCGGCACCATCGATACCGGTCTTGCCGTGGACGTACTCGGCGGTGATCAGAGGGCGCACCGTCGGACTGTCGCAACCGGCGTACACCGGCACGTCCGGACGTCCTGCCAACTCTGTCATCATGAGGGCGTTCCTGGTGGTGAGCTCGAGAGGTACGTTTCCCGCGACGGTCGTTATGCCCAAAATGTCGAGCTCTTCGGAGGCCAGAGCCACCAGCAACGCGACGGCATCGTCTTGCCCCGGATCGGTATCGATAATGACCGACCGAGGCTCAGCCATCAAGCGCCTCGATGTCTTCGATGGTCGGTAATGCAGATTGGGCTCCGGCTTTGGTCACTGTTGCTGCGCCTGCGAGCACGGCCCAGCGGGCGGCTTCGTCCATATCGAGTCCCCGGCAAAGCCCGGCAGCCAGCGCTCCGCAAAACGCGTCCCCTGCCGCCGTCGGATCGACCGACTCAACCTTTGGAGCCGGCACGTGGATGTAGTTGCCATCGACAACAACCAGCGCTCCCTCAGAACCGAGCGTGACAACCGTCCGGTTCGCCCCCACAATCCTGACTGCTCGCATCACATCGTCCAACGCCACCGCCGGAGGAAGATTGGCAAGAACCGCGAGCTCTGTTCGATTCGGGACCAGGATGTCAACCAGGCCAAGCAGTAATTGATCAAGCGGGGCGGCGGGCGCCGGATTCAAGATGAAGGTCCCTTCGCAGAGTTCAGCGGCCCGGATTATGACCCCGATCGGGCTTTCGAGTTGCGCCAGCACGACGTTCGCCGCTCTGATCTCTTGCTCAGGGAGGTCAGCGACCGTGAGCGCAGCATTGGCGCCGGAATTCACCACAATCGTGTTCTCGCCTGCTTCGTCAACGGTGATGAAGGCGGCTCCGGTCGCAAGACCCGGGTCGACGACGACTGACGAGTGGTCGATGTTCTCGCGATCGAGGACATCCAGAAGCGTCCGGCCCGCTCCGTCGGCGCCTACCCGTCCGACCATACTGACGTCAGCACCAAGCCGGGAAGCGGCGACCGCCTGATTGGCACCTTTCCCCCCGGTATCGGTCACCTGAGTTTTTCCGAGGACGGTTTCTCCGGGAGCCGGCAAGCGTGGAACGAACACCGTGGTGTCATGGTTGAGCGAGCCAACCACGACGATGCGACCCATCAGCTTCCGATATCGGCGAACAGGTGAGCCAGCACCAACTCTGGCCGTTGATTTGCTTCGAGTGACTCGTGGGTGGCCATTACCCGCTCGGCGTTTCGCATGGCTTGCACGGGCGAAACCGACGCCAGGGTCGTGGGATCGACATCACGATTGACGATGTCTGCTCCATATTGGGCTGCGGCAGCATCGCGGAACCAGGAGGCAAGGATCTCGAGACCATTTGCGAGCAAGGACAAAAGGTTCCGGCGAGCTTCGCGTTCGAGCTTCTCTTTGGAAGCTCCTTCCGGGCTCAAATCGGCCACCACCTTCTGGGCAGCCCCCATTACTTCCTCGGCCAATAAAAAGGCAGTGCCCGGAGTAGGAGCGAGCCGTTCTGGTATCGACAACCACACCGAACGAAAATCCGCCGCACTCGACCCCAAAGCCAGAGAGAGCGCCAGACCCGGCCGACCCCCTGCAATACCCGCTAGTTCCGCAGCGTTCTCGTGTCCCCGCCCACTCAAAGCCGACAGCACGTCGGCGTCCGGGACGCGCCCAAACCGCACAACCCTGCTTCGACTTGCAATAGTCGCCGGAAGGTCCTCGGCGGCTTCGGTCACAAGTATGAACACCGTCGAAGCGGACGGTTCTTCCAGGGTTTTGAGAAGCGCATTGGCAGCCTGCTCATTCATGAGACCGGCTTCTGGAATGAGGACGACCTTGCGATCGGATTCAACGGGGGCCAACGACGCCCGCGCAATCGTCGAACGCGCCTGCTCGACCGTCAACGCAGTTCGACCCTCGGCCTCGACCACAATGATGTCGGGATGTACTGCGTCCAAAACGCGCCGGGTGTCGATCGGGTTCTGGTCGGGGTTGATGATGAGATTTGCAAACCTCAGCGCAACCGTCGCCTTGCCGACACTGGCCGGGCCGACCATGAGGTAGGCGTGAGCGGGTCGCGAGGCCTCGCGCAGCAGCATTGCCACCAATCGCTCGTGACCAATGATGTCATTCATAACGCAGCCTCGATCACATCCAGGCACTCGGATACAACCAGCTCGATATCGCGCGCCGCATCGATCCGACGAAATCGACCCGGTTCAGCATCCGCCAGGCCCCGATAGGTTTCTGCCACCTCCTGCATCAATGCCAACCCTTCGCTGCTGATCCGGTCGGAGGAATCCTCACGAGATAGACCGGCCTCCGGGTCAACCTCCAGCAGGATGACAAGGTCGGGCCAGACGGATCCGAGGCCCCACATATTCGGCTCGCGGACAGAGGCAACACCCAGCCCGCGACCTCCTCCCTGGTATGCCAGAGACGAGTAAACCGTTCGATCGGACAGGACAAAAGCTCCCCGCGCCAGAGCAGGTTCGATCACCTCGGCAGCCAACTGCGTGCGCGCCGCAGCAAACAAGAGAGCCTCCGTTCGCGCCATCATGGACTCCCGTGCCCCCAGCAGTATCTCACGCACGGCTTCTCCAATGGCAGTACCACCGGGCTCTCTCACCATGACCACATCCAGCCCGTCTCGAATGAGAGCCGCCGCCACGAGCGTTGCCACGGTGGTCTTTCCTGCCCCATCAACGCCCTCGAAGGCTACGTACTGCATTCAATTCTCCATGCTTGCGAACCGTCTGCCTGCTCCACCTGCGAGCAGCCGCCCGGGCCGAATTCGAACTGCATCAGCGATTTCTGCGACGGGCAACCTCATCTAGCGTCTTACGCGCAGACGGCGAAAGCCTGGCGCCCATGATCACATCTCGCTGGGACCACAGCGTAACCAGACCCGTCGCCAACACCACGGCTCCGCCCAGCAGCATGACAGCACGAATACCGTCGGACAGGATCCCGGGAAGTCGTCCTTGGAAGAGGGTCTTTAGCGGAATCGCCGCCGCCATCGAAAGCAGCAGTCCGAGACGTAGAACGGCCAGTGTCGCCGCAAAGGCCCGGCCCCGGTAATCATCGTCGACCTCGGTCTGGAGATGGGTGAAGCCCATGACATAGGCAGCTCCGGTGCCAAGGCCCACTGCGAAAATCCAGGCAGCAGCGCCGAAGACCGTCGTGATGGCTGAAGCCGCCATCAACCCTCCGCCGATGAGCAGCAAGCTCAAAGAAAAGAGGATCGAGGGTCGAACGGTTCGGGAACCCAGTACGCCTATGACCCCCATTCCTACGGCGGCACCCGTTCCCAACGCAAAGAGAATGATGTAGAAGCCGCGCTCATCGGCGTCGAGGACCTCCATCGCGAACGGGTTGCCGAGCACGATCAGCACGCCTCCGCCCAGGAGAGCCAACCCCATTCCAAAGACAACCGGGCGTATACCCCGATCGGCCGCGACGAACTTCACGCCGTCTATCAGGTCGGTGACCGCAGTGGTTTGCTCTTCCCGGCCGTGCGTGTCGTGCCGGGACGTGGGAACTCTCAACCCGACCAGCAAGAGAGCCGAGAGCCCAAACGTGACGGCGTCGAAAACGAATGCGCCGATCTCGGCTGTCGTGACGGCCAGCGTGCTCTCAATCCTGGGCAGAAAGCCCATGGCCCAGATGATCCCCGCGCCCAGAGGGAACGTTCCATAGGCGGCCGACAGAGAGAGGCTGTTGGCGGTCGCCAAGCTTTCTTCGTCGACCAGATTCGGGACGGTGGCTTCCTTGGCCGGCTGGAACAGCAGCGAGAACATCTCGAGGATGGCCGATAGGACCACGAGCCCGAGGACGGAATCGACAAAGATCAACGTGAGCACCAACACAGCCCGGCCGATGTCGCCCGCCACCATCAGCCACTTGCGGTCGACCCGGTCTGCCAGGACCCCGCCAAACCCCGAGAAGAGGAAGGCGGGAACCACGCGGGCGACCAGAGCCAGCACGATTCCCACCTCATTTCCGACCCGGTCGGCCAACGACAGGATTGCAAAAAAAGCAACCCAATCCCCCAGGCTGGACAGCAGCCCCGACCACCAGAGACGGGCGAAGGGACCTCGCGTAATCAGCGTCAAAGCACCGATGGGCTGATCAGTCGTCGTCACGGACGCGAGGTTAGATGCGTTTCAACGGCCCGGGCGAAATGGCCCATCCGAAATGGGCTACTTGTTAGCTAGCTTTGCTCGCCGCTCCGCCAGCAGTTCCTGGGCCCGTTCCGGAGAGACATTCTCGATGGTGTCGCCCTTTCGCAACGAGGCATTGGTCTCGCCGTCGGTGACATACGGGCCGAACCGCCCCTCTTTGAGGACGATCGGCTTCTTCGTATCGGGGTCTTCTCCCAATTCTTTCAACGGACCCTGGGCCGACTGACCGCGGCGGCGCTTGGGCTGGGCGAACACTTCGACCGCTTTCGGAACCGTCACTGTGAAAAGCTCCTCCTCGGATTCCAAACTGCGGGAATCCGATCCCATCTTGAGATACGGGCCGTATCGCCCATTCAGTGCCTGGATCTCCTCACCGGTCTCGGGGTGAACTCCGACGATGCGTGGCAGCGTCAGCAATTGAAGTGCCTGATCCAGGCTCAACGAATCGACCTCCATCGATTTGAAGAGCGAAGCCGTCTTTGGCTTGTTCTTCTTATCGGCCGGGTCCGCTTCGCCAAGTTGCACATACGGTCCAAAGCGTCCGTTCTTGGCAATGACGGTCAGGCCTGATTCCGGATCGGTTCCGAGGATCTTGTCGCCGGACGGTCGGTTGAGCAACTCGATGGCCACCTCGAGCGTGAGCTCATCGGGAGCCATGTCGTCGGGAATCGGGGCCGTGTCCTCACCCCGCGACAGGAACGGACCGTAGCGGCCGGCGCGAGCCTCGATCAGGTGACCGTCCGGGTCCTCACCGATCGGAAAGCTGTTTACCTGGCGGGCGTCGATTTCGCCCAGGCGGTCGACCACCATCTGGGCCAGGCCGGGCGACCCGTTCCCGAGGTAGAACTTGCGAAGCCACGGCCGGGATTCGGTGTCGCCACTTGCTATGTCGTCGAGGTCGGCCTCCATCCTGGCTGTGAACTCGTAGTCGACGAGGTCGGAGAAATGCTGCTCCAGGAGACCGACCGTGGCGAAAGCAGTGAATGACGGGATGAGGGCGGCGCCGCGCTTCCACACGTAGCCCCGATCCTGGATCGTCGAGATGATCGACGCATACGTCGACGGTCGCCCTATGCCGAGTTCTTCGAGACGTTCTATCAACGAGGCCTCGTTATAGCGGGCCGGGGGTTTCGTGTCGTGGCCGACAGCGTCGATCTTGATAGCCGTAACGTCGTCATCCTCAACCATCGGCGGCAGATGCTTTTCTTTGTCGTCCAGGTCGGCCTCAGGGTTATCGGAACCCTCCACATACGCTCGCATGAACCCCGGGAAGGTAATCGTGAGACCAGAGGCGCCGAATACGGTCGCGCGACCGTCAGTCGCCTCACCGGCAATCCGAACAACCACACGCTCACCCTTGGCGTCGGCCATCTGGGATGCAATGGTCCTCTTCCAAATCAGCTCATACAGTTTCGCTTCGTCGCTGTTCACCTGCTTGGCAACATCGGTCGGCATCTGAAACGCATCGCCGGCAGGACGGATGGCTTCATGAGCCTCCTGGGCACCCTTGGCGGTTCCATAGATCCGGGGTTGATCGTGGAGGTATTCGTTGCCGTATAACCCTGCCACCTGGTTGCGAGCCGCCGCCAAGGCCGTTTCGGAAAGCGTTGTCGAATCAGTGCGCATATAGGTGATAAAGCCGTTCTCATACAGTCGTTGAGCCGCCGACATCGTCCGCGAAGACGAGAACCGAAGACTGCGCAACGCGTCCTGTTGGAGAGTGGATGTGCGAAAGGGGGCCTTGGGTCTGCGGGTATACGGTTTGCGGTCCACATCGGTGACCGAGAACGGCTGACCTGTCAGCTTCTGCTTGAGATCTTCGGCAGCACCCTCGTCGAGAAGAACCACCTTCCTGGACTTGAGTTCCCCTGCCGGATTGAAGTCCTTGCCGGTGGCAATCTTTTTTTCATCGATCGTCAGAAGCTTGGCATCGAACATTTCTCGTTCCGCAGTCTCAAAAACCGCGTCAATGCTGAAGTAGGAAGCTGACACAAATGCGATCCGCTCGCGCTCGCGTTGCACAATGATGCGAACAGCTGGGCTCTGTACTCGGCCGGCCGAGAGTTTGGGACGCACCATTTTCCAGAGCACCGGGGACACTTCGTACCCGACCAGCCGATCGAGGATGCGCCTTGTCTCCTGGGCGTCGACGAGATTCTGATCCAGATGCCCGGAGTTTTCCAACGCGTTGTGGATGGCGTCCTCGGTGATCTCGTTGAACACCATTCGCTTGACATCGACTTTCGGTTTCAGCACTTCGAGGAGGTGCCACGCGATTGCCTCCCCTTCCCTGTCTTTGTCGGTTGCCAGATACAACTCGTCCGATTCTTTCAACAGCTTCTTGAGCTTGGTGACCTGAGCTTTCTTGTCCTTCGGTACCACATAGAGAGGTTCGAATGCGTTCTCGACATCGACGCCCATACGCGCCCACTTCTCGCCCTTGTATTTGGTTGGGATCTCGGCCGCGTTTCGAGGCAGATCGCGTATGTGACCGATGCTGGAATCAACGACGAAGTCGGACCCCAGGATCTTGCCGATCTTTTTGGCCTTCGCCGGAGATTCGACAATGACTAAGGATTTTGCCACCGGCTACCTCCTCGGTAGGTGACAGTGCCGCCCGAATACAGGGTGGCGGGACAAGTGTTTACCGGTGTCCCCCCGGCAATGTCAAGGTCTTCCGCGAATCGGACGGACCCTGTCATGCGAGTAATAACGCCCCAACCGTACGCCGACTTGAGGTATTCCGGGAACCAATCCGCCATATTGATAGAGTGGCTGGCAGATTGCGGAGTCCCCACCGGACTACCGGATCCGGAGGTCATTTGGATTCCAATCCCGTTATCGAAACGCTCGGTCGTCGACTCCGCCTTGCCGTAGTCGGTGGCGGTCCGGGTAGTTTCATCGGCTCGATGCACCGTACCGCGGCTCGTATCGACGACCGGTATGAACTGGTGGCCTGTGCTCTGTCGTCAGATCCGACCCGGTCCCTCGAACACGGCGGTGCCCTCGGCGTCGCCAGGCCATACGCAGACGCGATGGGGCTGCTCGACGCCGAGGCCGGTCTCGAGACCGGAGCCGACGTTGTCGCCATCATGACGCCAAACGACAGCCACCATCGATACTCCATGGCAGCGCTGGAACGGGGTTTCGATGTCATCAGCGACAAACCAATCGCCAACACGTTGCACGATGCCCTCGACATTGTGGCCAAAGTCGAAGAGACGGGTCTTGTGTTCTGCCTCACGCACAACTACACAGGCTATCCGATGGCGCGTCAGGCCCGGGCCATGGTTGCGGCCGGCGAAATCGGAGAGATCCGCCTCATTCAGGTGGAATACGTCCAGGGAGGTAAGGCACGCGAAGCCGATCCGACCGGCGATGACCTCCCATGGCGCTATGACCCCGTGCGAGGCGGTCCATCCCTGGTCTTGGGAGACATCGGAACCCACGCCCACAATCTCGTCCGGTTCGTCACCGGCCTGGAAGTCAGCGCTGTGGCGGGGGAGGTCGGCCACATCGTTCCGAATCGGCTCGTTGACGACTACGCCGGGGCACAGCTGCGCTTGTCCAACGGGGCGAGAGGCAGCTTCTGGGTCACGCAGGCGGCGGCGGGTATGGAGAACTGTCTGCGAATCCGGGTCTCGGGCTCGGCCGCAACCCTCGAGTGGTCCCAGGAAACCCCGACCCGTCTCATAGTGCGCCCGATCGGCATGCCAGCTGAGATCCGTACCCCAAACGGGCCGGGAACGTTTCCCCTCGCAAGGCGCGCCAGCCGCATCGTGGCAGGTCACCCCGAAGGGTTTCACGAGGGCTTCGCCAATCTCTATTCCGACGCCGCCGAGGCGATCGCAGCCCGGCGGGCTGCGGTGGAACCTGATCCTCTCGCGATGCATTTTCCCAACGCCCGGGATGGGGCAATCGGAGTGAAGTTCGTCGAAGCCGTGATCCGATCGAGTGAGAATGACGGGGCGTGGACCGCCGCGACCCTCGAGATCTGAATTCCAACATATGAAAGGCACAGCATGATCAGATGGGGAATCTTGAGCACGGCCGACATAGGCATGGCGAAGGTCACGCCGGCAATTCAGGCTGCGCCTAACTGTGAAGTCGTCGCCATCGCCTCGCGTGACGTGGATCGGGCCGAAGCCGCCGCCGCCAAGCTCGGCGTTTCGGAATCGTACGGCTCGTACGAAGCACTCCTCGAGGCCGATGACATCGATGCCGTCTACATTCCTCTGCCGAACGACCTGCACGCCGAATGGACCATCAAGGCAGCCGGGGCCGGCAAGCACATCCTGTGCGAAAAACCCCTGGCAATGTCGCAGGGCCAGGCGCAGGAAATGATCGAGGCATGCGAAGAAGCCGGCATCCGGTTGGCAGAGGCGTTCATGTACCGCCACCATCCCACCTGGATCAAAGCGCTCTCGCTCCTCCGCGAAGGATCGATAGGAGAACTCGTCGCTGTACAGAGCTGGTTCAGCTACTTCAATGATGATCCCGCCAACATCCGCAACCGGACCGAACATGGGGGCGGGGCGATCATGGATATCGGTTGTTACAACATCAATCTGTCGCGGCTCCTCTTCGGAACCGAGCCCACGGCCATCAGGGCCTCAGTCCGCCGCGACCCGGTCATGGGCATCGACACCCTGTCGTCGGCCGTGCTCGAGTTTGCCGGGGGCGGGCAGTCAACGTTTACGTGCTCCACGCGAGCCGAGAGCTATCAGCGGGTCCATATTGTCGGGACCGCCGGTCGTATCGAGATCGAGATTCCATTCAACATCCCACCGGATGTGCCGACCAGGGTCTTTGTGAGCCGTGGCGGAGATGCGCCCGTTGATCCTGCCACCGAGACCTTGACGTTCGAGCCGGCGAATCAATACACCATCCAGGCCGAACTCTTTGCCAGAGCCCTGCTCGACGACGCTCCGATGCCAGTCGACATTCGTGACGCAATCGGCAACATGACAGTCATCGACGCGATCCTGAGCACGACCTAGATGCCTAGATTTGACCTGCCGACCGAAAGCTGAATGACATGCGCGATCTGACCGACCTCACCGTAGCCATCACAGGAGCCAGCGCCGGCATCGGTGCTGCAACTGCCCGGGCGCTGGTCGAACATGGTGCCAATGTCGCGCTCGGAGCCAGGCGAGTCGACCGGCTCGAAGAGCTGGCAGATGACCTCGGCGACCGCGCTCTCGTGGTCGAGATGGACGTCCGGGTGCCGGAGCATGCTCGCAACCTCGTGGAACAGACGGTCGGCACGTTCGGAAAGCTGGATGCGATCGTCGCCAATGCCGGAATCGGTGCCTATGGGGGGATCATGGACCTCACCGATGAGCAACTGGCAGACATGATGGACACCAACGTTGCCGGTACGGTCTGGCCGATCCGGGCGGCCGTCCCACAGTTTCTCGAGCAAGGTGGCGGCGACATCGTGATCGTTGCATCGGTGGCCGGACTGCGGGGAGCCGGAGACGAGGCGGTCTATGCAGCGACCAAATTCGCTCAAGTGGGTCTGGCAGGCGGACTCGATCGCGAGCTGCGAGAGCAGAATATTCGAGTCAGCACGCTCTGTCCGGGAGGGACTGCCACGGAGTTCGCCATGGGGGCGGGCCGCACCCCTGACATGCCAGGGCTCGACGACATGATGCGGCCAGAAGATGTTGCCGAAGCCGTGCTCACCGTGCTACGTCAACCACTGTCGATGAGAACACTGGTCTGGTCGATGCGGAGCATCAAAGAAGCGGACTGACCGGGCCGCTACTCGTGGAGAGCCTCCAACTCGGTAGAGCTCACCTCGCCGGGCAACTTCCCGATGATGATCATGCCGAGCACATCATCTTTGGTGACATCGTTCTTGTTGACGGTACCCACCAGCTTTCCTTGCAGCATCACGCTGATCCGGTCAGCCAGGTCGAACACGTCGTGGATGTCGTGACTGATCAGGAAGATCCCGATGCCTTCCGCCTTGAGCTGTTTGATGAGTTCGGTGACCTGGGCGGTCTCGGCCGGCCCGAGGGCGGCAGTCGGCTCGTCCATGATCAGGATCCTGGCGTTGAAGTGCACGGCCCGGGCGATTGCGACGGATTGGCGCTGGCCACCCGAGAGCGAGTTGACCGGGACCTTGAAGTTCAGAAACTTTGGATTGAGACGGCCCATGACCTCGCGGGCCGCCGACTCCATTGCGGAATCGTCGAGCGTCCGGAAACTGGTTTTTAGCTCACGACCCAGGAACATATTTGCCGTAGCGTCGATATTCTCCGCGAGCGCCAGCGTTTGATAGATGGTTTCGATGGCGTACTGCTTGGCGTCACGAGGCGTGGTGATGCTCACCGGCTCGCCGTTGATATAGATCTGACCCGAGTCGCACTTGTGAGCGCCCGATAGCGTCTTGATCAAGGTCGTCTTGCCGGCCCCGTTGCCACCGACCAGCGCCACCACCTCTCCGGGGTACAGGTCGATCGTCACGCCGTCGACGGCGTGCACACCTCCGAACGCAACCCGGATATCGCGTAGCTCGACGAGCGGGGTTCCGGTCCGATCAACCGCCATCAGGTCGATCCCCTCCGGTAGAACGTATCGATTGCGACGGCCACCACCAACACGACTCCGACAGCGATGTCCTGCAGCGGGGCGTCGATCCCGACCAACACCATGCCGGACTGCAGCGACTGCATCACCAATGCACCCAGAACGGCACCGGGAATCGTGCCGATGCCACCTGCGAGCGAGGTTCCCCCGATCACTGCGGCCGCAATGACGTAGAGCTCCGTGAGCTGACCGAGCCCGCTCACTGCGGCGTTGAGGCGTGCGATCTGCACAGCGGCGGCAACACCAACCAGGGCTCCCATCAGCGCGAACGTCTTGACTGTCGTGAGCCGGGTTTTGATGCCACCCAGTTCAGCCGCCTCGGGATTGCCGCCGATCGCAAATACATATCGGCCGAAGCTGATCCGCGTCGAGATGAAGGTCATGATCAGCGCCACGACAATCGCAATCAACACGGGGTTGGCGAGTCCGAGCGGAATATCCAGACCGCCTTCTGGCCACACGAGGCCTTCTTGTTCCGCCCGTTGCCGGGCGAGAAGCGGGGGCAGGAAGTAGCGATTGAGGTATCCGACGGCGCCGAGCACGACGCCTACTCCGATGACGCCGATCGTGGCATCCGCCCAAAGCGGTCGCATGGCAAACCCGTAGCGCTGTCTGGTGCGGCGACCATTGATCAGCAGCACGACAAAGCCGACGCTCGCGACGACCGCGACCACCCAACTCAGAAAGCCGCCGATGGTGCCACGGGAACCCCCACCCAGCAACTGGAAGCTCGAATCCATCGGCGCGATGGTGCGCCCGCTTGCCATCCACCATGCGACCCCGCGCCACACCAACAGACCACCCAGGGTCACAATGAACGATGGCACACCGATATAGGCGATGATTGCGCCCTGAAACGCCCCCAGGGCTGCGCCGAGTGCGATACCGAGGACCAGTGCGATGATCCAGGTCATCGGATGGTCGAAGCCGATGATGTCGGGGAGGATCTCGGCCTGCAGCAAGGCCATTGCCATCCCCACCACGGCCAGCATCGATCCGACGGACAAGTCAATGTTGCGTGACACGATGATCAGCACCATCCCGGTGGCCATGATCGCGACGGCGGACGTCTGGACGGAGAGGTTCCACAGGTTGCGAGGGGTGAGAAATGTTCCCCCCGACCAGATGTGGAAGCTGATCCAAATGATGGCCAGGGCGCCGAGCATCCCGATCAGACGGGTGTCGACCTCCATCGATCGAAGTGCACCGACCAGCCCACCGCTCCCGGCTACATCGTCATCAGAGGTGGCAACGGGATCCGGCTGGGTGGACACGTCTGTCATTCACGACACCTTAGAGAATCGCAAACGCCGCGTCCAGGAAAGCCCCGGACGCGGCGTTGCGTGTTTTATGTCGGTGGGTCAGGCGATCAGCAGCCGCCAACGCTGCCGGCATCTACGCCTTGACAGAGCGTCGCAGCATCGATCCAGCCTGCATCCAGTACCACGTTCAGGTTGTCCTGCGTGATCGGGATCGGTGCCAGAAGAATCGCAGTCATGGTGTTTCCACCAGGCGACTCGAACTCGACCGTTCCCGAAATACTCGACAACGGAGTCCCCTTCGCCAGCTCGGCGGCCGCTTCTCCGGCAGCCTTGCCGAGCTCACGGGCATCCTTCCAGACGGACACCGCCTGAGTGCCGAGCGCAACCCGGTTGAGAGCAGCAGCGTCGCCGTCCTGGCCGGAAACCGGCACGATGCCGGCCATGCCCTGGGCCTCGAGCGCCGCTACCACACCGCCGGCCATGCCATCGTTGGAGGCAACAACCGCATCGACCTCGTTGTTGTTCTGGGTCAGGAACTGCTCCATGTTGGTCTGGGCGACAGCCGGATCCCAGTTGTCGGTATAGGACTCGCCAACGTTGACGATGTCACCGGCATCGATCGCAGCCTGGAGAACTTCTTGCTGGCCACCGCGGAGAAAGTCGGCATTGGCGTCGGCGGCATTGCCCTTGATGAAGACATAATTGCCTGCCGGGACGAGCTCGAGAATCTCGCGTGCCTGCATCCGACCGACCTCCACGTTGTCGAAGGTGATATAGAGAGCACCGGGGTTCTCGATCAAGCGGTCGTAGGCAACCACCGGGATTCCCTGGTCGAGCGCACTCTGCACCGCCGGCAGAATGGCAGTGCCGTCCTGGGCCAGAATGATGAGCGCGTCTGCACCCTGGGATATCAGCTGCTCGACATCGGCCAGCTGCTGTTCTGCAGATGAGCCGGCGTCGGTGCTGATGTAGCTGGCTCCGGCCGCGTCCAGAGCTGCCTGGATGGCAGGCTCGTCCGACTTGGCCCAGCGCTCTTCGTTGTAATTGTTCCAGGAGACGCCAACGATGACATCCTCGCCGCCAGATCCTCCGTCCGCAGTTGTCTCGGTTCCGGAATCGTCACCGCAGGCCGCAGCAATCAAACCGAACACCAGAATGACAAGTAATAGTCGTACGTGTTTCACGTGTTCCTCCCTAAAGGACACCAATCAGGTCGTCTCGTGACAACCATGTAGGCGGCAACCTTACACATCTCCTGCGAACTGGTCACAGCGGCACGCTCGCCGGTCGGACGTACCGTATTCCGGCTAGCGTGACACCCCTGCAGTCCAGAGAGGCGGACGATTCCGATGCGGGTGCGGATCCTCATCATTACCGTGTCTTTGATCGCGGTCGCTATCGCCAGTTGGCGGATGTTCTCCGGTCCCGGGACCGAACGCCGGGATGAGCCACCAATCCCCGAATTCGTCGATGTCACTGCTGTCTCAGGAATCGACCACCGTTACGAAGGCGGTTTCACGCATTTTGTAGGGGGTGGCGTCGCGGTGTTCGACTGCGACCAGAACCGGCTCCCGGACCTGTTCTTCGCCGGCGGAGCCGGAGCTCCCGCGCTGTATCGGAACATCAGCCATCTCGGTGGCGAGCTCCGGTTCGCATCCACGACCGACCCGTTGGTGGACGGAATGAGCGGGGTGACCGGTGCCTATCCGATCGACGTCGACGATGACGGCCTCACCGATCTGGCGGTGCTGCGGGTTGGCGAAAACATGCTGCTGCGCGGAGTCGGCGACTGCCGGTTCGAACGGGCCAACGAAACATGGAACCTCGATGGCGGCGATGCGTGGACCGTCGGTTTCAGCGCGACATGGGAGGACGGATCCCGGCGCCCGACCCTCGCCTTCGGAAACTACCTGGCCCTCGATCAACAGGGACAACAGTTCGGTGGGTGCGGCGACCACATGCTGTTCCGGCCGGGTGGCGCCGGCGACACCTACGACGAACCGATCGTCATCTCGCCCGGCTACTGCTCATTGTCTCTGCTCTTCAGCGATTGGGACCGCAATCTGGGGAGCGACCTCCGGATAACCAACGACCGTCACTACTACCGGCAGGGTGAAGAACAACTCTTCGAGATGGTCGATGACCGGCCACCCCGCCCGTATACCCGGGATGAGGGTTGGCAATTCGTCCAGATCGAGGGGATGGGGATCGCCAGCCACGATGTCACCGGCGACGGGGTTCCGGAGATATTTCTGACCAGCATGGCAGACAACAAGCTGCAACAACTCGCTCCGGACGCCGGCGGACCGGAGTACGGAGACATCGCGTTTGAGCTTGGGGCGACAGCTCACCGTCCGTTTGTCGGATCGGACGTCTCCCCGTCGACCGCTTGGCATCCGGAGTTTCAGGATGTCAACAACGACGGGATCATCGATCTCTTCATTTCCAAGGGCAACGTCGACGAAACGGCAGGCTTTGCGGTCGACGACCCGAACAACCTTCTACTCGGCCAGCCAGATGGAGGCTTCATCGAACACGCCGAGGAGGCGGGCATCGTCGACTTCGGTCGCAGCCGGGGAGCCGCCCTGGTCGATCTCAATCTGGACGGTCTGCTCGACCTCGTCTACGTCAACCGGCAGGCACCGGTTCGGCTCTGGCACAACGTCGGCGCCGGATTGGGCAACTGGCTCGCCATCGACCTCGAACAATCGGCGCCCAACATCGACGCCATTGGTTCCTGGGTCGAAGTAAAGGCCGGGAACCGGAGCCAGCATCGCGAGCGAACCATTGGCGGTGGCCACGCCGGCGGGCAACTCGGCTGGATGCATGTTGGTCTCGGAGCCGCCGAGAACGCAGAACTTCGCGTACAGTGGCCCGACGGGGCCCTTAGCGATTGGATCGAGGTCGACGCAAACGGTTTCGTTACGATCGACCGGCCCGGCAACGATCTTCGCATTTGGCAGCCGGAGGCGATTGCGGCCGCCAACGGGAGGGAGTGATCTCATGGGAGCGCGACTGGCGGAGTTGGAGCTGCCTGATTTCGGATCGCCTGCGGAACCACCCGAAATCACCGGCGATATCTATAGGGCCCGCCTGGATCGGTTGCGAGCCGCCGCAAGCAAGCGCTACGACTACCTTCTCGTGTGGGCTGATCGGGAACACAGTGCCAACGTTTCCTATCTGACCGGCTTCGATCCCCGATTCGAAGAAGCGCTGCTGATTGTCGGACCGGGCGACGATCCGGCGATCCTCGTCGGAAACGAATGCTGGGGGATGGCGGGCGCCGCTCCGGTCCCGCTGCGCCGGCATATGTTCCAGGATCTGAGTCTGCCTGGTCAACCCCGGGATCGATCGCGCACTCTGCGAGAGATCCTCGCGGAAGAAGGGCTGGCGGGCGGCGCCCGCGTGGGAGTCATAGGCTGGAAAACCTACGAGCGGCCCGATCAGGTGGATGTGCCGGCGTATCTGATTGATGAGCTCCGCGATGTGGTGGGATCGACGGGGGTCGTGGAAAACGCCGTCGATCTGCTCATCCACCCGGCACACGGTTTGCGAGTTATCAACGAGGTTGAGCAGTTGGCTGCTTTCGAGTACGCCGCCTGCCACACGTCGTCCGGGGTTCGCAGTCTCATGTTCGGGTTGCGGCCCGGCCTCACCGAGCAGGAAGCCGTGCGACTCCTGCAATGGAACGGCATGCCGATGTCCTGTCACCTGATGCTGACTGCCGGGAAACGGGCGCAACTCGGATTGCTCAGCCCCGGTCCCAGGCCGATCCGCCGCGGTGACCCGTTCACGGTCGCCTTCGGGGTGTGGGGCGCTCTCAATTGCCGCGCCGGATTCGTGGTCGAGGATGCCTCCGAGCTCCCCGCAGACATATCCGACTATGTGGAGCGACTCGTAGGACCGTACTTCGAGGCCATCGTGGCCTGGTATGAGGCACTTCACATCGGTCAGACCGGAGCGGCCCTCTACGACATCATCGATCAGCGCCTCGGTGACCCTTTCTTCGGAATCTTTCTCAATCCCGGCCACCAGATCAGTTTGGACGAATGGGTCAACTCTCCCATCGCGGCAGGTTCGGACATCGCCATAACAGCTGGCATGGCATTCCAGGTGGACGTCATACCGGCTACGGGAACCGACTATTTCACCACGAATATCGAAGACGGAATCGCCATCGCCGATGAACCTATGCGCTCCGAGTTCGCCACGCGCTTTCCAGATGCCTGGCAGCGCATCGAATCGCGCCGGGCTTTCATGCGCGACCACCTCGGCATCGATCTGCAGCCTGAGGTGTTGCCGTTCTCCAATATCCCGGCGTATCTGCCACCCTTTCTGCTGCGACCCGACCGGGCCATGACCATGCTCAGCTAGCGGGAACACCGGGGCCGCACCGGCCGTTACCCCTGAGAGAGAACGAAGAGGTTCAGCCGTTGGACGAAGGCACACACGCCACGGACCCCGCCGCCACGCCGGGGCATTGGAAACCGGTCTTGTTGGTCATCACCGTTGGGCTGGGCTTCTTCTTTCTTGTTTGGTCCGACTGGCTTGGCGACACCCGGCCGACCCGCCTGGTCGGGCCCGTAAGCGATTACGACCCGGTGTCAGCCGGCGAGACCCTCCCCGCGGGCTACCGGCGCGCGCTCGATCGTGACCAGATTCTGCCGGTTTACGAGCCTGAGTTCACGAGCCCTGACAGCGTCGAGTGGCCACCCGACATGCTGGTCATCGGGGTCGCAGGCAACCTGACCTCCAAGGCATACCCGGTTACCCATCTCAACCGCCGCGAAATGGTGATTGACTGGTTGGACGACGATCCGATCCTTGTCAGCTGGTGACCTCTGTGTGCTACGGCGATGGTCCATCGCCGCGAACTCAACGGAAACGAGTTGGTATTAGGCAATCAGGGAGACCTGTACGGCAATGCGATGACGTGGTTCGACCACACAACCGGATCGGTTTGGAGTCAACCGCTCGGCCAGGCAATCCTGGGACCCCTGGCAGGCAGCCGTCTGGAATTGCTGCCGTCGACACTCACGACCTGGCAAGCATGGCGGACGGCAAACCCTAAAACCCTGGCGCTCGACGTCGAGGGTTGGCCAACCGGGTTTCATCTCGAGGACATGGCCATCGTCGTTGACCGGGGCGGATCGGCCGCTGCCTACGCGATCGAGCCGCTCAGGTCGGTTGGGGTCGTCAACGACGTGGTGGCCGGGGTCGAGCTCGCCGTAGTGATCGACCCGGCCGATCCCGCTAGATGGGCGGTGTTCAGCCGCAGGCTGGACGACTCCGTTGTCGAATTGGCCTTTGCCGAAACCGGCTTGACGGACCTCAGGACGGGAACGGTATTCGATCCGTTTTCCGGAGCCGGCGTTCGGGGCACGCTCAGCGATCAGTCGCTCGACCGGATCCCGGCCTTTACGGCATTTCCGGATGACTTTGCCCGCTTTTTCCCCGCTGGAAACCTCTGGCCGCAGCAATAGATCCAGCGGGATCGCGTCTACAGCAGATGGAGACCGGCGTTGTACTCCGCCATGCGGACGCCGTCCGCACTGCGGACAAACGTGCTGATCGCCGTGTTGTCGACGAAGCTGAGGCGGTCCCGTTCAGGATGGCCGAGCCCCAACACCCCCAGGGCCAGTGCCTTGATCGCACCGGCGTGCGACACGACACTCACGTACTCTCCGGGGTGGGTATCCATCAGTTCGTGCATAGCCCGGTCCATGCGAGCTCGCGTTTCTTCGAGGGTTTCGCCGCTGCCGCCGCGGGCGACGTCTTTGTGTTCGCCGAACATCTCCTGAACAAGCGGGGCCCATTGCGTGAGGATCTCGGCGGTAGTGAGTCCCTCCCAATCACCGAGGTGCATCTCGATCACGTCCTGGCGTTCCATCTGTTGGACCCGCAGTCGTTCCGCCAACTTCTGGGCGGTGTCCCGGGCGCGCTCGAGATTCGAGTGATAAATCACATCAGGAACTTCGTACCAGTTCGACAGTGCTGTCGCTTGTTCATGGCCCCTATCCGTAAGGGGACCGTCGGTGTGGCCGTGCCACAGTTCGGCCACATTGGCGTGCGTCTCACCATGGCGGATGAAGCTGACCACTTGCGCGCCCTGTTGGCGCTGATCGACCGTCCAGGATCCGGGCGCTCCGAGGTGAGTCACGTCGTTGAACCGGAGCAGTGACATCGCGCCGTTGTACAGCCCGACCTCGGTGATCGAGGTGTTCTCAATCCGACCAAGCGGACGCACCCTCCGATCGGAGAGGCCCAACACCGATCTCGTCATCGATGACACAACCCCGCCGTGGGCCACCACCACGGCGTGATCACCGACATCCAACCGGCCGACCAGCTCCTCGAAGGCTGCCTGAACCCGTTCATCGAGGTCATAGAGCGACTCACCGCCCCCGAGCTTCACCGGTTCGCCTTTTCGGAACGCTTCCAGTTCGGGCCCGAAACGCTCTGCCGCTTCTTCCCGATGCATTCCTTCCCATGAACCGAGATGGATTTCGCGCCAGACTGCGTCCGTTTCCACCGCAAGCCCGAGTGCCGCAGCGGTTTCGGATGCGCGGCTCAAGTCGGATGCCAGTACCAGGTCGGGCCCGAAAGCTGCCAGCCGCTCCGCCAGCTTGCGGGCCTGAGCACGCCCGAGCTCGCTGAGGGGAGAGTCACTCTGGCCCTGCCAGTGTCCGGAGGCGTTGGACTCAGATTGCCCGTGTCTGATGAAGGTAATCCGCATCGGCCGCCAGTGTACGGCCAAACCGCCACAACACTTCGCCGCTCAATCTTCGATAGCCTGATGCCCACATGGACGACCCAACCCGGCCCGGTGTCATCGGCATTTTCGATTCAGGCATCGGCGGGATCTCGATAATGGGTCGAATCCGGGCCCAACTCCCGAATCAGCCCATGATCTATCTGGCCGACCAGGGCAACGCCCCGTATGGCCCCCAAACGCTCGATCAGGTGCGCATCCACGCCCGGGATGCGACCCGCACGTTGTTGGGACGAGGCGCCGACGTCATCGTGATTGCGTGCAATACGGCATCCGCCGCCGCGCTCCACGAGCTCCGAGACGAATTCGGCGATGTGCCGTTCATCGGTATGGAGCCCGCAGTGAAGCCAGCCGCGGCCGGCTCCGAAGCGAGAAAGATCGGTGTCCTGGCCACCGAAGCGACGTTCCAGGGCAAGCTGTACGCCAACGTGGTCGACCGCCACGCAACAGGCGTCGAGGTCATGGCCCAGGCATGCCCGGGCCTGGCCGACCTGGTGGAGACCGGTGATGTGGACCGGCCCCGGGCAATCGAGCTGGTGGCCTCCTTCGTTGAGCCGCTGGTCGCTGCAGGAGTCGACACGCTCGTTCTCGGCTGCACGCATTACGCATTCGTCGCCGACCTTATTTCGACCGTTGCCGGTCCCGGCGTCGAGATCATCGACCCGGCCGACGCCATCGCCAAACAGGTTGGCCGCGTGCTCGCCGACCGTGATCTCCTGGGCACGAAGCCGACGAACGACATCACGTACATCACGACCGGCGACACCGTCGCGTTCGATCGGCAGCTGGAATGGGTGGCGACACGGCTCTCCCGGTAGCGTGACGCGGTGGACCCGGATCTCAACACTACGCACGTCTCTTCACTTCGCTCGCCTGCCCTCATCGCGCTGCTCGTAACGGCTTTCTTCGTAGCGCTCGGTTTCGGGCTCATCGTTCCGATCATCCCCACCTTCGCGCGTGAGCTCGACGCCACGCTCGACCAGGCCGCAGCCGTGGTTTCCGCATTCGCCCTCGTGCGCCTGGCTTCGTCGGCACCGGCCGGCTGGATCTCGGATCGGCTGGGTTCCCGGAGGCTGATCATTGCAGGACTACTGATCGTGGCCGCCTCGTCCGCGGCGATCGTAACGGCCGATTCCTACGCGGATCTGCTCGTCCTGCGCGGCATCGGCGGCGTGGGCTCTGCCGCCTTCGTCGTTGGCCTCGGCCAGTACCTCGTGCTCACCATCCCGAGTCGCGAACGAGGCCGGGCTCAAGGGCTCCTCCAGGGAGCATTTCTCAGCGGTGGGGCGTCGGGGCCGGCTGTCGGCGGCCTGCTCGTCGACAGGTTCGGCCTCACCTCCCCGTTCTTCATCTACGCGCTCACGCTGGGTGTGGCGGCAGTGATCGCCTATCTCTACATCGCCGACGTGCGGGCCGACTCCCGCCCGACGCCCGAGAGCGATCGAGGCCTGCTGGCAGGAGTGCTCTCCGATCAGACCTTCTGGATCGCCATGCTCATGGCGCTCACCCTCAGCTGGGCCACCCAGGGTATTCGAGCCTTCGCCGTCTCGGTATACGGTATCGAGGACCTTGGCATGACGCCCGGCGAGGTCGGTCTGTTCCTGACCGTTGCGGCCGTCGTCCACGCAGTGGTGCTGCTACCCGCCAGTCAGCTCATCGACCGATGGGGGCGGCGCCCCATGGCTCGCCTGGGGTTGCTCATCTATGTCGCCGCCGTCGCATTTATGGCGGTGTCAACGAGCCAGGAGCAACTGCTGGCTGCACTCGTCACTCAGGGCGTGGCGATCGGGATCGTATCTTCGGTGCCCGCCGCTGTCGTTGCCGACATCTCTCCCGCGCCGGTGGCCGGTCGGGTGGTCAGCTTGTCGGCCATCGCCGCCGACATCGGCGTCGTGGTGGGTGTCCAGACGATGGGCTCGATCTCACAACGCGCCAGTTTCGCGGCCGCATTCTGGGTGACAGCCGGACTGTTGGTCGTCGCCCTGGCCTCGAGCCTGTTCATGCGCGAAACCCTCGAGGTAGAAGGCGCCGCCGGCTACGAGGCTTCCTGATCTGTGGGCGTCTCGTGGGGAACCCGACGAGCGCTCATGTCATCCGACCATTCGCCAGTTCGGCAGGTCTTCCAAGGTCCTGGCGGTGCAATCCTGTTCCACCGCAGGCAGATCTCGACCGAGGTCATGAGGAAAATACGGCCATCGATAGTCGACCTTCGAGATGGTGACATCAGCGGTGAAGCCGTCGTCGACGATCTCCTCGATCGCAAAACTCGTCCCAAACACCTGAAACCCGCTCTCGTTCATACAAGCCTCAAAGAGATCAACAAAAGAATTGAAGTTGACCAGCGACGTAATTGTGACCCCGGCATGGGTGGCGGTCGGCACCGGCTTTCCGTCTGGTCGAAGAAGCCGCTCACCGGCAAAGCGTCCGTCGACGTAGGCCACGGGCCTCATCCCTTTGATCGCCAGCCGATCTCCGGCCGTCGTCAGTTCGAATACGGCGAATGGCTCGGCCGTGTAGCCGTTGGCGTTCCAATCGTCGACGGGTCGACACCGGAGGAACGGGGCAACCTCCGTCCCCTGCCGATAGGAAAGGAAGCAGAGGGCCTCCTGGTTGAAGTAATCGAGAGCGAGCGCGTCGGCTGACTCGATGAGTTGTTCGAGCCCCGTGATGGCATCGCCATTCACCGTGGCGAGCGGGGCTGACGAGCAGGCAGACATCAGAAACATCATCATCGCGGGCCACCACAAACTGAATTCTCGGTGTCGGGACGTTGCCATGATCCTCTGATGCACCCCACCGGTTATTTGGTTCCAGATTTGTGGCGCGCAGTGACGGGAACCGTCGCGCGTTTTTTAGAAAGCCGACGCGAAGATCAGTGAGACGATCGTCATCACCTTGATCACAATGTTCATCGCAGGACCGCTGGTGTCCTTGAACGGATCGCCGATCGTGTCGCCCACCACGGCGGCTTTGTGGGAATCTGAGCCTTTGCCGCCGAATGCGCCGGCTTCGATGAATTTCTTGGCGTTGTCCCACGCACCGCCGGCGTTCGCCATGTAAATGGCCAGCAAGAACCCGACTACAAGAGCACCCGCCAGGAATCCCCCCAAAGCCTGGACCGAGATGAATCCGATGATGATCGGCAGGGCGATGGCGAGGCCTCCTGGAATCAACATCTCACGCAGTGCGGAAGCGGTCGAGATATCGACGCACCGGGCGTAGTCGGCCTTGGCGTTCGGGTCGCCTTCCCGCAGCCCCGGTATCTCCCGAAACTGGCGGCGAACCTCTTCGATCATCTGGAAGGCAGCCCTGCCCACCGCCTGGATCGTCATGGCGGCGAACAGAAAGGGAAACGCACCGCCGAGAAAGAGACCCAGCGTCACGGGTACGTCGAGGATGTTCAGGCCTTCGATTCCGGCGGCTTCGGTGAAGGAGAAAAAGAGCGCAAGAGCTGTTACCGCGGCCGAAGCGATTGCGAAGCCCTTGGCGACGGCGGCGGTGGTGTTGCCCAGCGAGTCGAGTGCGTCAGTCACCTTGCGCACCTCCGGATCAAGGTGGGCCATTTCGGCTATGCCTCCGGCATTGTCGGCTATCGGGCCATATGCATCGACCGAAACGGTGATGCCAAGAGTCGCAAGCACGCCGATAGCCGCAATGGCCACGCCATAAATACCGGCGTTGTTGGCGTCGAGTGCCCAATCTCCGGCCGCCGACGCACCCCAGATGCCGACGACGGCGACCATCACCGAATAGGCGGCCGAGCGTTTCCCCTCGGCAATGCCGGCGAGCGTCAAGGTCGCCGGACCGGTCTCTGCCTGCGAAGCAATCTCCTTGACGATCCCGTAGTGATCACTCGTGAACCATTCCGAGATCTTGCCGATCAGCCAACCCACGACGAGACCGATCAATACCGCCAGCCAGAGGCCCAGCGGATTGTCCACGCCCGCCGTATCACTGAAGAGCAAGAAGGCCACAACCAGTGAGGCTCCCGCTGCCAGCAACATGGCGATATTGGTGCCGCGATGGAGGGCGGCAGCCAGATCGTCCGCATTTCTGGGCTTGACCAGGAAGGCACCGACGATGGAAGCGACCATGCCAACCGCAGCGATAGCCAACGGATACGCGATCGCGGCAGCAAGAAAATCCGTTCCTTGAAAGACCACCGCTGCGAACACGATCGGAGCCACCAGCGAGCCGACATAACTCTCGAAGAGGTCGGCGCCCATTCCTGCGACATCGCCCACGTTGTCGCCAACATTGTCGGCAATCGTCGCAGGGTTACGCGGGTCGTCTTCTGGAATGCCGGCCTCGACCTTTCCGACCAGATCGGCGCCGACGTCGGCCGCTTTGGTGTAGATCCCGCCCCCCACGCGGGCAAACAGGGCGATCGACGAGGCGCCGAGCCCCATCGCCGCAACGACATCGAACGGACTGCTGATCCCCACCCAGTCGACCCAAAGGAGGAACATGAGAACAAACCCGAGCAGGCCCAGGCCCGCTACCGAAAAGCCCATCACGGCCCCGCCGCGGAAGGCAAGTGGTAGAGCCGCTTGAACCCCGCCGGTCCTGGCAGCTTCGGCAGTCCGATTGTTCGCCGCAGTAGCAATTCTCATCCCTACGAAACCGGCCAACGCCGACAATAAGGCGCCGAACACATAGGCCACAGCCTTGGCCCCACCATTGTCGAGCAGGGTCACAATCAGAATGGTCATGATGACGACGAAGACCGAGATCCATGAGTACTCACGCCGGAGGAACGCCATGGCTCCCTCGCGGATCGCTTCGCCGATTTCGACCATTCGTACGTTGCCGGGGTCGGCCGCCACGACCTGTCTGGCGAACGTTGCTGCGAGCGCCAACGCTGCGAGTGCGGCCGCACCGGCCAGCCATACCCAAATATCCGGATCCACGTACTTGCTCCTAGAGGGGGAAAATCCCGGCGAGTATAGGGCGATCGTCGATACGGAACGCGAAGAAAAGGCTGGAGCTAGGCCGTGGTCGGCCGTATCCGCAGCAGGAGGTACCCACCGATCCCGGCCACGATCGAACCTAGGAAAATCCCGATCTTTGCGAGGTCGATGAGCGGCGATCCGGCTTCGAAGGCCAGCTCTGCGATGAAGAGCGACACCGTAAATCCGACGCCTGCCAGCATTGCCAAACCGGCCATCATGCGCCAGGTGGCGCCACGTGGCATGGCACCGATACCGAATCTGACAGCGAGCCATGCGAAAAGGGTCACTCCGAGGGTCTTGCCGAAGAAGAGGCCGAACGCGACGCCGATTGCCACACCGCTCGTCACCGCCTCGCCAACGTCTACTCCGTCGAAGCTAATACCGGCATTGGCGAGCGCGAAGAGGGGCACCACGAAGAAGGATGTCCATGGTGCGAGAGCATGTTCGATGCGAGAGAGAGGTGCCACCGAATCACGGGCTACCTTGGCCAGCTGAAGGACCTCAAAATCGACTTCCTCCCGAGCGTCCTGGGTCGTTTCGTCGGCCGAGTACAACTCGATGATGCGTCGAGCCCGGGCATCGTATTCCCGGGACGAATAGAACGGCTTTGCCGGCGTGATGAGCCCGATGGCCACCCCTGCCAACGTGGCATGCACCCCGCTCTCCAACATGGCGTACCAGGCGAGAAATCCCAGTACCCAATAGATACCTGTCAGCCGTACGTTCGTCCGTGAGAGCGCATAAATGGCACCCAGCAGCACGATCGCTCCGACGAGCCAGCCAAACGCCAGGTCGCTGGTGTAGAAGATGGCGATCACGGCAATTGCGCCGATATCGTCGACAATCGCCAATGCGAGGAGAAAGAGCTTGGCCGTGAGTGGAACCCGCCGGCCGAGCAGGGCGACAATCCCAACCGAGAAGGCAATATCGGTTGCCATCGGAATACCCCAACCCGATCCGGCGTCCTCGACACCGGCGGCCAACGCGAGGTAGATCAACGCCGGGACAACCATTCCTCCCACCGCCGCCACCGCCGGTAGCGCGGCCGTCTTGGCGTCGTTCAGTTCGCCGAGGACCAATTCTCGTTTGATCTCCATGCCGACGACGAAAAAGAACAGCACCATGAGCCCATCGTTGATGAGATGCTTGATCGACTCATCCAGGATGTGCACGTCCCCTAGTTCGATGACGACGTGATAGTCGAGGAGTGAGAAGTAGGAATCGGCCCAAGCCGAGTTCGCCCATACCAACGCGACCACAGCCATGATGAGCAAGACCACGCCGGACGACGCCTCGAGATCCATGAATCGACGCACGGGACGAACGAACAGGGTTGGAACGGTACGATCTGACTGCACCCAGGTAGGGCGCTGTTTGACGGGCGGGGGTTCGACGTGAGCCATGGCCGGCCCAGGCTACCGGTATCTCCGCGCTTCTCGGTCCTGGAAGACCTGCGGCAAATGTCCGACCAGCGGCCTACGCTCGCCCGATGGACCGGTTGGTGAAGGAGTGGATCGACGACCCGGATGTGGCAGGCCGCATTGCACATATCGAAGTCACACCCGAACGGGACCCGGTGTACACGGGCCTCGACATCTCCCCGGAAACGCGATCACAACTCGCGTCCTTGGGAATTGGCAGGCTGTACCGGCACCAGGCAGAAGCCATCGAGCTCATTCGAGGAGGCAGGCACACTGTGGTCGTCGCTGGTACGGCTTCCGGAAAGTCGATGGCGTATCAGCTGCCCATCGCCGAGGCAGTGGAGGCCGATCCGAAGTCGACTGCGATTGCCATCTATCCCACGAAAGCACTCGCCCAGGACCAGCTGCGGGGCTTCTCGGCCTTTGATCACCAGAAACTGGTCGCGGCAACGTATGACGGTGACACGGACCGGACCCAACGCACGTGGGTCCGCAAGCACGCCAACATCCTTCTCACCAATCCTGACATGCTGCATGTCGGCATCCTGCCCAACCATGCCCGCTGGGCAGATTTCTTCCACCGGCTGAGATTCGTCGTCGTGGATGAGATGCACATGCTGCGCGGTGTATTCGGCACCCACGTATCCATGACATTGAGGCGGTTGCGCCGCCTTGCCGACCATTACGGTGCCAATCCAGTCTTTGTGTTCACGTCCGCCACCATCGGCAATCCCGCTGATCTCGCCGGACGGCTCATCGGTGACAACGTGGCGGTCGTCGATCGAGACGATTCGCCCACCGGGCGCAAGCACTGGGTGCTCTGGAATCCACCTCTCGACGCCGACGATCCTCAGAGTGGTGACCGGGGTAGCCCGATCGTCGAATCTGCCGATGTCATGGCGCGCATCATCGAGCGTGGACATCCGACCATCGTCTTCGCCAGGAGTCGCAAGGCCACGGAACTGATCTACGCCCGGGTGCGAGACCGGCTCCCCTCATCGCTGGCGGCTCGCGTCGCGCCATACCGGGGCGGCTATAAAGCATCCGACCGTAGAGATACCGAACAACGTCTGTTCTCTGGTGAGCTGATCGGCGTCGTCACGACGAACGCTCTCGAACTGGGCATTGATATCGGGGGTCTCGAAGCCGCCATCCTCACGACGTACCCGGGCACAATCGCGTCGCTGCGCCAACAGGCGGGTCGCGCCGGACGTTCACAAGCAGAATCGCTGGCGGTGCTGGTGGGTGGCTCCGACGCGCTCGATCAGTATTTCATGCATCACCCTGACCAGTTGTTCTCCCGGCCACCCGAAGCCGGAGTTATCAACCCCGCCAACCCGTTGATTCTCGACGGGCACCTCACCTGCGCAGCATACGAACTTCCCCTGCAACCGACCGATCGCCGTTTTTTCGGAGACCCGGTCGAGGAGGCCGGAGCCCGGCTCGTGGCGGCCGGACGGCTCCGGCTCGGTGCCGGCGGTCTCATCTGGGGAAGGGGGGGATCGCCCGCCTCGACGATCGGACTCCGATCCAGCGGTGGCCCCCCGATTTCGATCATTGACGGTCCCGAGGGTGAGCTGCTCGGAACAGTGAGTCGAACCCAGGCGTATGGCCAGGTTCACGAGGGAGCCGTGTACCTTCACCAGGGATCGAGCTATCTGGTCCACCGGCTCGACCTCGATCGATCCGAAGCGCGGGTAAGCCAAGAAAACCTGGGCTACTACACCGAGCCAAAGGAGGACAAATGGATCGAGGTGCTCGAACTCACCGAAACACGTCCTCTCGGAGCGGTGGGTCTGTCACACGGCCGGGTTCAGGTCGAATCTCAAATCACCGGCTTCCAGCGAAAATCCAGACGCGGTGGAGAAAACCTAGGAATGGAATACCTGGAGCTTCCGCCGCAAACCTATGAGACCCAGGCATTCTGGTTCACGGTGCCCGATGCCGTGTTCGAAGCTGCTGATCTGGGGCCACGGGAGATACCGGGAACGCTCCACGCAGTGGAGCATGCAGCCATCGGCATGATGCCGCTTTTCGCCATATGCGATAGATCGGACATCGGTGGCATCTCGACGCCGTTCCACCCGGATCTCGAGGCCGGAGCCGGTTGGTTCATCTACGACGGCCACCCGGGGGGATCCGGTATTGCGCCAATCGGGTTCGAGCGAGCGGCTGAACTCCTGACGGCCACCTGGCGGGTCATCGAAGATTGCTCGTGTGTGGCCGGATGCCCTTCCTGCGTGCAATCGCCCAAATGCGGCAATTTCAACGACCCGCTGGACAAGACGGGGGCCGCGACGTTGTTGCGTGCGTCTGGCGTTCTCGCCGTCTAGCCCGGCTGCCGCCCCGGACCGGTCGATTCGTGCCGATCAGACGCCGATGTCCTCGTTCCACAATTCCGGATGCCGGGTCGTGAAATCCTGCATCATTCGGATACAGGTCTCATCGTTGACGATCTGGACCACGATGCCGCGCGACGCCACATAATCCTCCGGACCCCGGAATGTTCGGTTCTCGCCTATGACTACCCGCGGGATTCCATAGAGCAGCATTGCTCCGCTGCACATGTCACATGGCGACAGCGTCGAATACAGCACCGATCGGGAATAATCGGCAGCGCTGAGCCGACCTGCATTCTCCAGACAATCCATCTCCGCGTGCAGTACGACGCTGCCTTGCTGAACTCTGCGGTTGTGACCGCGACCGACAATCTCGCCATCGATCACGAGCACGGATCCGATCGGAATACCACCCTCGTCGGCTCCGACCAACGCCTCGTTGATCGCCGCCGCCATGAACTCATCCACGCGTCATATCTCCACGCGTCATATCTCCACGCGTCACGTCGATTGGCTCCTCCTCATCTACCAACCGTACCCGAAAAAGAAGAAGCCCCGGGGTGCCCCGGGGCTTTTCTCGTTCTTTATTGCAAGCCCGGGTCGGTTATTCGACTACGTCCTCTGCGGCGTCTTCGGCGGCGTCTTTGGCAGCGTCCATCGCTTCGCCTGCCGCCTCTTTGGCAGAATCAACTGCGTCGCCGGCAGCATCCTTGGCCGCTTCCATCTCATCACCGTCGACCATGTCGGCCATCTTGTCGGCCATTTCGTCGACCTTGTCGAGCTGTTCGGAGTACTTGCCGTCAGTCTTCTCGTCGATGAAATCTGTCGCCTTTTCCACCCCGTCGGCCACTTTGTCGGCCATGTCTCCCATTGCGTCCCGCGCTTTGTCGAGGAAGCTCATCCTTGTTCCGGTCCTTTCGTAGGAAATGCCATTGTATCGTGCGCTAAACAGTTCCCAAGTAGCCGTTGAGTGTGTCGACGAGCCGCTCTTTGGCACCGGCCGGCTCCTTCGTCCTTTCCGTGAGGTGGGTCCTGCGGACCGTGCGGTCGTGCCAGAACTCCCCGGAACTCTCTCCCGGTTCGGCCGCGGCGGCCAACCATACGATGGTGTCGGCGCCTTCGGCCGGCGAACGTAGAAGTGGACCAATGAGGCGCCGAAAGCCAGGAAGCGATCCTTCGAGACCCTTGGTATCGGCCCAGCCCGGATGCATGGAATGGACGATGACGCCGTCATCGGCCCACGCCTCGCCCCAGATCTCGGTGAGGATCACAAGCGCCCGCTTGGCCCTCGCATACGCCGCTGCCCCTTTGTACGGCTCCTTGTGGTTTTCGAGATTCGAAAGGCTGAGTCGCGCCGTGTACATGCCGCCCGAGACAACATTGATCACGCGCGACCCTGCCTGCAACTTCGGCCGCAGCAGTTTCGTCAACAAGAATGGACTCAGCAGATCCAGGGCGAAGGTTCTTTCCAAACCCTCCTCCGTCTCCGCTCGCTCCGTGAACAGTGCCCCGGCGTTGTTGACCAGCACGTCGATCCGATCGTGTGCGTTTGCGATCTCGTCCGCGACACGCCGCACATCGGCCATCAGACTCAGGTCGCCGACGTGGAACGAATCCGCGCCGAGAGCGGCAGCCTTGTCCGCGTTGCGAGCAACCACAACAACTCTGGCACCGAGACCCATCATCTCGATGGCTGCGGCTTCGCCAAGACCGGAAGTCGCTCCGGTGATGACGACGGTTTTGCCGTCCATAGAAGGGATCGGCTCGTAGTCGGCGCTACGCAGGCGGTATCCGATCTTGGTAAAGCTGCCCACGATCGAGCGCTCCAACAGGGTATCAACAGTGTCGTTCATGCCGGGCATGCTACGACCTCAGGTGATCGAAGTCATTCTGAATATCCCACGGTTTTGACTGCCGCCGTACCACCATATCGGGGTGCTCGATCAATACATCTACGCAGTTTCGCTTGGCGACGTCGAAACGATCATGAAGCTCTACGGTCCGGATCCGGTGATGATGCGAATAGATCAAGTCGCTCGCGGTCGGGAAGCCGTTGAGGCCTGGTGGCGCGAGTACTTCACCAACCTCGGTCAGGTGTTGTCCTTCACGCCCGAACAGTCAGAACGGGCCGAGGATCTCATACTGCTAGAGGCGGTGCTGCATACCTCGTTTGGAACAGCCGACCTCGTAGAGGTGATGACCCTGTCAGAAGGCCTGATCGATCGTCATGTGACATCGGTAACGGCCATGCACCCCACGGCTGAGCCGAGCTAGGCCGCTTCGACCGCCCGGTCCAATAGCGTCCGCACGGCGCTGCGTTGGTAGGCCTCAAAATCCGCGACCCCGTCATCGAAGCCGACGACAGCGGCCACGTCCAAGCGTTCGGCTGGATCGCCCACAACAGACAACTCCTCCATCAGCCCCCGGGCTTCTTCTAGCGTCCGCCGGTTGCCGCGGGCGAGGCTGATCAGGTCTTCAACCGCCGATTCGTAGTCGACGGCCGACTCGACGAGGGTATAGGCCCGATAGAAGATGTTGTGAGCCAAGGTCATAAAAAATGCATCGGATCAACCACGGAAAAACATGAGCACATCACAGCAGCTGCATGTCATGCAAACAAAGAAAGCAACTGCCAGGCGATTACACCGGCCCCGAGCACCCTACGGAAGGGATTGACGCCTCGAAGTGCCTCGTCGGTCCCCCAAAACAGCCAGAGGGCAGTCGACAACCAGAAGCCGGCCCGGTCCCATCCCCCATCTTCGGCGAGAAACCTGCGGAGCACCCAAACAACGGCGATCGCCGCGATTGGCCAATTCGGCACTTGTGCAACAGTGATCCCGCCGGTTTCTCGATGTCGGAACCACCACTGGAATGACCCGATCCGAGGTTCCTTTGGCTCGCCGGTCCGCAACTCCATGATCAAGACTCTATGGATCGGAGCTCAGCAATTGGGACGGATCGAATTCGGCCCTTCCCGTTGCCTTCACCGACACCGAACCCATGATCCACACGTGGCGAACGACGACTACCTCGACTTCGACGGTTCTCGTCTGCATGCTGCGATCGACCGGACAACGGCATCGAAGCAGGCCGGCCCCATTCGACTTTGCCAACCGGGCGGCTTCGGCGGCCGGCGACCCCATGGCGCCGAACGGTCGGAACGTCACAGGAGCCGCCGCCAGCGCAGCAGCGTCTGCGGCGTTGGCGGCCTCGACACGGGCAACAACGATCTGGCTGCCCGTGAGCAACGCGACGGCCACCACCATTGATACCGAGATCAGGAGCATCGCGAGGACGCCGGCGATGCCCGCATCGCCGTCCGTCACCGCTCGGTTCGCATGGACGCCGAGGCGTGTAGCGGAATCCGAACTCCACCCCACAAGATGGAGGCAAATGGATACTCGAGGCGGACCGACACTGTGGCTATCGCGCCAACCACGCCGGGCCTTCGAACGCTGACTGCGGCGTCGGCCCGGGTCCGTGGCCCCAGAGAGGCGCGCACAGACTGCACTGCCCGGGCCGGATCGTGGCTCGTCGCTGCTTGGCGAGCGCCTTCTCGAGCAGCGGCGCTCAGCTCAACCTGTGTCCGGGCGACCACGAACAGCTCGACGCCGGCCAAGAAGACCAGCAAAAGCAACGGAATGACTACCGCCGCCTCGACCACGACCGAGCCCCGTTCCGACTTCAGCCTCCCACCAAACCGATCACGCGATTGAGCACCGCCTGGAACAGAGTGGTTATCCCGCCTCCGCCAGTCGCCCACGTCATCAACGCCACAGCGATCAGGGCGGCGGCGAGGATTACGAGCGCATACTCGGCCGTGGCCTGTCCCGCCTGGCGATCCCCCGGCGAATATGTGAATCGGCTCCATTGTTTATACATGTCGAGTTTCCTTTCATCAGCTATAGAGAGAACTGTTTGACGGCCTCGTCGATCACCGGGCCGAGGGTCATGAGCACAAAACCGGGAAGTATGCAGAGCGTGAGCGGCACCATCAGCCGAACCGGTAGGCGGCGGATCGAGGCCAACCTGGCAGCAAGTCGGTCTCTGACGATCTCGGTGGTTGCTGCGTCGACTGCGGTCGCAAGAGGAGCCCCGGTCTGAATGGCCCGACCGATCATGTGGTACAGAATCCGTGCCCTGCCATCGGCCCCCGAGAGCGCTGGACCAGCACCCACCAACGCGCCATGGCGGAGAAGCCGATCCACTTCTGAGGACAACTCGGAGGTCAGGAGTGCGCGCGCCCGTTTCAACGCTGCGATGGGCGTCAATCCTGCCCGCAGCCCAATACCGACCGATTGACTGAGTAGAAGGATCTCCTGATCTGCCGAACGTCGCTCGCAACGAGCCAGATGCAGCGCGCGGGCACGGCGCAGCAGTTCGAGACCCGCGATTGCGGGAAGGGCAACCCGTGGCCACCACAGCACGAACAAGGTCAGGACGAAAGCCTCGAATCCTCGACCCGCGACTCGGCGGTCTACGAGCCAACCCGCCACCGCACCGACGCCGACCGGGATCACGTGGATCCTCGCAGCATTGCGCCGACGAGGGCGAGACCGACGGACTGGAAGCCGATGCCCACTATGACCAGCGTTCGGCCAATTCCGGGATCGGGCAAGCCTCCCCGGGCAGCCATCATGCCCATGGCAATCATCAATGGCAGCACCCCGACCACCATGGCAGACAGTCGGGCTTGTGCTGTGTGGACCCCCACCTGTCTCTCGACTTCGGTCAACTCTCTGGCCATCGTCCCGAGGTCGGCGACCACCGAACGGATCTCGCCCCCGGTCTC
>JAHEJY010000232.1:0-13354 GCA_024638625.1 Actinomycetes bacterium
GCGGCGTCACCTACGGCGCCTTTCGGCCGGATGAACACGGAAACGAGTTCCACGACTTCGATCAGATTGATCTTGACTTCGCCTCAATGGCTGCAGCCGGATTCAATGTTGTACGCATCCCCCACACCACTCCCCCGCGAACGTTGCTGGACATCGCCCTGACCCACGGCCTGCGGGTGATGGTCGGTCTCTCGGCCGAGCAATATGTCGGTTTTCTCATGGATGAGCCTCGTCGAGCACTCGGGCGCATCGCCCAGGAGATTCGTGAGAAGGTTCGGAGCTGCGCCGGCCACCCTGCTCTTCTCTGTTACGCGCTGGGCAATGAGATCCCGGCGTCGATTGTCCGATTCATCGGCTCTGCGCGAATAGAGGCCTATCTCGAGCAGCTGTGCACGACGGTTCGCGAAGAGGATCCGGGAGCGCTGATTACATACGTCAACTACCCGACCACCGAATACCTGGACCTTCACTTCCTGGATTTGATCGCCATGAACGTATATCTCGAAGATGACGATGATCTGGCGGCCTATCTCGCACGGCTGCAGAATATTGCTGGTGATCGCCCCTTGCTCTTGAGCGAACTCGGGTTGGACAGTCTCCGCAACGGGCGCGCCGCACAAGCTGAAATACTCGGACGCCAGATCGGGGTGGCCTCTGCTGCCGGCTGTGTGGGAGTGGTCATCTTCGCGTGGACCGACGAGTGGTATCGAGGTGGTGAGGACGTCGAAGACTGGGCTTTCGGATTGACAGATAGACACAGGTACCCGAAACCATCCCTGGCCGCCGTCCAGCAAGCATTCGAGAGCATCGAGTCGCCGGCTCCACCGGATCCACCGTCGATGTCGGTCGTTCTGTGCACGTACAACGGCAGCCGAACGATCTCAGAAACACTCGACGCGTTGCTCGAGCTCGACTACCCGGCATACGAGGTGATCGTGGTCGACGATGGCTCAACAGACGAAACTGCGTCGCTGGCCGACAGGGATGGAATTCGATTGCTACGAATGGAGCATCGGGGCCTGAGCAGTGCTCGTAACACGGGTATGCGGGCTGCCAAGGGAGACATTGTGGTCTACATCGACGATGATGCCTACCCCGATCGTGACTGGCTTTCTCATCTGGCCCGGACGTTCGTGACGACATCTCATGCGGGAATCGGGGGTCCAAACATCTCTCCGCCATCCGACGGCTTCATCCATCAATGTGTGTCGAACGCACCGGGTAATCCGTCTCATGTGTTGATCGATGACCTGGAGGCCGAACACATTCCGGGCTGCAACATGGCATTTCGGCGCGATGCGCTCGATGCCATTGGTGGGTTTGACACCCGGTTCCGGAGTGCCGGCGACGACGTCGACGTTTGCTGGAGATTGCGCGATGCAGGCTTCACGCTCGGTTTTTCTCCGGCTGCTGTCGTCTGGCACCATCGACGTGGAACGATCCGTGCGTACCTGCGGCAACAGGTCGGCTATGGCCGCGCCGAATCTCTGCTGGCACGCAAATGGAGCGATCAACTTGGCGGCAAGACCCGGCTCACCTGGCACGGGACCATTTACGGAAGTGGGCACACCCGGCCACTCAGAATTCGACGACCCAACGTCTATCACGGCGTGTGGGGACAGGCGCCGTTCCAGTCGGTTTACGACTCACACCTTGGAAGGGTTTCAGCTTTCTTGCTGACGCCACAGGTCGGCCTCTTTGTTGCAGCACTCGCCCTCTTGACGGTTCTGGGCGTAGCGTCCAAGCCCTTGTTATGGGCTGGCGCACCCCTGGCGCTGGCGATCTCGGCGCTTGTGGCCCAGGCGGTTGCCAGTGCCAGACGCGCCACATTTCCCTCGGCGATCCTCGCGCAGCAACGGAGGGGCAGGCTGGTCGCCACGACGGCGATGCTTCACCTCCTCCAGCCTGTGGCAAGGCTCTGGGGCCAGCTTCGCCCGGCTCCGTCGCAACGCCGAATGCAACGTAGAGGTCGTTTCGGATTTGTCCGGCCGATCCCGACGAACCTGCTGTTGTGGACCAGCGATTGGCAACACGATCCCGATCGGCTCGCGGCCCTTTACTCCGACCTCGAGCGCTCCCAAGCAGATGTGAAGAAGGGCACGGCACACGCTCGATGGGATCTCGAAGTCCGGGCAGGATCGTTCGGTAGGGCCCGCCTTCGCCTGGCGGGCGAAGATCACAAGGATCGCCATCAGCTCGTTCGCGTGAAGATATGGCCGCACGTGAACGCAGTGATGGTTGGAATCCTTGCCACACTCTTGGCTGGATTCCTGATCTCATGGTGGGACGCGGCTCGTATTGTTTCTGTGGTCTTCGGTGTCATGCTTTTCGCTGTTTCGGTGCTCGTTCTGTTGCAGTGCGGTTCTGCCATGGACGCCTTCATCACCCCTCTGAAGCGAGACGGGTTCTCCCGACGTGCCGACGACTAGGCGGCGCTCGCGTCAGCTGAAGATCATTGTCACGGGTCTTATCGCCCAGCACCCGACGTTGGGGGGGATTACCTGGCATTACCTTCAGTACGTACTCGGGCTCGATCGGCTGAACCACGATGTGTATTACTTCGAGGACTCCGGTGAAGGACCCTACAACACCGATGGCGGCCCAACTGGACGCGATTGGGTTTCAAAGGACTGTTCCCGGAACGTGGCGCACCTCGCAACCACGGCGTCTCGCTTTGGCTTTGAGAACCGGTGGGCCTACCACTGCCCGATCGAATCGAGCTGGTACGGGCTTACGGATGAGAAACGCGAGGCTGTTCTGAGCGAAGCAGATCTGCTCATCAACACCTCGGGCACGTTGTCGGACCCGTCGCGATACCGTGGCATATCCCGGCTGGCCTATATCGACACCGATCCGGTCGTGACCCACGCCAAGATTGCCGGGCGGCGAGATTTTCGGGGGCGGGTCGATGCCCACGATATACATTTCACGTTCGGCGAATCGATGAACGACAGAGTTCCCGAAACCGGTCACAGCTGGCATGCGACCCGCCAGCCGATCGTATTGTCGGAATGGGAGCCAGTCCCGTCCAGACGCGACGCCTATACGACGGTGATGAATTGGGCCAGTTATGAGCCACTTGTCTACCGGGAGGTTTCGTACGGGCAAAAAGATGTGGAGTTTCGACAGTTTCTTCACTTGCCTGCGTCCGTAACTCCGGTCTACCTGGAGGTTGCCCTCGGCGGTACCCGACACCGGCAATGGGAATCGGCTGACCTCGAAACGGATATGGATCCTGTCCGGCTGCTCGAGGGTGCGGGTTGGGGGGTCGTCGACGCAGATGCCGTGTGCGGAGACGCCCTCCGATACCGTGACTTCATTCGCTCATCACGGGCTGAGTGGAGCGTCGCCAAAAACGCATACGTGCGAGGACAACCGGGCTGGTTCAGTGAGCGGAGTGCCTGTTATCTCGCCGCCGCTCGCCCGGTGATCGTACAGGACACAGGGTTCACGGGTGTGCTCCCGACGGGAAAAGGCATCCTGCCCTTCGCCGATCTCGACAGTGCGGTCGACGCAATCGCGGCCGTCGAGGGCGATTATGAGAATCATTGCGAAGCCGCCCGATCAATCGCCGAGTCACATTTCGATTCCGACAAAGTGCTGTCGAAGCTCGTAGCCGATGCAATGGATTCGGCATGAAACGGGAGATGGAGGCAGGGACAAACGTCAGCACGGCAGCTCCTCCACCATGTGTTTGGAGTGGATCAAGGTGGTAGCGCCCACCCACCATTTGGCGTCTCGGGTTTGGGAAGCTCTCAACCCCGATGCGGAATCGCCGGAATCAGTAGAGGTTCTCCAGGAAGGTCACCCACTGAGACCCGTCTATCGACTGGTTGACGGTAGTGGTCGTGCGGTCATCGCGAAATGCTTGGTTGGAGCATCCGGGGCCACCGAGCGTAACGTGTATGAACACATCCTCCCGCGTGTGGGAATCCGGCAACCAGCGTTTCTCGGCGGAACGAGGGCCGAACCCGACGGAAGCCAGTGGATCTTCGTGACGGAGGCGAGCGGCCGGGCGTACAACGAAGGCGACCAGAAGGACCGTATCGCGTTGGCCACCTGGCTCGGAACCCTCCACACGGGCATCACCTGGGAGCCGCCCAACCTGCCAGACAAGAGCCCAAAGCACTATCGCTCGTTGTTGCACAACGCGACTCGATCCCTGGAAAACCGGATAGCTCAGCAGCAAACTTCCACGAGGGAAAGCAGAGCGATCGGGGCCCTGCTCGCGCAGTGTGCAAGGCTTGAATCTCGCTGGTCGGTTCTCGAAGACCATTGCAGCGCAGGCCCGCGTACGCTGGTGCACGGCGATCTCGTGGCACACAACGTCTTTATCCGGGAGCGCTCATCCACCGACGAGGTCGTCACGAACGTCGTGGTGATCGATTGGGAGAAGGCAGGATGGGGAAGCCCTGCCGAAGATCTCTCCGGCGTCGATCTCGACACCTACCGGCAACTGGTGGTTGATCGGTGGCCCCGTCTCGAGCGGGAGTGGTGGCGAAGTCTGGCAGAGGTGGGTCGCTTTTTTCGATCCGTGGTCTTCGTGGCGTGGGTGTTGTCCCGTCCGGGAGATTTGGACGAATCAGCCGTCTCGAATCTGGAGTTGGCCACTTCGTGGCTCGACGAGCTCAGCAACCGCCAGGGCTGGTGAAGGCCCGGCTACCGATCAAACTGTGCCGATTCCAAGGAGGGTGGTGGAGCCCAGATCGTCTCTGACAGCGATCGATGCAAAGCGGCACCGTACAGCCTGAAGTTGTCGACCACATGAGGCAGCGGCTTGTCCAGGTCCGGCAAGCTCTTGTGGATCACTTTGAGTACCCAGAACAGCTGCCCGATCTGGGCCAATTGTCTGACAAGCCCTGGCTCGACGTCAGTCCAGAGTTCACGCACAGTGTCTATGTAGGGCGCATAGCCCGGATCAAAGCCAGGCGGACCTTGGGCAGGTAGTCCAAGAAGGCCCAGGTCAGTCGCCGCCAGCCCGCGCCCGGCTCCACCCCAATCAAAGAACGCAATCTCTGGTGCTCCGGATGTCCGGCGAACATGGACATTCTTTCGCAAGCAGTCTCCGTGAATGAGCGTTCTCGGGACGGGTGCACAGAACTCGTCGAGTGCAATCCAATGCTTTGCCAGGTGCTCACAGAGGGATTCGATTCCCTGAATAATTCGTCGAATGTCCTGGGGGAGCCGTGATCGCGTGCGAATGGCCGGAAGCTCATGCATCAAGGATTTGAGGTGAAGCTGGAAGAAATCTGGTCCCCGCTCGGGGAATTGCTGCATCGCCCCCGTGCGGGCAATCGTGACCTGGAGCGCTCCCAACCATGTGGCGGCCAGGGCGCGGTCCTCGGCCGATGCCGGGGAGTATCGCTCATCTCCGACATCTTCGAGGAATAGCCATAAATAGGGCGTGCCTGCTTCTTCGACACATCCGTAGTACTCGACCGAACCCATCGAATCCTCCGACCCGATTGCCTTGTAGACCCCATGTTCGATTGTGCCCTTCCGCCGGTGGGCGCGTTTGGCTATCAATGTCGTCGACACGGGGTTCGATTCGATGATCCGGTACACGGAGCCTTCGCGTTTCGATTTGAGATGAACTACCTCGACCTCCGCCTGGGCGGTAGTGCCGGTGAGCGCCATCCATGCGCCGAGAGCTGGGTGATCGGAGGCGCGGGCGAGAGGATGCATGGTGAGATCCAACCATTGTGTCCCTTTTCCTGCCAATCAGGAGATTTCCGATTTCAGGCCCGGCTCGAGACAGTAACGTGCAAAATCAGCGGGCGTCGCAACATGAGAGGGACTGGAGATGCAGTGCTCAGAAGTGTCCCAACGACGCGTGATTTTGAGCACGGGTCAGATACGGATGAATCGGGTGTTCAACTCACGGCCACTGAACGACTTTCTCTTCCGCACGACTCCCTCGTGACCACGACTCCCTCATGACCACGTCTCTCTCGTGAGCACAACAACTGCCCCGGGACCCGGCGCGGACGTCTACGACTATCTGCACACTATCGCCGCCCGGAACAGCAAAACAGTGCGTCGGGTCGTGGTAGCACCCTTGTCGGATCCCGGATCCTATTTCAGTGCACATGTAACGATCGAGTACGCCACAGGCCGAAGCGACGAACTTTTCTTCAAAGATCTTTCCCGCTCCTATAGACCTAAAGAGGATCTTGGTGCCCGGCGCGATCGGGAGGTGCACGTCTACCGAAACCTCCTTGCCGACGCGGGGCTCGGAACTGCTGCCCTCGTCGATGTCCGCCAGGATCCGGTGACCGGTCAATATTGGCTACTGCTTGAAGGACTTCCCGGCACCATCATCGAGGATGCCAATGACCGTCTGGGGGTTGAGGCCGTTTCGTGGCTCGGCAGAATGCAGGGTCATTTTGTCTCCCGGGCGGCAGATCTCATCGATGATGGCTATTTGATCCAACATGACTACGGATTCTTCCGTGCTCCGCTGGAGAAAGGGATGCTCCAAGTCGAATATCTGGCACCGGATTCGAGCCACCAGTTTCGGGCTCTGGCTGCCACGTATGACGCCGTGGCCGAGCTCCTGGCGAATCAGCCACGCACGCTCGTGCATGGTGGTTTCATTCCATGGCATATCATCGTGGACACCACGGTTCCACAGCCCCGCATCAGCGCCGTCGACTGGGAATTGGCGGCAGCCGGAAGCCCCCTCTTCGATCTGGCTTACTTCACACATTGGGCGAATCCAGACGCCCGCACCAGCATGTACGCCGCCTATCGGCTTGCTGCCGAGGCCCACGGCGTTCCGTTGCCGCCCGGCGACGAGATGCGGCGGATCATGGCAGGCTTTCGGTTATATAGAACGGTTGCTTGGCTCAGTCAGAGTTCCGACCATGGTTTTTCTCCGACCAAGGTGGCGAAACTGGTCAGAAGGGCTTCACGGTTGAGCGATGATCTGCTCGCCTGAGCCAGAATCCTGGCCCGGTTCGAGACGAATCACAGAGGAAGTCGCCGGAAACGCCCCGGAGGACGGTATTGCCGGATGCCCGACCGCATCCACAATCCGGCGGTTCTCAAATTTCCAGATCCGATCGCACTGGTCCAGTGTGCCGGTACGGTGGGCAATCATGAACGTCGTCCGGCCCGCCATCAGCCCATGCATGGCCTCCATGATTCCGGCCTCCGTTTCGACATCGACCGAGCTCGTCGGTTCGTCGAGGATGAGAATCGGAGCGTCGGACAAGAACGCCCTCGCCAGCGACAGTCTTTGGCGCTCACCCCCCGACAAACTCATACCGCGCTCGCCGACGACGGTGTTATAACCGTCTGGCAGGGCGGACACGAACTCGTGGGCTCCTGCGGTCCGGGTTGCGGTGACGATGTCCTCGTACGAGGCTCCCGGGCGGGCGTAGGCAACGTTGTCAGCTATCGAGGTCGAGAAGAGAACGGGTTCCTGGAGCATGAACGTGAACTGGGCGCGCAGGTCGCGAATTCGACAGTCGCGTAAATCGATTCCATCCAGGAGAATGCGGCCGCTGCGCGGATCATAGAAGCGAGCCAGGAGGCTCACCAGAGTCGTCTTTCCAACCCCGGTCGGACCAGCCAAGCCCACACGCGTGCCGGCCGGAACCGACAGGGAGATCCGCTCGAGGACGTTGGGCTGATCTCCATATCCAAACGATACGTTGTGCAGTTCGATGGCTCCCGATGCACGCTTGATTCTGTGAGCATTCAGCCGCTCCCGGACATCCGGGCTCTCCTCGAGCAGACTGAACGCCCGCTCGGCCTTTGCCAGTTGTCGCTGCAAGCTCGCTGTCTTGTTGCTCAGAGTCCTCAGCGGACCGTAGAGCTGGTTCACGTAACTCAGAACCAGCAGCAGGGCGCCGAGTGTCAAAGATCCTTTCTGGACGCCGTTCACGCCCACGTACAACACGACTGCAGTCCCGAGCGCGACCGTGACGTTCACAACCAATGCGAAAGCGCCCTCGCCGATCGCCAGTTGTATCCGGGCTGCCACTCCCTCGCTGCTCGTGTGCTCAAAACGCCGTTGCTCGGCCTCTTCACGACCGAACGCTTTGACAACGCGCATTGACGTGAGTACTTCTTGAACAACCTTGAGCGCGGAACTCTCCAGTTGGCTGGCTTGCTTGTATCTAGGTCGCATCCGGAATCGATAAACCCGCGTATAGAACGCCAGAAGAGGTGAGACGCCCAGAGCAACTGCCGCCAGTCCGATGTCAATTCGCATGATGATGACGATCATGGACACGAGCGTGACCACCGACGTCACCACCGGTATCAGTGCCCGCACCGCGATGGCCTGTATCGCGCCCGCATCGTGTTGGATCCGATAGATCGAATCAGCCGTCCCGCGGGAGTCGTGGAAAGCAAAGGACAAGCGCTGAACATGCTTGAGAAGCTTGCTCTGGAACTGGAGGGTGAGCTTCTCCCCGACTGATACCTCTAATGCGGCGGTCGCCAGTTCCTGCATCGCCGACAGCAACGCAACGACAACAAGTAGCACGGCTGCGACGAATAACGCTCCGCCCGGGGACTGCTCCAGACCATCCGGGACTAATGACGCCAAGAGCGAGGGAAGAGGTTCGGCGCCGAGCGCGCTGTCAACAGCAATTGCCAGAGGTACCGGGCTCAGCAGGGCGAGCGGCGTCGACAGCAAACTCAAAATGAAAAAGCCCGCTATCCGGACCCGGAAGCGGCGTGCTTCTCTCAACGACCTCCGGAGAAGTCGCAGATCAGTCAGAGCCTGCGGTTGATGGTCATCTGGTGTGGTTTCGCTCGAGCCTTGTTCCGCTGACGTTTCCGGAACGCGAGCCGCTAGTTTCAGAAGGTTGACCGACGTCGGGGCAGACACGGAAGTGACCTCGCGTATCGTCGCATCATCGGACTCGGGCGAGCCATTGGGAGGGCTGGGGTTCTGAGATTCGTCGCTCGTTGGCGATACGGTTTTGTTCTCATCCACGGGATGTTCGCGACTCGTGATTGGCTGCCTGCGGTTTCTCGAGCGGCACCTCGGTGAACAAAACCTGGGAACCGGGCCCTTCGCTTTGACTTCGCCACGTTCTCCGCAATGCTCACAAATAATGGATGTCGGGCGGGTCTTGCCGTTCAGCTCTTCGCCGCTCAATGTGGTTTTAACCTCAAACGGCGAACGGGAGGCTTCTACGACCGTACCCGCCGCAGCATGAGAGTTGCCATCCGTGGCCCTGCCGTCGGAGGATCTGATATCGGAGACCGAGGATTGCGGGGGTTCGACCTTTCGCGGTACTCGTGGTACACCGGAAGCAGAAAGTAGTTCGGCGGTTGCCTGCGATAGCGGCCGACGATGCCGGGCCTCGCAAATCGGACATGCGAATACGTATTCGATCGTGCTGGCGTCTGTTTCGATGCCGAGTCGCCTGGAATCCACCACGACATCACCACAGGCGTCGCATGAGGTTTTGATCCTCGTCAACTTCTCAATCCATTCACGTCCTGGCGGTCCCAATCGACGTTGTCATGACGTCGTACCGTTCACCTCCAGGTGCCCATGAGATCCACGTTCACCCGCAGCGGTCATCACTACAGAACGTAGTCGAACACTCTGCGTCGATGTTGAATAGCCTACGAATTTCCGGAGCTGATCGCACCAGAACCAGTGATGGTCTGATGCGATGCCTGAACCAGTACCAATTCAGCGCCGGTGATCGCGCACGCCGGGCCATTTCATGTCGCTGTGCCCCCTTCCGGGGCGATGCCACAACTCGATGAGTGAGTGAGAGCCACACGATCCACACCGATCCGGTTCGCTACTCGGTGAGAGATGCCCGGAGAGCGATGCAGGATTGGCCCTGCAACGGATCGTTCCGTAGTGTGGTTCGAGAGAACCGAGACCTGAGGAGTCACATGTCCGTCTACAAAGTCATCGATATCGTCGGTACGAGCCCGGATTCGTGGGAGGCTGCCGCAGCCGCCGCAGTTGCTCGCGCATCCAGCTCATTGCGAGATCTTCGTGTGGCCGAGGTGCAGCAGTTTGATCTCACCATCGGCGACGACGGCCAGGTCGAGTCATATCGAGTCAAGCTGGCGGTGTCTTTCAAATTCGAAGACTGAACCGACCGCAATACCCAGGGTTGTAGGTGGCGAAAACCGCCGCCTAGAACCCTGGGTATCGAAAAAGCTCGCGTATCTGGACTCTGCCGGTCGGGCTGACTGGATTTGAACCAGCGACCTCTTGACCCCCAGTCAAGTGCGCTACCAAGCTGCGCCACAGCCCGTGACCCGGGCAGGTTACTCGGTATGGGCGTCCCGCTCCTCCAGTATCCATATCGGAACCTCGCGCCCGGCCCTGGCCCGGTAGTCCTCATAGCTCGGGTAGAACTCGACAAAACGGGCAAATAGGCTCTCGAACTCCGCCGGGTTCGCAGCGCGAGCGACGGCACGCCTGGTCTGACGTCGCGAGGTCGTGCGACACGCAGGGTTGGCACGAAGATTTCTGGACCAATCCGGTTCATGCCGGCCGTAGTTGGTGGCAGCCACCGCCGGGCCATCGTCCGCGTCGATGAAGAACAATGGCGTCTTCCGGTCTTTTCCTGATACCCGTCCTGTGGTCGTGAGGAGCAAGGTCGGCCAGGGGGCCGCACGCAATCCGAGCGGGACCAGAGCCCGGTCCACCATGGGCAGCAGCCTCAGGGACACAGGTCGGAACCAGGCGGTGTCCCCGATGCGGGCTGCGAGCCTTGCGTACCTACCAGGGTTCGATGAATCAGCCACCGAACAACCAATCGATACCCCACCCGACCATCTGTACCACCCTGAGGATGACATACGCGATGGCGAACCCTGCGAACACCTTGAACCCAAGTGGCGTTCTTTCCTCCGATGACTCGGGGAGATTCAGCTCCGGTGGTGTTGGCTCTGCCGGCTGCGTGGTGTGATCCATACGGGGGTCGCGGTGTAGTCGTCGTGCTCGCGCACTTTGCCTTCGAGGTACCGAAGATAGTCGGAGCCGAGTTCCCCCCCGGAGATCATGAGAACGATTTCTGGAGGCTCGATCCGGGATTGGACGGCGTAGAGAATCTTGGGCCGGCGCCCTTTGCGGACGGGCGGCGGATGCATCTGCTGCCATCGACGCATGAGCCGATTCAACTCACCGGTAGGGATTCGCTTGCGCCGGTTCTCCAGCGCAAGCCGGACTGCTCCGCCGATACGACCCACTTTCGAGCCGGTTTTGGCCGACATCGTCAAGACCGGAGCCCAATGAGCAAACGCGAGACGATCGCCGATCGATGAGAGGGTTTCCGCCCGCTCTTCGGCGTCTGCTTCGTCCCACTTGTTTGCGAGGATGACGAGACCGGCTCCGGCGTCGGCAACTTCCTGGGCGAGCCGCTGATCTTGAAAGCTGGCACCCTCATGACCATCGATGATGAGGAGCGCCACGTCAGCTTCGGCCAATGCCTTCCGGGCGCGCATGATCGAGTAGAAATCGGCTCCCTTGTCCGCACTCACCGCCCGCCGTCGGATACCTGCGGTATCAACGACCCGAAACGGCTCTCCATCCATGTCGACAACGACGTCTATCGGGTCGCGAGTTGTACCGGCAACGGGGGAAACGAGCACACGCTCCTCGCCCGCCAGCTGATTCAACAGGGTCGACTTGCCAACGTTGGGGCGTCCGAGGATCGCCAGCGTTGCAACCGGTTCTCGATCCGAATCGTCGGCTTCGGGCGGCAGCAGCTTGATGATGCGATCCAGGAGATCTCCGGAGCCCCTGCCGTGCAGGGCACTCACCCCGATCGGTTCGCCCAGCCCAACCGACCACAATTCCGTGACAAGGTGGTCGTGCTTGGAACCGTCGACCTTGTTGGCGGCCACCACCACAGGGACATCCGCATGTCGGAGCATATCGACCACGCCTGCGTCATCGGCCGTGATCCCGGTCTGCGCATCAACGACGAATACGATGACGTCCGCCGCGGCGATGGCAATCTCGGCTTGTCCTCGAATGTCGGCAACCAGATCATCGGCAGGTGTCAACTCCCAGCCGCCGGTGTCGACCACGATGAAATCCCGTTCGTTCCACCTGGCTGGAATCTCTTTGCGGTCTCGGGTCACACCTGACTTGGCCTCGACCACGGCAAGGCGCCGTCCGACTATGCGATTCACCAGGGTCGACTTGCCCACATTCGGACGACCGACGACTGCGACGAGTGGAAGACCAGACATGAGGTTCGCAACGATACTCATCAACTGATGGCATCCGCTGTGGCTTTTGGCCCCATGCTGTCAAGATCGTTCAGCCCCGTCCGGGTGGTCCTGGCTATAGATGGGGATTCTGTAATATTTCACGGATGGCGAACAAGATTGTGCTGGCGGAGCCGCGTGGGTTCTGTGCGGGCGTAGAGATGGCCATCAAGGCCCTCACCTGGATGGTGCAGACCTTCGACGGCGAGGTCTATTGCTTTCACGAAATCGTGCACAACGCGACCGTGGTCAAGGCGTTCGAAGATGCTGGTGTCATCTTCGTCAACGACATCAGCGAGGTGCCCGATGGCGCCCCGGTCATGTTGTCGGCCCACGGATCGGCGCCCGAGGTGGTGGCAGCCGCACGGGAGAAATCGGCGGTCCTCGTCGATGCTGTCTGTCCCCTGGTCACCAAAGTCCACCACGAGGTCAAGAAAATGGCACGTGACGGCTTCGATATTCTGTATGTCGGCCACGCAGGACATGATGAAGCCGTTGGAACCATCGCCGAGGCACCGGAGGCGATCACCCTCATCGAGCCAGAGGACGGGCTTGGCGACTTCGTGCCGAAGGATCCTGCCAAGGTGGCGCTGCTCGCCCAGACCACCCTCGGTATGTACGAGTGGGAGGGAGTCTTCGATGCTGCTCAGGCCGGGTTCCCGGATCTGGCAACCGCCAGGAAAAGTGATCTTTGCTATGCAACGACCAACCGCCAGTCGGCTGTCAAAGAGCTTGCGCGACGCGCCGACGTGATCCTCGTGGTCGGCTCTGACAACTCGTCAAACACCCAAGCTTTGGTTCGGGTCGCTCAGGTCGAGGGCTGCTCCGCCTATCGGGTCGATGGGCCCGACGACATCGATCCGTCCTGGATCAAGCCCACAGATGTCGTAGGTGTGACCGCAGGTGCGTCCGCTCCCGACCAAATCGTGAGGGCAGTGATAGCCGCAGTCGATCCGGCCGCAGAGGTCGAATCGTTGCGGGTAACCACCGAGGACGAATACTTCCCTCTCCCCCGCGATCTGCGCGGGTTCCTCTCGGCTATCCAGGCTGCTGTCGAGGCGGGATATGCGGCCTCGAACCCGGGGCAGCCCGGTCTCCTGGAGAAAGACCGTGAGTGGACCGCCGCCGACGCCCTCGATCT
>JAHEJY010000232.1:13454-37415 GCA_024638625.1 Actinomycetes bacterium
CAAGGACCCGATCGAGGTGACCAGCCACGAGATCAACGACCTCCTCTATGGTCAAATCCGAGGTATCTATCACGATGGCGTCGTCGGCTGCTCGCAACGGCGACGCCTTGCGAGTCGAATCGATCTCGTCTCGCCGTCGCATCTTGGCGGTCAACTCATCGAGGGCATCGGGTGCGAGACCGAGGTCGCCGGCGCGTCGCCTGGCGCGTTCTTCCGCTGTAGCGGTGAGATAAATCTTGAGCGGCGCATCGTCGAAGACCACCGTGCCGATATCACGGCCTTCTACGACGCTGGGGCCGGTGGCTGCAACCCACGCTCGCTGTTTGGCCACGAGTTGTGCCCTGACGTCTGGCATGGCAGAAACCGCGGATACATTGGCCGTAACCGCTTCGCTCCTGAGCTCTCCTGTCACATCCTTTCCGTTCAGTGTTGCGACGCCTCGTTGCATCCCGATATCTGCCGCCTCGACCACCGGAGCAACTTCGACTGGATCGGTCGGATCGACCTCTGACCTCAGTACCGCCAACGTCGCCAATCGGTAGTAACCGCCCGTTTCCAGATGTCCCCATCCACATCGGTCGGCTACGGCCCGGCTCACCGTGGATTTCCCGACGCCTGACGGTCCGTCGATCGCGACGACCGCGGGGCGCAGATAACGCTCCATGGCATCGAAGTAGCCCGGCCAGGTCTTCGAAACACATTCGATGTCGGTGATCACCACCCCCGGAATCCGCAAACCGGCCACGGAGAACGCCATCGCAATCCGGTGATCGTCGTACGTTGCGACCCTGGCCCCCCGCAACCGACCCGGGGTGATGGTCAAGCCGTCTTCGCGCTCATCCACCGCAGCTCCCAACTTCGAGAGTTCGTTGGCGATTGCGGCCAAACGGTCAGTTTCTTTGACGCGCAGGTTTGGTACATTGCGAATGGTCGTCGGTCCCGCTGCGAACAGAGCGATAACGGAAACTGCGACCGCCGCGTCCGGCGCATGATTCATATCCACGTCCACTCCGGAGAGACCGGTTGTGCCGATGAGCTTCAATCCGCGCTCGTTCCACTCGGCTGAACAACCCATCGATTCGAGGATGGGGATGATCGCGAGGTCGGCCTGGAGGGAGTCCCTGCGGAGCCCCTGGATCGTCAAGGTGCCACCGGTGACGGCGGCCGCCGCCATCGGATAGACCGCCGCCGACGCGTCGGGCTCGATGGCGAACTCGGCTGCCCGATAACCAGTGCGGTCGACGTAGAGCGTGTTCGCATCCTCCCAACCGGCATCAGCCCCAAAGGCCTGCATCACCTCGAGCGTTTGATCAATGTAAGGCCGTGAAGCGACGGCGGTGAGTTCGATCGTGGTTGCGGAGCGGGCGTACGGAGCGGCCATGAGAACGGCTGATACAAACTGACTGGAGACGGAGCCATCCATGACGATGGCGCCACCATCGAGGCCGGTACTCTCGATATTGATAGGTGGGTAGCCGCCTTGATCTGTGACGTCGCCGCCCAGATCCCTCAGCGCCTTCGTGAGTGTGCCGATAGGACGCTGACGCATGCGAGGAACACCGTCAACGATGATCTCGGCGTTGGCTAGCGCCGCTATCGCCGTGATGAATCGAGCTGTGGTTCCTGACGCCCTGGCGTCGAGAACATTCCGAATCGGGTCAAATGTGCCATTGGTCCCCTGGACCCGCCAGAGCGGGTTCCAGCGATCGATGCGAACCCCCAACCCTTCCAGACAGTCGACCATCGCCTCGGTATCGTCGCTGTCGAGAGGTGCCACCAGGGTGGACACACCATCGGCGAGAGACGCGATCACGAGCGCCCGGTTGGTAATGCTTTTTGAACCGGGAACGGAGACAGACCCGCGCACCGGGAGACTGGGCAAGATCGGTTTGTTCATCCGTCCTCTTCTGTCGATCTGCCAGTTGCCGGATCACTCCCGGCCGCATAGAGAGATCGTACCTCCCGGGCCGTCAACTGCCTCCAGTCGCCAGGCTTCAAGGAGCGATCCACCAGGGGCCCTATGGCGACTCTCGTGAGGGCCGTGACCGGCAGTCCGATGGCGTCTGCCATCCGGCGTACCACCCGATTGCGGCCCTCGGTCATCACGATCTCGAGCAACGTCGCGTGCTTCGATCGCTGGAGGATTCTCGCGGATAGAGCCCGGGCGGGTCCATCGTCGAGTTGCACGCCTGAGACGAGTCTGGCGACATCGGACTTGCCGGCAGTTCCCGTGGTTCGGAGGACGTAGGTCTTGGTCACCCCGAAACGCGGATGGCTGAGCCGGTGAGACAGATATCCGTCATTGGTCAGGAGCATCAAACCCTCGGAGTCCATGTCGAGGCGTCCTACCGGATAGATACGCTCATCGGAAGGAACCAAATCGGTGACAGTGGTGCGTTCGTGGGTGTCAGCTGCAGTACTCACGACACCCACGGGCTTATACAACAGGTAGTGCACAAGGCCGGGAGCTACCGGGATGAGATCACCATCTACGGCGATCATGGCAGATTCAGGGTCAACCTGTTGACCGATGTGGGCGGGCAACCCATCCACGGTCACCCGACCGGACCGAATCATCTCCTCGGATGCCCGAAGTGAGGCGACCCCGGCCCGTGCGATCAGTTTGTGGATTCGCTCGATGATGCTTCCGGTCGAAAAGGACGTTCCAGGGCTTCGACAACATCGGCAGGGGGCACGTGTTCAGCCAAAGGTGGAAGGTCGGACAGACGATTGAGGCCGAGCTTCTCCAGAAAGAGCTCTGTGCTCCCGTACAGAATCGGCGATCCGGGCCCCGGCGCTATTCCCACTTCGGCGATCAGGCCGTACCGCTCGAGCGTCCGCATGGTTCGTTCGCAATCAACACCGCGGATCTCGGAAACCTGGCCACGGGAGACCGGCTGCCGATAGGCCACGACCGCCAACGTTTCCAGCGCAGCCTGGCTCAACCGTGAAGCACCCGGCGAAGCGGCAAATCGTTCGAGATACGCCGCTGCCCCCGGGTTCGAATACAGGCGCCATCCGCCTGCGATTTCGCGCAGCACGAATCCCGCATGGCGTTGTTCCAGGTCCCGGGCCCAGGCCGTGAGTTCGTCCACCACCTGGGCAACGGGCACCTCGAGTACCTGGGCCAACTCCGGTGCAGCCACCGGCTCTTCGGCGACAAACAGGATGGCCTCGAGCAAGCCACGGGTATTCATGGAGTTCCTTCGTAGGTGAGCATGATCGGGGCGTCACGATGATCCTGGTTTACTCCGACGATTCCCCATCGGGCCAGTTCGAGCAAGGCCAGAAAGTAGGCAGCTACCTCCAGGGTCGTATCGCAGTGGGAAATCATCCGGTCGAATTCCGATCGCATCATTCCTGCCATACGCGTCCGCAAGTCGTCGATTGCATCTGGCACCGAGGGAAGGTCGAGGGCCAGATGGTCCAGATCCGGATCAATCTCGGGTGGGGCGAAAGCCAGGTCGGCCAACCGGGCCAATCCCCGGGCGTCCACTCGTATGTGGACCTCGGGAAGGGTGTCGGGAAAGTCCATGTCGAGACCGAGGGTTCTGGGCAAGAACTGTTGGTTGGCTCCGAGACGATGCCCGAGCACGGCCGCAACATCCTTAAAGGTGGCACAGGCCAGCAACCTTGCGAGCAACCGATCCCGCTCCTCCATGAGGGCCAGTTCTTCGTCGATGTCGATCGGCTCATCGTCCGGTAACAGGAACCGGGCTTTCAGCTGAATGAGGGTCGCTGCAATGAGGAGAAACTCGCTGGTGATCTCCATGTCGAGGTGGGCGATGCGATCGAGATAGGCGACATATTCTGAGACCAGGTCCGTGAGGCTCAGGTCCGTCACCGTGACCTTATGCTGGGTGATCAGCGTGAGGAGGAGGTCCAGGGGACCCTCAAAAACCTCGGTCTTCACCTCATAACTCATCATGTTTCCCAGCGCTCGGCGGCCCTCATGCTATTGACCGGCGCCTCTTTGCAGGGTCTTTTGATGGGTCGCCGAACTCGCACCAACATAGGGCAACTACGGACCTTCCCAGTCGCTCAGCCGCAGCAGCCTCCACGACTCGCGGTCGATGGATCCGGGGCGTTCGCCGTCCTGGTGACGTGCGAACGCAACCGCGATCGGATCAGCATCAGCGTCGAACAATTCCGCCGCCCCCAATGCCGGGTGATCTAGATAGATCGACCACCTTCCGGTAGTCGGGACCGGCAACAGTCCCGCGAGTGTCGCGAATGTCCTTCCGATTGCCCCGAGGCCTGCATGTCGTTTTCCGATATCATGAAGCAGAGCTGCCGAGATGAGATCGGTTCGATCCGGATCCTCGTCCAGGATGCGTCTTGCGCACTCGTATCCGTGCCGCTGATCGGCCACCTGCTGTCGCACAAACAGTCCGAGCAAGTCCGGCTTCAACCAGCCTGCCACTTCTGACATCTCGTCGCCGGAGAGGTCCTTCGCCAGCGCAACCTCGAAAAACCGTCTCGTGAGGTGTGGTAGCGAACTCATCAAAGCCCTGTCACCGGCAACAGCCAGGAAGCTGCTCCGATGAGTGCATCGGCGAATGGGCTTTCACCCATCAACAGGGCAACGAGCAGAACCAGGATTCCGAGCTGGCCGTATTTGTAATACACACGACGTCCAGCTTCAGGCAAGAGAATGGGAATCAATTTGCTCCCGTCAAGCGGAGGAATCGGAATCATATTGAAAACCGCAAGCAGCAGGTTCAGGAACACGATCCCGAACACCAGCACCTCTCCGACCCCGGTTACCAGAGGGAGCACGAGGCGTCCGGCCACGATCGCGATTGCCAGATTTGAAAGGGGCCCGGCCAGCGCAACTGCAGCCATGCCGTAGGTCGGTTGACGAAAGTACTGAGGATTGACCGGCACCGGTCGGGCCCACCCGAAGACCGGGGCACCCAGGAACGCAAGCGCGGCGGGAAGCAGCACGGAACCGATCGGGTGGAGATGCTTGATGGGATTCAACGTGAGCCTTCCCGCCCGCTGGGCAGTCGGGTCACCCAGATACCTGGCCAGGGCGCCGTGGGACACCTCATGAACCACGACCGACATCAGGAGTATGAAAACGAATACTGCAACATCACCGGCCGTGTTGCCGGTTATCGACTCCAAGGCGTGCTAGCTGGCAGCGGTTTTGCACTCAATGCACATATTTGCCATGGGGCGAATCTTCAGACGGGCGGCTCCAATGTTCTTGCCACAATTGCTGCACGTACCGTACGAACCCGTCTCGATCCGACCGAGCGCTTCGTCGACGGATTCGAGCTGCTCCTTGAGCACGTTGGCAAGGCCCATGACCTCTGTCCGTTCTGCAGTGATGGCGGCGGCGTCGGCGAATCCTTCTCCGAAGTCCAGATCTGGACGCAAATCGCCGTTCTCATTGGCACCCAGTTCGTCCATCTGGTGAACGAGCTTGGCGCGCTCTTCCAGGAGTGTGGCTTTGGCGGCGTTCATGTCTACGGTCATCTCTTGCTTTCTCCGTTCGCCTGCTCGCTTCGTTCTCCGGCCTTCAGCCGGTTTGGTGCCCGGCCTACGTCGCCAGGGAGGATGGGTGAGTTTGGGTGTGCGCTACGCCGGGTGGTCTGAGCCAGGCCGTCTACCAACCTGTCTTGAATCAACTGTCTTGAATCACCTGTTTTTGTCAACCCGCCGTCAACCGCTTTCAGCCTCGTATCAGCCTGGTTGCAGTCTGGTATCAAGCCTGGTCAACCTGCCGGGTCTCAACGTCCCCGCGGGTGGGAGGTGATGTACACCTCCCGGATGTGCTGCGGTGATACGTTCGTATACACCTGAGTGGTCCGAATTGTAGCGTGGCCCAGCATTTCCTGGACGGTACGCAGATCTGCGCCTCCTTCGACCATGTGGGTCGCAGCAGAGTGCCGCAATACGTGCGGAGACAGTTCGTCGGCAAGCCCAATGGCGTTTCCGTGATCTTTCAGAATCGTCCACACGCCCTGGCGAGTGAGGCGGCCACCTCGCTGGTTGAGAAACAGCGCCCCGGAACCGCCCCCTGGCCTGCGCCACTCGAGCCGGTCTGGCAGGTATGCACCGATGGCTTCTTGTGCGTAGCGACCGAGTGGCACCATTCGCTGCTTTGATCCTTTCCCGGTCACAATGGCAGTCGCCTGTTCGAGGTCGAGGTCGTCCAGGTCGAGTGCGACCAGCTCCCCGACCCGGCAACCGGTTCCGTAGAGAAACTCGAACATGGCACGGTCACGTCTTCCGGCCCCGGTCGACGTGTCCGGGTGATCTAGCAGACGTGTGACTTCGACGACGGTCAATGCCTTTGGGAGCGAAGCACCGAGCCGCGGTGTGCCCAGCAACTGAGTCGGGTCATGGGCGTCGAGTCCTTCTGCCAGGACAAACCGATGGAGTCCCCGAATCGCTGCGATCCGGCGCGCAATCGTGCTGGGAGCGAAATCGCGAACCGACAACTCCGCGACGAACGCTGATGCAAGCTCCGGCGAAGGCGACCTCTCACCCAGGAACTCCTGGTAGTGCGCCAGGTCACGCCGGTACGCTCGCACCGTGTTGGTCGAGAGTCCCCGTTCCGCGGCCAGCGAAGCGAGGTACTCGTCAACCCATGCTCGAATACTCGTTACGTCGTTGATATTCGAGGATCGTAGGCCAACTCGATACGGTTACCTCCGGGTTCGTACACCATTGCGTGTTGCTTTGGCCCCGGTCCCGACAATTCAGGGCCGAATTCGACAGCGACACCTGGCCATTTTTCTGCGGCATGAAACAACGCATGAAGGTCTGCTTGGCTCGAAACTCTCAAAGCGAGATGATGCAGCCCCACATTGGACCTCCGATCGAACCTAACAGCTGAATCCGGGTTCGCCACCTGCCACAGTGTGACCATTGTCGTGCCGTCCGATACAAATGCTGCCGGGTAGTCGGGGCGCTCACCTACCAGCTTCCAGCCGAGACAATCTTCGAAGAATGCCTGACTGGCAGAGAGGTCCAGCACGCTCAGTCCCACGTGATCAACTCCCCGTGTACCGGCACGACCGTCACCTTCACGTCGGCTTCCTCTCCGGTGCCACCGATCCAGTCCATACAAACCGATGATGGTCTTGGCATCTGTGATGTCGCCGTTGTCGACCATCGAGAGCGCATCGTTCAAGGGCATGCGCACAATCTCCGCGTCCTGTTCTTCCGGCCCCTGCGGGCTGCGCGCACGTTGTTCCAGATCCAGGGCAACGTACAGCAACGTCAGCTCGTCACAGAAACCCGGCGAGTTCCAAAATCGGTGGATCAACTCTACGCGGCCGGGCTCGACGCCAACCTCCTCGAGACACTCACGCACGGCGGTGACTTCCGGTGGCTCATCGTCGACATCGCGCTTGCCCGCCGGGAGCTCCAACAGATAGTCGCCGGTGGCCGCGCGAAACTGACGGATCAGGTAGACATGGCCGAGGTCATATGGAACCACGACCACCGCACCCATGTGACGAACGATTTCGCGTGACACGTCATCACCAGACGGAGTCCGATAGATGACCTCATCGACCGAAATCACCATACCCCGGTACGTGGTGGCCCGGGACCGCTCGAAAAAACCGGTCACCGTGTCTGGTGGACCGGAGAGTCTCTCGTTTCAGCCGGCACGTCGGTATCGAGCTGATACGACCGGGCTGCGTCGATGAGCCCGAGGAACAACGGATGTGGCACGTCGGGCCTCGACCTGAATTCGGGATGGGCCTGTGTGGCGACGAAGAAGGGATGATCAGGAATCTCGATGAACTCGACGAGGCTGCCATCAGGAGAAAGCCCGGCGAGGGCCATCCCGGCGGCTTCCAGATCTGCCCGATACCGATTGTTGACCTCATAGCGGTGACGATGGCGCTCGTAGACCAACTCCTCGCCGTAGAGTTGCCGCGCTTTGGAATCCGGCGCCAGACGGGCCGCATAGAGACCGAGGCGCATCGTACCCCCCTTGTCATCGACGTCACGCTGGCTCTCCATCAAATCGATGACCGGATGCGGAGTGGTGGGATCGAACTCGGTTGAATGGGCGCCGGACAGCCCGGCTTTGGACCTGGCGAACTCGATGACCGCGCACTGGAGGCCGAGGCACAATCCCAGGAACGGAATACCGCGTTCCCGGGCATGACGAATGGCCTGCACCTTGCCCTCGACGCCGCGGTGCCCGAAGCCACCGGGAACAACAATTGCGTCGACGCCCTGTAGCTCGCTCTCGACGAGAAGCCCACCATCCATCTCATCGGACGAAACCCACCGGATGTCGACTTTGAAACCGTGGGCAGCTCCGGCATGCGTGAGTGCCTCGGCAACCGACAAATAGGCATCAGGCAGATCTACATATTTTCCGACGAGCGCAACAGTCAAGGTATCTATCGGCGAAAACATCCGTTGGACCATTGCCTTCCAATCGGACAAATCCGGCTCCTTGGTGACGAGACCCAACGACTCACAGATGACCCTATCCAAGCCCTCCTCATGAAGGTCGAGGGGAACCTGGTAAATGCTCGGCGCGTCCTGGGCCGTGACGACGGCTCGCGGACTCACATCGCAGAAAAGACTGATTTTGCGGGATAGCGCGTCTTCCACAGGCCGGTCGGATCGGAGGACGATTGCATCCGGTTGGATACCCCGGCTGCGCAATTCGGCCACCGAGTGCTGGGTTGGTTTCGTCTTGAGCTCTTCAGATGGACCGATATACGGAACGAGCGTGACGTGAATGTACGCGACGTTCTCTGAACCGACATCCTTGCGGATCTGGCGAATCGCCTCGAGAAACGGGAGAATCTCGATATCGCCCACGGTACCGCCCACTTCGGTGATGACCACGTCGACAGCCGGGGACTCGCCCAACTTCCGGACCCGGGATTTGATCTCGTTGGTGATGTGAGGAATCACCTGGACCGTCGCGCCCAGGAATTCGCCACGTCGTTCTCGCTGAATAATCGAGTGGTAAACCGACCCGGTCGTCACGTTCGAGTCGCGCCTGAGGTTCTCGCCCGTGAACCGCTCATAATGGCCAAGGTCGAGGTCGGTCTCTCCTCCGTCGTCTGTGACGAACACTTCGCCGTGTTCGAGGGGATTCATGGTCCCGGGATCGACGTTCAGATACGGATCCAGTTTCTGATTCACGACCCGCAGACCCCGGGCTTTCAATAGCCGTCCCAGCGAAGCTGCGGTGATGCCCTTCCCGAGGCTCGATACCACTCCCCCGGTAATGAACACATATTTCGTCAAGCAGGCTCCTTGGTCGGCCGGATAGTAACCCCGCGTGGCGACTGTACGGAATCACCCACGCCGGGCTTTCGCGGTCTGCAGCAATTCGAGGGCGTGTTCCCTCCCTTTCTTGCTTTCGCCCAGGCCGGCCATCATTCTGGTCACTTCTGCAATGCGATCTTCGTCGACAGCCGGCCGAACACGAGCGCTGAGTCCGCTGCGATCGACCACGAGATGGCGATCAGCGAATGCCGCCACCTGGGGAAGGTGCGTGACACAGAACACCTGCCGACCCCTGGCCAGATCGGCCAGCTTCTCACCCATGGCCAGAGCAGTGGCGCCGCCTACGCCTGCATCCACTTCGTCGAACACGACTACGGGCGAGTCCGAGGCCCCGGCCGCAAGACGCACCGCAAGAATCACCCGACTCAATTCTCCACCGGAAGCCGATTTCTGGGCAGGGGCTGGTGGGAGCGCCTCGTCGGAGGCAAACAGCAGCTGGAGGCGGTCGGTTCCGTGAGGGCCCGGAGCCGCTTCGGTGGCTTCTATCACCAATACCGGAGCACTGAAGCCGAGGTCACGAAGATGGTGGGTGGCTGTCTCGACCAACAGCTTTCCGGCCCGTCCCCGGGCCGTTCGGAGGGCTTCGCCGGCAATCGATACCCGCTCACGAGCCGCGGCGAGTTCGGCGTCCAACTCGCCGGCGCGCTGCAAGAGCCGTTCTGACTCAACGACGCGTGAAGCCGCCTCATCACCGAATGCCAAGACTTCTTCGAGAGTACTGCCGTATTTTCGTTTCAAAGCTGTGAGATTCGCCAGCTTTTCTTCCACGTCTCGCAGGGCGTTTGGATTGTGTTCGATCGTCGCTGCAACGTCACGAACAGATGCTGCCCCATCGGCCCACTCTGCCTGGAGACCATCCAGCTGATCGGAGATCGGCTGCAGGCTCGAATCAAACGAAGCTGCTCGTCGCATGGCGGCAACCGCAGAAGCGAGGTGCTCATGCTCCTCGAGGTGCGACTGGGCCTCTGCCAGAGTCTCCGCCAGCTCTCCGGCGAACCGAAGTCGGTCGGCGCGTCTCGACAGCTCCTCATCATCGCCTTTGGCGAATCCGGCGCCGGCAATTTCTTCGGCCTGAAATCTCGACATCTCCAGTTCGCGCTGGATCGCTCGCGTGTCGCCCCCGATGAGCTCTTGATCCGATTCGATATGGACGAGATCATTCCAGGCCTCGCGGTACAACCTCAGAGCTTCGAGTCCCGCCGCGTCGAGGCACCCGTCTACCAAGACCCGAAAGGCGGACGGATCCGACAAACGCCGCGCATCACCTTGTTTGACCACCTCTACCCGGTTCTCGAGTTGCTCCGCGAGAAACCGGGCGGGAACCATGTCGCCGTCGACATATGCGCGGCTCCGTCCGGCTTCAAAAACACGACGAGATGCGATCATCTCCCGGTCCGAGAATATGAAGCGGCCCTGAACCCTGGTTTCGCGATCGACCGGGCCCACGAGATCGGAACTGGCAGACCGGCCAAGCAGCAACTCAACGGCACCAAGCAACATGGTCTTGCCGGTTCCGGTCTCGCCGGTGATGACGATCAATCCACTTCCTGGCTCCAGATGAGCCTCGCCGATGAGGCCCAGGTTGTGCACGATGAGCTCTTCGATCATCTTTCGTTTTCCCTCAGGCCGAGTTTCTTGACGAGATTCGCCGGAAACGTTGGGCCGTCGATCTGGACAAAGAACGCCGGAGTGTCTGAGCGGCGGACCATGACTTCGCCGGTGACGCTACCTACGGGCATACCATCGACATCGATTCCGATCGGACGCGACGATCCAGCCGAACAACCAAGCACCGTTGAACCCGCAAAGACGACCGGTTGCCCGAACAGCGCGTGAGGGGCAACCGGGGTGACGACGATGGCTTCGAGATCAGGATCAACAACGGGACCGCCCGCCGACAAGCTGTAAGCGGTCGATCCGGTAGGGGTTGCGATCACGAGCGCATCAGCTCGATATGTGTGGAACGGCTCACCATTGACACTCAACGACACCGATATCAAGCGCTGACGCTCTTCCTTCGCGAACACCACATCGTTGAGGGCGGCTCGCGGCGGCTGGCCCGGGAGTACGACTTCGAGCGTCATATGCTCTTCCACCGTATAGGAACCCGCGGCCAGAATCCCCACAACCTCTTCCAGCTGGGCCAATTCGGCTTCGGCCAGAAACCCAACCGCTCCCACGTTAAATCCGAGAATTGGCACACGGTCAGGCAGAGCCACGTGGGCTGCGCGCATGATGGTCCCATCACCGCCGACGGTCACCATCACGTCAGGACGGCCTTTGGTCAGGGCCAGCCCGAGGACCTCGGTCGCGTCGCTCGTGCCCGCCGATATCTGGCAACCAAGCTGCATACCTACTTCCACGATGCGTCTGGCAGCCTTACGGGCGCTGTCGCGCTCTGGGTGTACTACCAACGACATATGTACGGTCATGCGCCCGAAGTTCCTTTCTTGAACCAGAGCAGATGTTCGACGTTACCGGATTTGGCGCCCGGAATCGGGCTATCCATGCCGCCGCAACACCGAAGACCGAACTCTTCTGCCGCCGCGACAACCGCTCTGATTGCCTCGCCGCGGGCGACGGGGTCCCGTACGACGCCGCCTGACGCTACCCGATCAGGGCCGACCTCGAATTGGGGCTTGACGAGCATGACCCAATCGCTGCTGTCATCACCCAGCTCGGCAAGAACGTGCAACACCTTGGTGAGTGAGATGAAGGACAGGTCGACGACCACAACATCAAAAGGAGCTCCGAGACTCGACGGTTCGACATGGCGAACGTTGGTGCGGTCCATGACCGTGACGCGGCTGTCGCTGCGGAGAGACCAGTCGAGCTGTCCGTACCCGACGTCGAGCGCCAGCACAGACACCGCTCCATGTTGAAGGAGACAGTCGGTGAACCCCCCGGTAGACGCTCCGACATCGATCGCCCTGCGGCCATCTATGTTGATCGAACCAGCTTCGATCGCCGCTTCCAATTTGGCGCCGGCGCGACTGACATGACGAGGGCCGTCGTCGACGATTTCTATCGGATCGCCCGATTCGACCATCGTTGCAGCCTTCGAGGCCAAGGTGCCCTTCAGCTTCACACGTTTGCCGACAATAGCCGCCTGAGCCGCTGCCCGACTGTCCACAAGCCGGCGTCTCACCAGCTCGATATCGAGTCGGCGCCTAGCCAGACGGTTCTCCGGCCGACCCTTCAGGAGTCGGGTCGCGACCGGCCTCAGGACCACCGACCGGGGCATCCAGCTCGTCTGAAAGCATGACGGCCAGAGCGTCGGCGAAATCCGGCGCGTCTGCCGCATCGGCCCCTGCGAGTTCATCGAGCAGCTTGGCCCGGCTCTGCTCCGGAGTCGGATTCGAGGCCGTGTCCATGGAAATCGGCGGGGCCTCCGGTGTTCGCGCCCGGGGCCCGGGATCCGTTTGATTCTCTGGCTTGTTCGACATAGATTCCCTCCAGCCCTCGGCGCCGGTCCAGCTTCGGCAGGATATTCGATCCGTTAGGTTGTGCGTCTCACGAGGACGTCGCCGGTGAGTATGGCCGATCACGCAGAGGTATGGAATGATCCCCATTCGAGATGTCAATCCTACGAGAACCAAGCCTGCCATCACGCTCGTCATCATCGCGATCAATGTCTTTGTCTTTTTGGTACTTCAGCCCCGGGATGCATCCGGCCAAGAGTTCGTTTTCGAACAGGCAGCAATACCCTGTGAAGTCACGAGCGGCGCCCCGCTGAGCACAGCAGATTTCAATGCCGGGACCTGTGTGGACGACACGGAGCAGCCGCTCTTTCCCCGAAAGTCGATCTCCTTGTCGGTGCTTGCTTCCATGTTTCTGCACGGCGATCTTCTCCACGTCGCGTTCAATCTGTGGAGTTTGTGGATATTCGGCAACAACATCGAGGAAGCGTTCGGCCGGATTGGGTACCTCGCCATGTACCTGATCTCTGGCCTGGCGGCCACGCTGGGATACGTTGCGCTCAATCCCGACAGCATCGTGCCGTTGGTCGGTGCCTCTGGGGCCATCGCAGGCGTCATCGGCGGGTATCTCGTTCTCTTCCCGCGCCATCAGATCACCTCATACGTCCCGCCGATCTTCATCATCCCGTTGCCTGCCATGTTCTTCATCGGCTTCTGGTTTGTGGGTCAGTTCTTCATCGGGTCCGAGTCTGCCATCGCGTGGCAAGCTCACGTGGCAGGTTTCATCGTCGGTGTCGGCATCACCCTCATGATGCGATCGTCGTTGCGGAGAAGGTTGCAGTCAATCCATGGTTCGGCAGCAAGAGTCCGATGACAACGATCCTCTGCGATCTCGATGGCGTTGTCTACCTCGGTGAGCAGGAGATTGCAGGCTCAGGTGATGCGTTGGTGCGCCTCGACAAAGCCGGCATGAAGGTGATGTTCATCACCAACAACGCCACACGGTCGCAGATAGAAGCGGCTGAAAAAATCGAGCGAGTAACCGGATTTGCCGCAAAAGCTGGATCTGTGATCACGTCCGCCATGGCGGCCGCGAGCCTGGTGGGTCCAACCGGCGCACCAACGCTCCTCGTCGGGGCTGCCGGAGCCGTCCCCGACATGACGCGTTTCGGCTGTCCTCTCGTCACATCGGCGGCCGAGGCCAAAGCCGTCATCGTTGGGCTGGACACCAATCTGTCATATACGATCCTGACCGAAGCCACCAGGGCATTGGTAGGGGGCGCCCGGTTTGTCGCAACCAACCTTGACCCCACCTACCCGCTGCCCGGAGGACCGGCACCCGGCGCCGGTGCCCTGGTCTCTTTGCTCGAGACGAGCAGCGGCAGGCGCGCCGAAGCGGCGGGAAAACCTCATGAACCCATTCGTGCGCTCATCAGAGAATCAATCGTTGACGGCCCGGTCTACGTCGTCGGCGATCGAGTATCGACCGATCTCGCCATGGGCGCCGCCGAAGGGTGGACAACCGTCCTCGTGCAAACAGGTATCGATCGCGCGGGAGCGGCCGATCTCACGTTGCGGTCGCTCGCCCATTTTGCCGACCAGCTACTCACCGATCAACTCACCGACGCGGACTAACGGATCACCGAATCCAGATCCGCCATCAGGGCCGGCTGACCTTCGACGGTCGCGGGCTCGAATCCCAGGCGTCCGAAATATCGAACGTGGTCGCCGCTGCCAGGCCGCGCCCAGATCCGGCGCCTGCCCTTGTCGGCGAAGAGACCGGAACGGTCCGAGTACAGAAACTCGGCCACTTTGAAGTCCCGGTATTGCGGCACGACATAGTCGAGCTCGACCTCCACGGAATCGTCGATGCATGCGCGGCCTATGAACAGACCCGCCGGGACCATGTCTCTGAGGATGAAAGCCCGAACCTGGTCGTCTCGCGGTTCATATACGAACCCTGGCTGATGGTTCTCGATGTCGGATGCATGAAACCGGAGGAAATGGCCTAGATATCGCGAGTCGGCGTTGAGTTCGAGTGTGGTGAAGAATTCTGTCGTCTTCGATAGGAGTTGACGAAGAAAGAACAGGTGGACCATAACGATGACAAGATTCACGATGACGATGGGATACGCTCGGATCAGGAACCCGTAGACGAAGAATGTAAAGGAACCCGCGAGGCCTACAAGGCGAAGCTGGAGAATCGAAGTCCTCGTGAGCGAGAGAACAATGAGGGCCGAGCCGAGATAGCCGACCAATTCGGCGGCCGCGAAACTCACAGCTATCCGTTGGCTGAGCGGCGTCCGAACGCCGCAACGGTCTCAAGGAGAAACCGTTCAGTCCGATCGAGGCTCTCGAGAGAAACCCGCTCGTCGTGACCGTGGAACATGGCGGCAAACTCGCTCGCTTTTAGGCTGTGCTCATACAGCCCGACTCCGTAGGCAACGGTGCCCTGTTCCCGGAAGAAACGCGAGTCCGTGGTGCCGGTCACCATCATCGGGAATCGATCGCGGGTTCCTTCAACGATCTGCAGGCCGTCGCCGATCGCTTCCCACAACAAACCTTCTGCCCGAGAACTGTTCGCAATGTGGTCGTCCATGGCAGGAACCACGTCGATCCGGTCGTATACATCGCCGAGCGCTTTTCGGAAGTGATCGTCGACATCGGACACGTCCTGGCCCGGTAGCACCCGAACGTCCACGTCGGCAACGGTCGCATCCGGGATCACGTTGGATTTCACGCCGCCGTGCACGACGTTGGGGCTGAAGGTCATATGGGTGAGGGCGTGGACCCATCGCGCCAGTCCCACATCCGTCGCGGCCAGGATTTCGATGGCTTCATCGACGCGGTCCTCCGACATCAGCATCTCACTCAATTCACCAAAGACACCGGTCTCGACAATGGCCCGCCACTCGTCCGATATGAGAACGGGTGAAGGCGACCCGGCCAAGCGCGCGATCGCGTTGGCCATGTCGATGACTGCGTTCTCACGACCGTATGGCTGGCTGCCGTGGCCGGGAACCCCCCGGCTGTAGAGCTTTCGCCACATCGGTCCCTTTTCGGTGGCACTGATGGGGTAATACGGGCCTGTCGGAGTCATAACCCTGGGTTGACCGATCTCCGTCATCAGATAATCGCACGCTACGAGCTCCCAGTGATCCTGAACGAGGTACTGAGCTCCGTAGCGGCCGCCTCCCTCTTCGTCGGCCACCGCCAGGTACACGAGATCACCGGGCAGCGGCGGCAGCGAACCGTCGAGGTATTTCGAGAACACCGTCGCCATTGTCGCTGTCAGATTCAACATGTCGACTGCTCCGCGACCCCATACGTAGCCGTCGCGTAGTTCGGCTGCAAACGGGTCGACCGACCAACCATCTGGATTGGCCGGAACCACATCGGTATGTCCCATGAGCATCAGAGCAGGCGCCTTCGGATCAGTTCCCCGCACCCGATACACGAGACTGCTGCGACCCGGAACCATTTCGCGAACGTCACCCTCATCGTTGAAGAAGTCCTGGAGGGTCTGCACCGACCGCGCCTCGAATCCGCTTTCGATCGTTCCATCGTTCACGCAAGCGTTTTTGATCAATGCGCGAAGTAAATCAATCGAGTCAGCCATCCCGCAGAGCCTCCTTCCACGTCCGAAAGCGTCTGTGTCGCTTCCCGTCGGGACCATAGCCGTCACCGGTTTTTCCCGAAAGCCGGAAACGATATCGCTTCTCGATCTGGTCGGCGTCGACAGCAAGGTATTCCGCCTCACCTACCGGGGGTCCCGCCCGCCACAGTAAAAAACGGCCTATCCGCCGCTTGTATTCGACCGGTTCGCCCAACTCGTCTCCGAGATGCACCAATTCGTCCGGCGCGTTGATCCATCCGGAAGCAGGAATACGAAATGTACGGGTCGGTGTCGCCGGCAGTTCATCTGTGCGATAGGTCTCGTCAGTAAAGGGTCGCTCTCCGGAAGTCGGGGTTGCAGTGTGAGATCGGGATCCCGGACGCTTCGGAGCTTCATACAAGTCTGCAAACATCTGATACATCGAGGGCACCAGCTCGCGGTGTGGTTTCATCGGGTCCACCCAGTCCACGTCATCGGCATCATCACCGGCGCGGGCAACCTGCAGGCCATCTTCAGTCGCTGTCGCCCAAAAATCGATCAGCACGATGTGAAACGAGGGAGGATCACCAATGCCCATGGTTTGGCCTACCCACGCAATATCTCCGACCACAATGTCCAGGCCGGTCTCTTCGGATATCTCCCTGACGGCTGTGTCGGCCAGCGCTTCGCCAAATCGGACTTTGCCCCCGGGAACCGCCCACAGCCCTCGCCCCGGTGGACGCCCCCGCCGAACAACGAGAACTTCGCCTTCGTCGTTCGTGATGATCGCGCCAACGCCTACGATGGGTAACGCAACGGCATCCGTCATGCGGGCGGTTTGTGCATGACGATGGATCGTGCAGAGAACCCACCGGCTTCGAAGAAGTTCTTCGCAAGCCTGTGCCCGGGCAACACGTGCGCATCGAATCGTTCTACGCCTCGTTTGACGAGTTCGCCAATAGCGAACTCCCGCATAGTCGTGCCAACGCCGACGGCACGCGCCGGCTCCTCGGTGAACACCAGGCGGATCGAGGCGAGGCTGGTCTCCGTTCCCTGCGGCAGGAGTTCCTCGATCTGCGCTTGGAGGAAGCCGACCGGGTTGCCCTCGAGCTCACCAATCACGATCAATGCATGAGGGTCATTCAGAAGCGAACGAAACGAGTCTTCGACGGGCTCGGCCAGCCCGTCTGCCAGTGGCCACATATCCTTGAGGGCCGTCATTTCTTCGGTGAGCAGTCGGTAAAGGCGAACAAGCTCACTCATGTCGCCGGGTGAAGCCCGACGGGCGGTAGGTGTCACGAATGCAGCTTAGGCGGCGCAGTCCCGGCAGATTTTCTTGCGTGGGCCGGCCATCTGAGATCGACGCAGAACCAGAAAGCATGACTGGCAGACGAATTCCTCAGACGAGACTTCCTCCGGATCGACATCGAGAGCCAACTCGGCCCGGCGGATCGAGGCTGCCTCGGCCTTCTCATCAACCAGTAACGATTCGGATTCTTCGTCGGCCGTGAGCATCTGAAGCTCTTCTTCCTCGAGCTCACCGAGGTCGGCGTCTTCTTCGTCGTCATCATCATCGTCATCATCATCGTCATCATCGTCGTCGTCGTCTTCGTTGAGGGCGACGTCGTCGTCCAGATCCTCGTCCAGATCGTCGTCCAGATCCTCGTCCAGATCCTCGTCCAGATCGTCGTCGAGGCTCAGGTCATCGACCTCCGGGACCTTCTCTTTCGTAGCTTTTTTACGAGCCATCTCTTTCCCCTATGTTCCCAGCCTGCTTGCGACGGCTCCCGCCACTCCCGTCGGCCCGGGATTGTCGGGTCGCAAATTCCAGCGAATCGAGCCCGCCTGGGCCCTGCGAGCGGCGATTATACGCCATAACGCCCACTACCCAGCGCTTTCCTCACATTTTGAAATCAACCAATCCCGGCAAGATTGACGCCCTGAAGGAGCCAACCCCCAGATATTCACCGTCGGCCTCGACAGGAGTCGGACGATCGGCGGAGACTTCGACGCTTTGGGCACGGAGACGGCGCACATCCGGCCTCCGGAGATGGTTGCCACTACGGACCTGGGTGAATACTGCTGGAACCGAGCGCCGTGGCACGCTGAAGATCTGCACATCCGCCAACCCGTCGCTCACGGTGGCTTTCGGAGCGATGTTGTAGCCGCGCCCGAAAAACTGTCCGTTCGCCACAACCACCATGAGAGCCCTGGCCTCGACCACCTTGTCGCCGGTTCGCACCGTCATCTGGCGAGGAGAAAACGTTGGGAGTGTGCTCCAGAACCCGGCCTGGTAACGGGCCGACCCCAGGAACCTCAGCTTCTCCGCCCGCAATACTGCAGCTCCGCCGATACCTATTTGGGCCACGTTCAGAAAATACCGGTCACCCCAGGGACCTTCGAGAAGTCCGACATCGCTTCGATACACCCGGTCACCCACCAGGTGTGCCACGGCCTTGATGGTGTCCTGGGGAATGGCGAACATCCGGATGAAATCGCTCCCGGTTCCGGCAGGGAGGACACCCAGAACGGGCGGATCGGTCCAGGGCTCAACAAACATTGCGTTGATCACCAGGTTGATCGCACCGTCTCCACCCATGGCAACAAAATGACGGTGACCTTTGGTGCGAGCCGATGCGACCGCGACCTGGAGGTCTTGCCTGGTGTTGGTTCGGTGCAGATCGAACGGCATTTCGAAATGACCAAAGGCTTGGGCCACGGAGGCCCACACAGAGGACTTCCACGCCCGCGGGCCGACGATCACCTGCCATCTCATCCGACCCCTCCCGCTGCCACCACACCCCGGTCGATTGCCGAGATCGCGATCTGCGATGGCACCGCCAGATGCGGCATGACATCGCGTATCTGACGCAGAACGTCGAGCAGCTGGCGCATGTTCCGAACGAAATCGCCTGCCGAGCCTGCATCATCGTCGAACAACTCGCCGAGCTCCCACCCGGATACCCAACCGTGTGCCAGTTGGGCGAAACCGGCTTCGGGGTACGGGGTAAGCGGAACCCGGTGTTGTTCCTCCAGGAGGTTGAGTTCCTCGCAGGTGATTGCCAGGAATCCGAACCCCGCATGGACTGCCGGGGTTGGGAATCCAGGTTCTTCATCGTCTCTGCGTGGCTCGAAGACGAATCCCGACAACAGCGCTGCCAATTCTGGCGGATCGAGGGCGTCGTAATAACCGCGGCGGCCGCATTCGGCGAGCAGCAAATCCCGGGAGTTGTAGACCCCGCGCAGCATGGAACCGGCCGCGCTCAGATGCCAACCGTCGACGTATCCCCACGCCTCCAGAACCCGGAGTGAACCCTTTAGCTGGTCCATGAGGCTGGCACCCGAGCGCCGCAATCGGGCTTCATACCGGGCCTCGGTCTTCTCCAGCTTTGCGATCTTCTTTCGGAGTTCACGTGCTCGCCCCGCATCTGGATGCAGCTCCGCGACCGGCTCCCAACGATCAGGTTGCCATTCGGCGAGCGATTCCACGACGGCCCGCCGGAATCCGTCTTCGCGAGGTTTGAAGGGCTTGGGCAGGCGAACCCGACCGACGCGAGCGGTTTCCAGCGGCAGGTCGTCTGTGCGGATCCGCTTCAGTTTTCCCGTCGCCGTAACGAACTCGAGCTGAGGCTTGGACGTCCGACTTCTCGCAAGCATGACCATCAACTCCGGGTCTCCTGACACGGGAATCTGCAGAACGTCGCCCGGGTTTGTGGTTCCCACAAACGTCCTGACCATTTTCGCCTGATCGACGGCAGATGCCGCTCGCGCAGCCGGATCGAGTTGATCCCACGTGTTCCTTGCTTCCTGCAGCTGGAAACTCACGGCGGTCCGTTCCGAATCATCGGCCCGGGACGCCTGCACCCTGCGAAACTCACCGAACGAGGCTTCGAGCAGCGTCTCTGCCCTCGCACGCTCATAGTTGGCGATCAGGTTGACCGTCATGTTGTACGTGGGGCGGAAGCTCGAGGTCAACGGATAACTCCCGCGTGCCGCAATCGGGACGAGCCGTTCGATCGCCTCGTACGGCGAGTGGAGGATGACGGCTGTCCCGCGCTCATCGAGCCCGCGACGTCCGGCCCGGCCGGTTAGCTGTGTGAAGGCTCCAGGGGTGAGGAGCTCGTGGGTCTCGCCATTGAACTTCGACATGCTTTCGATCACTACCGAACGCGCCGGCATATTGATTCCCAGAGCCAGAGTTTCCGTTGCGAACACGACCGGGACGAGCCCCGAGGAGAAGAGTTCCTCGGTGGTCTCCTTGAAAGCAGGAACCAGACCGGCGTGGTGAGACGCCACGCCGCGACCCAAGCGGTACAGCCATCCTTCAAAGCCAAGGGCGTCGAGGTCGAGCGGATCCAGATGCATGGTTCGTTCCTCCGCGAAACGGATGATGTCGTCTTCTTGCTCGGGTGTTGTCAGCCGCATGGCCGATGCGACCTGGCGGGCTCCTTCATCGCACCCATTGCGAGAAAAGACGAAGAAGATGCAAGGTAGAAGGTCGCGATCCTGCAGATGCTCGACCACGCTCACTCTCCGGGGCGTGTGAAACCGCCGGCGACGCCTGTCGGATTTCCGAAGCAGGCGAACCAATCCCGGGTTCGGGTTGGTCCCGGACTTTCCGAAAAGAGGTTCGACCACCGTCCGGTCCTGAGTCTTGTCATATACGGCGTATTCCACCTCCAGTGGAACCGGACGGACCTCTGTGTGAACGAGTTCGACGTCTCCCCGCCTCGAGGCGAGCCAATCGCGAAATTCACCGGCGTTCGAGACCGTTGCCGAAAGCCCGACAATCCGGATATCGGGTGGAAGGTGGATGATTACTTCTTCCCACACGGCGCCTCGTTCGCGATCTGAGAGGTAATGGATCTCATCGAGAATCACGATTTCGAGTTCACCGAGATTCTGGGTCTCGGCGTAGATCATGTTGCGGAGGACTTCCGTGGTCATGACGACAACAGGGGCACGGCCGTTAATGGAGTTGTCGCCCGTCAACAGTCCAACCTTTTCGGAACCAAAGAGAGACTGAAAATCGATGAACTTCTGGTTCGAAAGTGCCTTGATCGGCGTGGTATAGAAGGCCCGCTTGCCGCGATCGAGAGCCTGGTGAATGGCAGCTTCGGCAACAACGGTCTTGCCGGACGCGGTAGGGGCCGCGACCAGGACGGATTCGTTTCGTTCCAGCGCTTCGAACGCCTGGACCTGAAACGGATCTGGCGGAAACGCCAAACCAGCGATGTAATCGGGGAGGCTCACTTCTTCAGAATGTATTTGATGGCGAGAATGGTGAGCTCGTACATGACATAGAGCGGACCCGCCAGGACCAGAAGCGTGAACGGATCGCCTCCTGGGGTCACACCGGCTGACACGACCAGAATTCCAAAGGCTACGTATCGCCGCACCGATCGCAGTTGTTCCGTGCGAACCAATCCAGCAGCTCCGGCCGCGAACAGAAATACCGGGTATTGGAAAGCCAATCCAAATACGAGCAGATACCGAATCGCGAAATTCACGTACGCCGACACGCCAACCGTATTGCCAAATGTCTCACCAAATCCAAGCAGAAAACGCAAGGCCTGCGGCATTGTCCAGTAGGCGAAGATTGTTCCGACCACGAACAGCACGGTGAGCGAAACGATGAGGGGAACTACCCACTTCTTCTCTCGCCTCGTCAAAGCCGGACTCACGAATGCCCACACGTGGTAGGTCCAGATAGGGGTCGAAAAAACGATTCCACCAAACAGACTGAGCCGCATGACAATCGAAAGAGATTCGGCCGGCTCGAAGAAATTGAGCGGATCGTCGGTGACGCGCTGCCACGGGTTCTGTATCAGGTCCAGGAGCCAGTCTCGTAGGAAGAAGGAGATCACCGACAAAACGACAACCGAACCGGCCGCCCATGCCAGGCGGTCACGCAGCTCCCGCAGGTGTCCCATGAGCGGCATCGCCTCAGTGGTCACGACGTCACTTCGGGCTCTGTCGTGCCGCCAACCTGATCAGCGGTTGATTCCGGGTGTGACTGGGTGGTGGCACCAGGATCCTGGTGGGAGTCCCGATCTCCTTCGTCCGGACCGGCTGGGTCGTCCCCTTCCGTAGCATCCGTCGGATTCGCGGGTGCGACTGCTTGCTCGGCCACGTCCTTGCCTGTGGCTGCGATCTGCTGGCCGACCTGAGAGATCTCGGCGGCTGCCTCCCGGAGCGGCTCCGTGATCTCAGAGGCCTCTGCCTCCAACTCGCGACGAAACGACGCCGCGACCGACTGGAGCTGGGCGTAGTACTCACCGGCTTTTCTGATGATCCCGGGCAGACGCTCCGGACCGAAGATGAGAATCGCCGCTACACCGAGGGCCAGGAACTCCCAGGAATTGAAATCGAACATTGCGGGGTCAATCGTAGGCCCCGCCGATGGTTAGAGGCCTATCCGGCTTCGAGGTGCTCCGACCAGTTTTCGTTGTCGAGCTTGCCGGCAAACGACAGGATCTCGGCTTCAGAAATCGGTGTGGACGGAAGTCGCGTGGGGGTCATAGGGGATGCCACTTCGTAGCGAACACCGCTCGCCAGGAGGATGGTTACGACCCGCTGGGAAGCAGGTTTGCGTTCTGTTTGATCGCAATACGGACATTGAAAAATGTACTCGCCTTCGATCTCATCCGCTTCGAGCTCCAGCCACAAATCGTCTGGAACCAACTCGATATCGCCACATGCTTCACAGGTTGTTCTGATAGTCGTCATCTCGCTACTGCCACTCCGTCTTCATTGCTTGGTGGGTATCGACGACCCAAGGGGATTCTTTGAGGACTAATGCGATGTATAGGCCCATGTAACTAGACATAACTATGCCGTTTTGCGACCAAATCCTTGATATGGCGGGGGTTTTTTAGCGGTAACGCGCCAACATGCGCCGTTGATGATCCTCGAGCTCGGCCGCAACTTCGACCCCTTCGAGTAGCTCTGCATCCCGGCCCAGTCGCAACAGAAGTCTTGCCACCGTAGCCGGAGAACTGGCATAGAACTCGATCACATCGTCATCCTTGACCACCACGGGGTAGTACTCGGCCACCCAGCGCGCGGACGCTCCGAGACGGATAGTGGCGCGAACGTCATCCTCATTGGGGGTGTATTCGACCACCGGCTCTGGCCTCTGCACGGGCATCTCATACCCGCCAGACACGGCCTTCATGTCGCGAATCCTGTCCACGCGGAACACCCGCTTGTCTTCGGCGTTACGACAATGCCCGACCACATACCAGTTGCCCAGGGTGCTGAAGACCGACCAGGGCTCGATGATGCGTCTGTTCGTCTCGCCGGTACTCACCTTGGTATACACGAGTTCAACCGGCTGTCGATCGGCAATTGCTTTCCGCAACGTTCCCACGGGTTCCGGCTCGGCATCGAGATTGACGACGAGCGATGTCTCGGCGTCCGGAAATAGCGCTGATGAGAGCTTCCGTACGGCCGTATTCAGCGCCTCGGGCGCTTGTCCGCTTGATATGAGGGCCATACCCGAAGCGAGCAACACGAGAGCTTCGCGCGGGCTGAACTGAGAAGGCGAGGCAAAATAGTCCGCCATGTCAACCCAAACTGCTCCCTCCTCGACGTCAGCGTCGATGAGATCGCCGGGACCGTAGCCAGGGAGACCGCACATGAAAATGAGATTGAGGTCAT
>JAHEJY010000092.1 GCA_024638625.1 Actinomycetes bacterium
TCGGTATCGGAACCGCCGATGTCGATGCGGTCTCCCGTCATGGTTCCGATGTGACGGGCGTTGATATCGAGGCCGGCCGCGATGGTTTCGATCGGTCCACCCGACGGTGAGACAGCAATAAGGCGATGGGGGGCCTCTCCGAATAGATGATCCCACCTGGCTTCTGAAACGTTCACGCCTACGCCGGAACGGATTGCGATCTCGGCCAATGCCACGGCAAGACCCCCCCGGCCGACGTCGTGGAGGACCGGGACCATGTGGGCGAGCGTGGCTGCGGCCTCGGTGAGCCGTTTGGCGAGGTCGGCATCTGCGGCCTTGGGGCGGCCAGACAATTCGTGCCATGCAACACGCTGAACAGCGGAACCGGCCAGATCAACGGTATCGAGATCCCCCAGCACCCAGACCTCCATGTCCTCTCCGGCTCGATCGAGACGGGGAGGATGATGGGGCACCGGGTCTGCCAGACCAAGCATGCCGACGACCGGTGTGGGAAAGATGTTGGTTCCTCCCCCCTCGTTGTAGAAGCTGACGTTGCCGCCGACCACCGGAATGCCGAGCGCCTCACAGGCAACGGATATCCCCTCGATCGATTCGGTGAACTGCCACATGACCTCAGGTTGTTCAGGATTGCCGAAGTTCAGATTGTCGACGACGGCCAGAGGCCGGGCTCCCGTCGCGGCGACATTCAGAGCCGCCTCATACACCAGCCGCTCCGAACCACGGCGCGGCTCGAGGTAGCAGCGGCGGCCGTTTCCGTCGACGGTGCCTGCCAGGGCTTTGGTGGTGCCCTTGATCCGTAGCAGCGACCCGTCGTTGCCGGGACCGACCAGGGTGTTGAGGAACAACATGTGGTCGTACTGTTCGTAGACAGGTGAGGGATCTCCGAGAGCGGGATCGTCAAGAAGCGCAATAAGGGTCTCATCGATGGTCGGCCGGGATCCGGCAACCGGGTTCGCATCCCATAACGCTCCTTGCCAGGTGGGCTGAGCTATATCGCGCAAGAGCTTGGGCGCGTCCTCGGTGAGAGAGGCCGCCGGGATCTCGACGACCTGCTCGCCCTTGTGAAATACGCGCAACAGACTGCCTGGCGTCACCGTGCCGATGACGCTCGACTCTATCTCCCACCGCGACGCGATCTCAACTACCTTGTCCACGTTGGTCGGCTGGACGAACGCGAGCATCCTCTCCTGCGACTCACTCATGAGAATCTCTGCGGCCGTCATTCCCTGTTCGCGGAGGTGAACGGCATCGAGGTCTACATCCATGCCCACCCCCGCCCTGCTGGGTGGCTCGGAGGTGGCACAACTCAGACCGGCAGCGCCGAGGTCCTGCACGCCGGTGACAAGGTCCTTCTCATATAACTCGAGACAGGCTTCGATCAGCTTCTTCTCTTCGAATGGATCGCCCACCTGGACAGATGGCCTCTTCTCTTCCGATCCGGGTTCGAAACTGGCCGAGGCGAGGATCGAAGCACCGCCGATGCCATCACGCCCGGTGGAAGATCCCAGCAGAATCCCGATGTCACCCACCTGGCCGGGCGAACCCAGCTGAAGTTGATCCGACCGCATGATCCCGAGGCACATGACGTTGACGAGCGGATTGTGGCTGTAGCAGTCGTCGAACTCGAGCTCTCCCCCGACGGTGGGAACCCCTACTGCGTTTCCGTATCCGGCAATGCCTTTGACGACGCCATCAAACAAGTACGCGTTCTTCGGATCCTCCAGCGGTCCGAAGCGGATCGGATCCCAGAGCGCGATCGGGCGGGCTCCCATCGTGAAAATGTCTCGCAACATGCCACCTACCCCGGTAGCTGCGCCCTCATACGGCTCGACGTAAGAGGGATGGTTATGGGATTCGATGCGGATGGCTGCCAGCCAACCGTCGCCGAGGTCGACCACGCCGGCATTTTCGCCGGGACCGACAACCACCCAGGGGGCCTCGGTGGGAAAGCGACCCAGGTGGGCGCGGGACGACTTGTACGAGCAGTGCTCTGACCACATCACCGAATACATCGCGAGCTCTGCGGGCTCGGGCTCCCGGTCCAGAATCTCCTTCACGGATTCATACTCTTCGTCGGTCATGCCGAGCTGTTGATGGAGTGCGGTCATGCCGGCTGCAACGAAGCGACAAACGAGCCGATCAGCAACGCCCCATCGACGGAACCGAGAACGTCCTCGATCGCCCGTTCCGGGTGAGGCATGAGTCCGGCAACGTTCCCGGGTCCGTTTGCCATGCCCGCGATCGAATCTGTCGATCCGTTCGGATTGAATCTGTCATCGAGTTCGCCGTCGGGACCGCAGTATCGCAAAACAACCTGGTCCTCATCGCCCGGCGCCACGTATCTTCCTTCGTAGCTGTTGAGGGGAATCTCGATGACTTGACCCGGCCGGGTTCCGGCGGTCACGACCGAGTTCGTGGACTCGACCCGAACGTGAACCGGACGACAGATGAACGACGTGTCTCTGTTGGCCATCAGAGCTCCGGATAACAGACGGGCTTCACACAGAATCTGAAATCCGTTGCAGATCCCCAAGACTGGGCCGCCCGTCGAGGCCACGCGAGCAACTTCGGACATAATCGGCGAAAACCGGGCGATGGCGCCGGTCCGCAGGTAGTCGCCGTGGGCAAAACCGCCGGGTAAGACCACACCGTCGAAGCCCGAGAGGTCTTCGCTTGTGTGCCAAACGAGCTCGGGCCTGGCCCCCTGTCGCTCGAGGGCATAGGCCACGTCGTGTTCACAGTTGGTGCCGGGGAACACCACGACGGCAACCCTCAAGCAAGGACCTCTATCTCGAAGTCCTCCAAGACCGGATTGGTGAGAAGCTGTCGGCACATGTCCTCGACCTGCTTGCGAGCCTCGCCGGCATCGTCGGTCGTCACCTCGACCTCGATTTCTCGACCGATTGAGACGCTGCCGACGTCCTCGAACCCGAGCGAACGGAGGGCCTGCGCCGTCGTCGAACCCTCGGGGTCGGCAATGCCGGGTCGACGCTGCACATGGACCCTCACCTTCATTTCGTGACTCCCGACGACTTGAGATACGTGTCAAAGGACTCGCCGGTCAAGAGCTCATAGGCTTCGACATATCGGCGACGAGTACCTGCGATGATGTCGTCTGGCAGAGCAGGCGCCGGAGACGATTTGTCCCACGGCTGAGTTTCGAGCCAATCGCGGAGGAATTGCTTGTCGAAGCTCGGCATCGTGGCACCTTCTGCCCAAGCGTCGGCCGGCCAGTAACGAGAGCTGTCCGGCGTCAGGACCTCGTCGATCAGGGTCAATTCGCCGTCGATGAATCCGAACTCGAATTTCGTGTCAGCGAGGATGATGCCCCGCTCGGCCGCGAAGTCCCGTCCTGCTTCATAGATCGCCAGGCTCCGCGATCGTAGCTCCTCATAGAGATCATTGCCGACGAGTTCTCGAGCTCCTGCCTCAGTGAGATTTTCGTCATGACCCGACTCGGCTTTCGTGGCAGGCGTGAATAATGGGACATCGAGCTTGGACGCCTGCGACAGGCCACCAGGGAGGTGTTCTGTTGTCGGTCCCCCACCGGATTCGTATTCCTTCCAGGATGACCCGTACAAATACCCGCGCACCACACATTCCATCGGGACGACTTCGGCTTTTCTGGTGATCATGGTCCGGCCTGCAAGCTGGACCGCCGAATCCTCATCCATCGCCGGTATGTCCCAGGGATCGACCGATTCGAGGTGATTGGCTACCGGCAGTCGACTGAACCAGAACACCGAAAGCCCCGTCAGCACCCTTCCTTTGTCGGGGATTGGCTCACCCATGACCACATCAAACGCAGAGATGCGATCGCTCGTCACCAATACCAGATGGTCGTCGTCGAACTGGTAGATGTCGCGCACCTTCCCGGAGGCAACGTGAATCAGGTGATCGTTGAGTTGAGGTGCCAGCATGCGCGCCCGATAGTAATGCCAACCTCCGGCACCGGCACTCCAACCAATCCCTCAGAAACCTGGTGGGTCGCGAGGGGCAAGACTGGTCCTGTGATACGACCGATGCGATGCCATACCTGCAGCACGATCAATACGGTCGGCGACTGCGTCGAATGTGGCACATCTTTCGTCCTCACACAGGCGCTACGAGCGCACCGAACCCGAAACTTCGACGACGCTCCCCTGAACATCGTGCCTCCGGACATGGTGTTGATTTGTGATCATGATCGGGCATCCGCAACTGGTGAGAGTTCGATGACTTTGATCGAACAAGGGCTGAGCCACAAAACGTGTGTGGATTGCCGGACTGCGACTCTCTAGGAGCCGGGGCGCCTGGACCCGCACCATCCGATCGGTTATTGCCCCGTTTCGCCGTCGATGGCTTCCCGAAGCAGATCGGCATGGCCGGCGTGGCGGGCGGTTTCTTCGATCATGTGCAGCATGATCCAGCGCATCGAAAACGGTTCGTTATCTCTCATCCCCACGGACAGATCGTCGAGACCCGCCTCTTCATAGACCCTCCGGCTGCGCTCACAGGCGTGCTCGTACAACTCGCGGGTGGCGGCGATGTCTCCGCCGACAGCCGAGTTGAAGTCCCAGTCTTGGTCGTCATCGAACGGGGCGGTTGCCCACGGCTCGGTGTCCTCGACGCCGTTGAAGATTATCTGAAACCAGTGATCTTCCACCCATGCCAGATGTTTGACGATGCCTGCGAGTGTGAGGGTGGACGGAGCAACCGACCTCGTAGAGGTCTGGTCTGAATCGAGACCATGCGTTTTCAGGAGAATCGTGGCCCGTTGATAATCGAGAAACTCGGCAAGATTCTGGCGTTCGCTAACGGCTTTCGAACGGATGGGGCGTTCCATGATTCAATCTTTGCAGGAACAGGCGATCATGGGTCCCGTTTTTAGCCAGTCGGCATCACTCTCGCCAGTTGCGGACCCGGGAGTCCCTGAACGCCTGTGAAGTAGAGCTTCTGTTCCACCTTGTCATACACCATCAACTGGTTCTGTTCGTCGGTCACGATTCCCACCACGACGACATCGGGCGTATCCGAGTAGGGAAAGATCCCGCGAAAGTTGATCGTGAACACATCCCGTTCCTCGGCGCCAGGCCGGCCCTCAACGAGCGTGCTGGAGAACTCAGGGAACGTCCCTTCGACCCGGCTGTAGAGGTATCCCTCCCCATCGTGGGTCGGGATCGAGTGTTGGGGAGCGGGCGACATATCGAGCGTCGCAAGATCGAAGAGCGCTCCCGAGCCGTCGTCGAAACTCAGAGAGATCACCGAACCATCGAGGCTTTCGCCGTTGATGACGGCACCGGGAAACGGTATGAGAGCTTGCGCCTCAGCGTCGCGGTCATCGATATTGAGAGGCTGTCGATACACCTGCACCTGGGTGCCGACCTGGTCGAGCGCGTCGTAAGGCCGGAGCTCCACAAAAACAACCTTGTCGGGAACGCAGCTGACCAGGTCACAACCCTCTCGGGGGAACTGATCCTGAAACAGCAACGCGAGGCCGAATTCGGATGCGGCAACGTCCCGGAGGTAGCCGGCAGGCCACCTCACCTCATCCGGCCGACAATTCGGTTGGTTGACGCTGGGGATCTCAAACGCGACCTGCGAAGCGTCCGGGCCGCTGAAATTTGCGACATCGACGATCAGCGGCGTGCAGGCCTCGGTTTGAATCTGGTTTCGGGTCACCCACATCGACCGATCGGGAGCCACCGTCAACGTGTCATACCCCCCCAGATAGCGGGGCTCATCTCGATCGAAAGCATTCCACCACCAGACCTGGTCCCCGGGACCAACGACACCGAACTGATCCTGTTCGACCATGACGGCAATATCCGGTGCGCCATCGGAAAGACCGGCTTCGATCGGGGGATCAACGACCACCGCGCCCGGCACCACGGTCGTCGACGAGGTGGTCGTCGACGAGACCCCGGTCGTGCTCGGTGGGACCGTGGTCGACGTGAATGAGGTCGTGACGGTGGATTCGCGCGAGCAGCCGACCAGGACAAGGAACATCATCACAAGACCGGCGGCCTTCGACCTCATACGCCCACCTTACGACCCGTCAAGAACCGCGCCCTAGAGATGATCCAGCCGGTCCCACACAGCCCCGGTGTTGGCCAGGTATGCGGCAGCATCAAAGCACGCCGCGAGATCATCGTTCGTGAGCGTAACCTCGGGATCACCCGCGAGGTTTTCCTGAAGACCGGTGCCGTCCTCCCAGCTTTTCATCGCATTGCGCTGTACAACCCGATACGCATCATCGCGGGGCATGCCGGATTCGATGAGCTCCAGGAGCACCTTCTGACTGAAGACCAGCCCGTTGGTCGCTGCGAGATTCTCGCTCATGCGACCCGAATCGACAACCATGCTGTCTACAACGCTGGTGAAACGAACCACTGCGAAGTGGGCGACGATACTGGCATCGGGCAGCACCACCCGCTCGGGTGCCGAATGACTTATGTCGCGTTCGTGCCATAGGGCAACGTTCTCCATGCCTACCTGTGCATAACCGCGTAGCAGTCGAGCCAACCCGGTGACGTTTTCGGATTTGACCGGGTTCTTCTTGTGGGGCATTGCCGAAGACCCTTTTTGGCCTGGCCGAAACGCTTCGCGGACTTCTTGCACCTCGGACCGTTGCAGGTGCCGAATCTCGGTTGCGAACCTCTCCAGCGTTGACCCGAGAAGGGCAAGGGTCGTCAGATACTCGGCATGGCGATCCCGGGCGGTCACCTGGGTGGAGGCCGACTCGGGATGGAGTCCCAGGCCATCGCACACATGGGCCTCGACTTCAGGAGGCACGTGCGCATACGTGCCTACCGCCCCGGAAATCTTGCCGACGGCAACCGTCGATCGCGTCGCCTGGAGCCGCATCAGTGACCTGTCGACCTCGAACGCCCAGCCCGCCAGTTTCAGACCGAACGAGGTTGGCTCAGCCCAGATCCCGTGGGTGCGCCCCACCATGACCGTATCGCGGTGTTCCAGGGCTCGTCGTTTTATCACCGCGAGCAACTCGGCGGTCACGGTCAGCATCTCGTCGGCCGCATCGGCCATGATCGCCCCCTGGGCGGTGTCGATCACATCTGACGATGTCAATCCGTAATGAACCCACTCACCGCCAATGCCGGTACCGTCGGCGAGGAGATCGACGAACGCGGCCAGGTCGTGGTCGGTGATCTGCTCGCGTTCGGCGATGGCGGCCGGAGTCGGTGTCGGAGCATGTCGGATCCGCTCCGCCACCCCTACGGGCACCACACCGAGTTTCTCCCAGGCTTCAGTGGCGAGCGCCTCGACCTCCTGGAACACTTGCCACCGCCGTTCGTCCGCCCAGATGGCCCCCATCTCGGGCAGCGTGTAGCGGTCAATCACTGCAAGCTCTGTCGATATTCGTCGAGAAGCTTGGCCGTGTCGGCGCTGGCCAAAGACAGGATGGAGACTGCGAGGTAGGCGGCATTGGCCGAACTATTGATGGCGACTGTTGCCACCGGTATCCCGGTCGGCATTTGAACGGTGGCGAGCAATGCATCCATGCCGCCCAACCCTCCGGCTTCGATAGGAACACCAATAACGGGAACAGTGCTGTGTGCGGCCACCGCACCCGCGAGGTGGGCGGCCTTGCCGGCACCGCAGATGATCACGCCGAATCCGTCATCCCGGGCAGCGGTGGCAAAAGCAGCCACCCGCCCGGGGGTGCGGTGTGCCGACATCACGTGCACCTCGTGTTCGACTCCGAAGTGTTCGAGCACTTCGCTCGCCGGCAACATCTTGTCTTCGTCTTTTTCGGATCCCATGAGAATGGCGACTTTCACATTGCTCCTTTTTCGACAGGTTCGTGGACAGACTCGTCGTTTGCGATATCGGTTCGGTATTGCTTTCCGGCGAATGCGATCAAGGCGGCCGCATCGTATGCGTGCCTGCGAGCGGTCGGAATATCCGATCCCATGCCAACGACGTTGATGACCCGCCCTCCGGAGCTGACAATCTCACCGCGTTTGTCGCGGGTGCCGGAGTGAAATACGAGCACGTCATCGAGATGGGTGACGAGCGCCAGCCCGTGAATCGGGTCGCCGGCCCGGGTGGCCTCCGGGTACCCGGGAGCGGCGAGGACAACGTCGACGGCAGCCTTCTCCCACCACCGCACGGACATCCCGTCGAGTCCCTCGCCGGTGGCTGCAGCCATCAACAGGGAGCCGAAATCCCCACGGAGTCTGGGCAGGATCACTTGCGTCTCGGGGTCGCCGAGTCGGCAGTTGAACTCGAGAACTCTCGGTCCGGCCGGGGTCAGGACAAGCCCGGTATAGAGAAAGCCCCGGTAGTCGATTTCCCGAGCGCGGAGTTCTGCGAGTACCGGTGCAACCACGTCGGCGTGGATCGAGTCGAGCAGACCGGGCGGAAGCGGAACCGGTGAGAAGCACCCCATACCGCCCGTATTGGGGCCGGTTCCTCCGTCGCCAAGGCGCTTGTAGTCGCGAGCTGTGGCAAATGGCACAAACGTCAGGCCGTCTGTCAAGACGAACACGCTCAGTTCGGGCCCCTCCAGGAACTCCTCGATGACGACGACATCACCGGCTTCTGCGAATCGACCGTCGAGGCAATCGCGGGCCCATGCTCTGGCGACTCCGATGTCGTCGGTCACCACAACTCCCTTGCCGCCGGCGAGACCATCAGCTTTTACAACGTAGGGCCCCGGCGACATCTCGTCGAGAGCTTTGTCGACCGCGTCCAGGTTCGACACAGCAAAGAATCGACCCGTAGGAACGCCTGCGGCAATCATCACATCCTTGGCAAAAGCCTTGGAAGCCTCCAAACGGGCGCCGTCGGCACCTGGACCAACGCAAGGCACTCCCGCCGCGCGCACCGCATCGGCGACTCCAGCAGCCAGCGGTGCTTCGGGGCCAATTACCACCAAATCGAAATCGACCGCTGCTCCTGCCACGGCAGCCGGGCTGTCGGGAATGATCGAGCGAACGCTCCCGATCTCTGCGAGGCCGGGGTTACCGGGGGCCGAGGTGACGTGCGCACCCGATTGCGCGAGCCGCCATCCGAGCGCATGCTCGCGACCCCCTCCTCCGATGAGGAGAACCCTCATCGAATCAGCGTCGCCGATCGCTGCGGACCGACCGACAGCTGCGACACCGGGACGCCCACCCGGTCCTCGATGAACTCAACATATTTCTGCGCCTCTTTGGGGAGGTCTCCGAAGGTTCGTACGCCGGTGATATCGGAATGCCAGCCCGGAAGTTCCTCGTAGACCGGGACACTGTCATAGAGGATCCGTTGCTGACGGGGGAACTCGTCATAGGTCTCGCCGTCGTGCTCGTAGCCGACGCAGACTTTGAGCCGTTCAAACTCTGACAGGATGTCCAATTTCGTGAGAAAGATATCGGTCAAGCCATTCACCCGAGCTGCATAGCGGAGCGCCACCAAATCGAGCCAGCCACACCGACGCCTCCTGCCGGTGACGGTTCCATACTCCCCTCCGACGTCCACCAGGGTTTCGCCAACTTCATCGAAGAGCTCGGTCGGAAAGGGTCCGGCGCCCACCCTCGAGATATAGGCCTTGGCGACCCCGATCACGCGTTCGATGGCAGTTGGGCCGATTCCGATTCCCACTGCGGCGCCGCCTGCGGTGGGGTTCGACGAGGTTACAAACGGATACGTGCCATGATCGACGTCGAGGAGGGTGCCCTGCGCCCCTTCGAACAGGACATGTTTACCGGCCTCGAGGGCCTGCCATGTCAACAACGAGGTGTCGGTCACGTAGCGGGCGAGCTGCTCGGCGTAGCCCATGTATTCGTGGATGATCTCATCGCGGCGGATCGGCAGCTGGTTATAGATCTTCGTAAACACCTGGTTCTTCTCTCGCAATGCGACGTCGAGTTTGTCCTCGAAGATCTTTTGATCGAAAAGATCTTGCATCCGGATACCGTGCCGGGTGAACTTGTCCGTGTATGCCGGTCCGATACCACGTTTGGTCGTACCGATCTGACCCCTGCCGAGATATCTCTCCTGGAGGGCATCGAGGCGCCGGTGATACGGCATGATGAGATGAGCGTTCGCAGAAACACGAAGACGGTCGGGGTCGACTCCCCGGCTCCGTAGCGTGGCCATCTCGGCGAGTAACACTTCCGGATCGACTACGCATCCATTGCCGATCACCGGAGTCACCCCCTCGGAAAGAACTCCAGACGGAATCAGCGTCAGGGCAAACCGCTCGTCACCGATGACGATCGTGTGCCCCGCATTGTTCCCACCCTGATAACGGATCACGAGATCCATCG
>JAHEJY010000093.1 GCA_024638625.1 Actinomycetes bacterium
GCCGCTGGCGACCAAAGTTGGTCAGAACGCCGGCAACGATGTTGATGATTGCGCTCGCAGAGCCGGGCACCTTCATCATGGAACAGAAGATGCTGAGAACCATCCGCGACCGCGTCGAAGCCTGGGTTCATACGTGGTCCCAACCCGTAGGAATCACTTAGGCGCGACGAGGCAGGCTGAAGGCGACCCAATCAGGGGACGACAACAGTCCTTCTCGGGCCGTCCCCCCACTCCGCGCTGCCGGCGAGCGGTGCCTTCCCCCATCTTCGATGGGGGATTACGTGAGCAATCTCCGGCGAGAATTGGTTCATTTCTTCTTGGTTGGTTTGGGTTCGAGGGTGCCGATCCAGTCGTAGCTCTTGTCGAACCACGAGGTCAGCTCGTCCGGGCTGTTGAGGAGCGAATCAGGGACCGACACGTAGCCACGCATGACGCTCCCGTACGAAACGACCGGACCACTGTCATAGCTGTCAAGGAATTCGGCCTGGTGTTCGTCCGACAAACGCAAGGCCATCGTGCCGTCGGCGTCGAGGAAGCTGAACATGTGACCGTTGCGTGAGGTGTATGGATTCTTGGCCCCCTTGACAACCGTGTCCCCACCGCCCGCGTCGACGACGGCGGCATATCTGGCAAGCGCATCGGCCGGTCCCTGATAATCAGATCCACCCGGCATGGTTCACCTCTCGTAGCGACAGCTGCGAATTGTATCCAACCCAAGATCTCCCTTCAGAGCAGCATTACCCGGGTCGTACATCCAACACCAGAGGAACGTGGTCGCTGAGACCGGAGCCACACCACTCTTCAAACGATCCGACTTCAAACGCGCCGATACGGCCTAGCCATGGGGTAGGTAGGAAGATGTAGTCGAGGTGATAGGTGGGACCGTCTTGCTTCCGGTCGCGCCAATAGATGGTGGGAGCCGTTTCAGCCCCCTGCGCCTCGCCCGATCGAGCGTGATAGACGCTTTCGAGTCCATGCCCGGCCAGGATCTCCACTGCGTTGGCGTGATTGATGGGCCATCCGGGCCTGTCCCAATACACATTGTTGTTGAGATCTCCGGCCACCACCATCTCGCCTGTCGCCAAAAGACGCCGGTACCGATCGAGCGCAAGCCGGAGCGGTCCTGGCTGGTCTTTCCGATAGTTGCCGCCGCTCAGATTCTGCGCCCAAACGGCCAGGAGCATGAAGCTGAGGCCACCAACGATCTCGACGGGAGCTACGTACGCCAGCGCGGGATCATGCTCATCCATCAACTTCGCCTTGTACCCATTGAAGGAAATCACCGCCAGCCCTTTGTTTGGATTGCGGCCAACCCAAACGAGATCTTCATCGAGATCGCCTCGGCCAACTCCGCCACCGAGTTTGTTCAGCAATCGACCGGGCTCTGCACATTCGCTGATCACGGCCACATCCGGTTCGAGAGTGAGCAGCGCATCGAACTTGCGATGCAAAGCCATGCTGCAATTCCAAGCCACGAGCCGCATCGTCCCAGTTTCCCACAATCGGGAAGGGCACGATCAGCTGATCTTCGATTCTGCTCAACGCCTCCCGAAGAACAGCTGGTCCGGACGCGGGCGTTTTTCCCACGGTAAGCGCCGTCGATAGGGGTCGCTGGCGTTGCGGCTGAACACGGCAAGGAACCGGATGAAGCTGGAAAGGGCGACATAAAAGACGAACGGCAGCCCGACAACCCACAGTTCCTCCATCATCGAACCGAGTGCAATCCAGGCGAGTATCGCAAGGACGAATGTGAAGCCGAGCCGGATCAGGTCACGTCGACGGATCGTGTCGCGATAGTGGTCTTCAACGATGCCGAACGCTTCCTTGCGGCTGAAGTGGTATGCGATCACAGCACCCTCATGGGATATTTCCCACCTGCGGGGTTGCAGCAATCGAATTCGGTAGCCATCGGCGACGTAGTCGTCGCCCCTGATGTTCCAGTCGAGGATCGAACCGGCCTTCGTCATCGATTGTTCGACGGCCGTATCGGAATGACCCAGGTCGACAGCATCGGCGACCTGTAGGACCCCGACTCGTTCGTGGTGCTCATGACGCATTGTTCGCTCCCCCTCCATCGTACCGGCCGAACGTGCAAATGGTCCCCCAGTTTCTGCGGGTGGGAATAGCACCACCAAACAAGGAGGAGGGCAGTGCCATTCGACCACAAATGGTCCCCCAGCTTTTGCTGGGGAAGGTACCGCCAAACGCAGCGAAGCGGATTTGGGGGCAGGGGGTAGTCCCGAAAACCGACTGAGGCGTCAGTCCTCCTTGACCCAAACCGGCCTGGGAGCGTCGATCCGCTCAAGCCGAGAGGCGACAGGGGCAAACCGGTCTTCGTTTCGATCATCCCAGTCGTGCCAAGCCTGCGTGAGTTCTTCACGATTGCGGGCGACGAAGTTCCACCACATTTGAATGCGGGTCGGAAACGGGACTCCGCCAATCATCATGAATCGTCCAGAGCCGCCGTCTACCTCGAAACGAAGCGAGTCGTACCCCGTGGGGATCAACCCCAGCTCCCCCGGCTCGATGATGACATCGTTCACCTTCACTCGCCGATCGATCGGAGCGACCGCATGCTCGAACCCGGGATCCACCGCGGTATCAACCGAACCGGTGATTTGGAAGTCTGCACCAACGGTCGGCCAATCGGTTTCAACTTTCGACAAGGCACCCGCCAGCTCACCAATCAGGATCTGCGCTTCGCCGTATCCGAGATCAACGATGGGGAGATCCTGATGGTGGGAAAACTGAGAAGGGCCATGGCGAGTGGCGTCGGGCTGGGCCAGCCACATCTGGGCTCCCTTCACGTAGTCGGCCCGGGCATCGGTCGAGCCGGGACGTACCTCGAGCTCGGCATGGGCGATGCCATGGCCGGCGGTCATCAGATTCAACTCCCCCGGCCGGATGACCTGCTCACTGCCGAGCGAATCGGTGTGCAGTGCCTCACCTTCGAACAGCCATGTAACGGTCGATAGGCCAATGTGAGGATGAGGACCAACTTCCATGGGATCCGGATTGGCGACATCGGCCGGGCTCATCAGATCCACGAAGCACCACGGCCCAACGGTCCTGCGCCCCTTGGTGGGAAGCACCCGGCGAATGCCCATCCCCCCAACCTCGGCCGGCCGCCCTTCCCGCACCTCAATGGCGAGAGTATGAAGACCCCGGACTACCTCACCCTGATCGTCGATCGGCCCGCTCATTTCTTGCGCAGATAGGCGATGGCGGCGCCCATCATGGCCAGATCTGAGGTGGTGAGTCCGATCCGTTGAAACAAACCCGAGGCGACGTCAAAGACCACCGCGAACAAGGACACTCCGGTGACCGAACCCACTGTCATCGCCAGCTTCGATGCCTTCGGATAACCGACCGCCGACAGGTGCCGGGCGGCCAGCAGTCCAGCCGCAGCGAGGGCCGCATAGGCCGAGCCCGCAAAAACGGTGTGGAGCTGGTCGATCGATTCCGACCGGTCAAGCGGTGTGGCCAGCACGCCGAAGGTGAGCACGGCGTTGGCGGCAAGGGCGGTCGCAGCAGGCTTGCCGATGATGAACCGAAGCGGCCAGGCCGCGGCAGTCACTCCGACGCCGTAGGCGATGAATCCGGCGTTCATGAGAGTCGAAGTGTCCGCACCCTCGGCAGCCAAGCGGCTGATGGCGTCCCCGATAGGCGAATACCCATCGGTATGCAGACCGCCCGCCACCCAGGCGCCGATGAACGTCGCCGGTCCCCAGATGGCACCCGAAGCCGCCAGCCGATTCAGCGAACGAGAATCAACCACAAGTCAACCTTTCAACATAGAACCCTGGCCTGCCGCCGGCTCTTGACGCGATGATACGCCTTAGGCGCAACACCGATTCTGCAACGGAGACTCAGTTGATCCCGATGCCGCCGATCGCACCCGCCTGACCGTCGAGCGAGAATTAGATTGGTCAATCTGATCGAATGCGGGCACGAGCCTGAGCGATAGCCGGCTGAGCCTGACGGCGGGAGACAATCATGGCGACCAAAACACGCACCGAGCCTCCCGCCCTCCATGCCGCTGACAGCCACGATGTGATCCGCGTGCGGGGTGCCCGGGTCAACAATCTCAAGGATCTCAGCGTTGAGATCCCCAAGCGCCGGTTAACCGTCTTCACGGGCGTTTCGGGGTCCGGCAAGAGCTCGCTGGTATTCGGCACCATCGCCGCCGAATCACAGCGGCTCATCAACGAGACCTACAGCGCCTTTTTGCAGAACTTCATGCCTTCGCTGACGCGGCCTGAGATCGACGTGTTGGAGGGGCTGACAACAGCGATCATCGTCGACCAGGAGCGGATGGGTGCCAACTCCCGTTCCACTGTGGGCACCGCCACTGACGCCAATGCCATGTGGCGTATCGTCTTCAGCCGTATCGGCAAACCCCACATCGGTTCCCCGCAAGCGTTCGCCTTCAATGTCCCATCTGTAACCGCGGCCGGAGCGATCAAGGTGGAGCGCGGCGATCGAAAGACCGTGAAGAAGACTTACACGATCACCGGCGGCATGTGCCCGAACTGCGAAGGCATGGGCAGCGTCAGCGACATTGATCTGACCCAGCTCTACGACGAAGAAAAATCTCTCGAGGAGGGGGCGATCACCGTCCCCGGCTACAAGGCAGGCGGCTGGTCTGTGCGCTACTTCACCGAGTCTGGCTTCCTCGACCCCGACAAACCGATCCGCACGTACACCAAGAAGGAGCTGCACGACTTCCTTTATCGGGAACCCGCAAAGGTGAAGATGAGTGGCATCAACATGACCTACACAGGACTGGTGTTGCAGGTTCGCAAGTCGTTTCTCTCCAAAGACCCGGACGCCATGCAACCGCATATCCGGGCATTCGTCGACCGGGCGGTCACCTTCACGGACTGCCCCGAATGCGGTGGGACCCGCCTCAGCGAGGGCGCCCGCACCTCGAAGATCAAGGGTAAGAACATCGCTGACGTCTGCGCCATGCAGATCAGTGACCTGGCCGAATGGGTTAGCGAGCTCAAAGAGCCGTCCATCGCTCCGCTGCTCGAGAACCTGGCCCATACACTCGATTCGTTCGTGGAGGTCGGACTCGGATACCTCTCGCTCGACCGTCCAACCGGAACGCTGTCGGGCGGAGAGGCACAGCGAGTCAAGATGATCCGGCACCTCGGGTCATCGCTCACCGACATCTCATACATCTTCGACGAGCCCACCGCCGGCCTTCATCCCCATGACATCCAGCGGATGAACGAACTGCTACTCCGGCTCCGCGACAAAGGCAACACTGTCCTGGTGGTGGAGCATGAGCCTGACACAATCGCGATTGCCGACCACATCATCGATCTCGGCCCGGGCGCCGGCAGTGCGGGTGGCACCATCTGCTTCGAGGGCACCGTCGAGGACTTGCGGGCCGGCGATACCATCACCGGCCGCCACCTGGATGACAAAGGCACCCTCAAGGAGACACTCCGGGAGCCCGACGGCAAGCTCGAGATTCGAGGCGCGTCGCTCCACAACCTGCAAGACGTAGACGTCGACATCCCGCTGGGGGTGCTGGCGGTGGTCACGGGGGTAGCCGGCTCGGGGAAGAGCTCTTTGCTGCACGGGTCAATGCCGACCGACGCCGAGGTCGTTTCGATCGACCAGACGGCAATCCGGGGCTCGCGGCGTAGCAACCCGGCAACCTACACCGGTCTGCTCGACCCGATCCGGAAGGCATTCGCCAAGGCCAACGGCGTGAAGCCGGCGTTGTTCAGCTCCAACTCCGAGGGTGCCTGTCCAAACTGCAACGGCGCCGGCGTCATCTACACGGATCTTGGAATGATGGCCGAGGTTTCCAGCACCTGCGAGGTATGCGAAGGGAACCGATTCCAGCCATCAGTGCTCGACTACACCTTCGGTGGACGGAACATCGCCGAAGTGCTCGCTATGGCCGTGACCGACGCAGAGGAGTTCTTCGGCGCCGGAGAGGCGGAAACACCGGCGGCTCACCGAATCCTGCAGCGGATGGTCGACGTCGGGCTTGGCTACGTGAGCCTCGGCCAACCCCTCCCCACTCTTTCCGGCGGCGAGCGGCAGCGGCTCAAGCTGGCCACGCATATGTCCGAGAAAGGCGGCATCTATATCCTCGATGAACCAACCACCGGCCTTCACCTCGCTGACGTCGAACAGCTCCTTGGCTTGCTCGACCGGCTCGTAGACGACGGCAAGTCGGTGATCGTGGTCGAGCACCACCAGGGGGTCATGGCTCACGCCGACTGGATCATCGACCTTGGCCCCGGCGCCGGCCACGACGGCGGCCGGATCGTCTTCGAGGGCACCCCCTCCGACCTCGTGGCCGACCGCTCGACCCTCACCGGCGAGCACCTCGCTGCCTACGTCGGCACCTGAGGTCAAGCCGAATCCGCCGTTCCGCAAGATCACGCCATTCTCGCCACCATGTAAGGGATCATGGACTCGACGAACGAAAGAGCGTCCCCGTCCTCAGCATGTTCGAACGCCGTGGCGAACGACGACCGGGCAGAGTCGGCAATGCCTTCAGCGAACTCCTGAGCAAATTCGACGCTGCCGTTGACCTTCATCATCTCGTAGACCCGACCGCAGGCCCTGAGATCGCGTCGGCCTTTTGGAGATAGGAAGTCTTCCAGCCAATCACGGTCCGCACTCTCGACGCTGGCCAGGAGATGGATCAGCATCAACGTGCGTTTACCCTCGCGGATATCACCAAAGCGTTCCTTGCCGTAGATCGAAGGGTCACCGATCAGATTCAACAAGTCGTCCCGAATCTGGAATGCTGCGCCCAGGGAGAATCCGAACACGATCATTGCATCGACATCGGCACGACCCCGCGAACCAATCAGCGCACCCACCCGTAATGGCAGGATCGTCGTGTACCAGCAGGTCTTCTGCATGATCAGATTCAGGTAGTCATCGGGACTCAGATCGAGACGATTCTCGAGCCGCCATCCCAGATCGGACGCCTGACCGATCGCGGTCTGGCGAGCCATGAAATCGAACTCATCGTAAATGCGAGCAGCGAGGCGATCGCCCAGCAGCTCACGGTTGGGGCGCAAGGCACCCGCTCCCCACACCGACAGGGCATCTCCGGCATGAACCGCCAGCGGCAACCCGAAGCGACGATGGAGGGTTGGCTCTCCCCGCCTGATCTCGCTGCGATCCTCGATGTCATCGTGCACCAGAAAACCGTTGTGCAACAGCTCCAGCGCCACGGCGCTGGGGATCGCGTCTGCGTGCAGGCCACCGAAGGCTTCGCAGGTAGCCAGCATCAACGCCGGGCGAAGCCGCTTGCCACCACGAGCCGGGTAATCACCCATCGGCTCACTGAGATACTTGGGCAGGTCCCTTGCTGTCAAAAGCCCGGTGATGGCTGGTTGCACCAGACGTGAGTAATGACGAAGGGTTCTCTCGACCTCGCTCACGAACCCTCTTCGACGACCTCAATAGTGACAGCGACCATCGTGGGATGGTCCGACTGAGCGAACACGAAGCCGTGATACCAACCCGGCTCGGTGTCAGCCGGAACGTTGACCGTGACCATTACCGGGTGGCTGCTACCGGCTTCGGGATGGACGATGGTCACCGGCTCGATCGCGATCTCTTTGTACGAGATCTCGGCTCCCCGGTAGTCCTGCATGGATCCGGCCACCACGTCCACCGATTCGGCAACCTGCTCGCAGGAGATGGTCACCCGATCGGCAACTGTGGAGCCGGCAACAGCACGTCCCAGAAAGAACTGCGGGACGTGCCCGGCCCGGGCCGCCGGCGGTCGCGAGGCTGGTGTCGTGGTGGCGACCGCCTCCCACGACGACTGCATGAGCCGGAGCCAGGCCTCGGCCAGCGACGTGACGTCATCCATCACACCTTGAGCGAGGTCTTCATCCGTGACCCGCTCAAACAGCGATTGCCACGGACCCAGAAACTGGTCCATGGGCTGGTCGGCGCCGTCGAGGTTTTCATTGGCCATCCGGCGAAACCGATCGGCAATCGTCGTCACCGATTCGAATCCGAGCCGCTGAACCTCACCGATCAACCTCCACATCGAATCTGCTTCAGTCATGATCCTCCCTGTTCTCGCCACCCTCGCCCGAACTGGGCTGGAGGCGTTGCTCAATCGCGCCGGCCGCCAGGCGCCCTGATCGGGTGGCGGCTTCGACGCACCCGGCGTTGAGGCCCGAGTCGGTCCAATCACCGGCCACACTGAGATTTTCGAAGCCGGTTTCTCCTGGCTTCAGCCTATAGATATCTGACCCGGGTAAGGACTGGACATACCTGTCGGAGGGATCCGTGTTGGCACGCCAATACTGATCTTCAAAACGGTCAGGCCCTTCGCCCCCGCCCACGAGCTCGGACCAGCGGAACCCATCGTCGCTGTAAGCGTCGGGCCACAGGTCTCGCATCTTCCCACCGAGAAACGAGACAGCCCGCCTGCGCACGGCATCTGCCGACTGGTCCTCGTTGTCGCCCAGGACACCACAGAAGTATGCAACTGCACCGGGCCTGTTCTCCCATTGTTCGTGGTCCAGCAGGTGCGGCATCGACGCCCACGTGTCGAAGGGTGACGCAAAGGCGCTGAGCGTGATGCCGTCGGGACCCGTCCAGCCGAGCTGGTGGTCGGAGGATCGAAGCCAGACCTGGGCAGCCTGCGTGGCGACGGTACCGACATTGTCAACCATGTCTCTCCAGACCGGACTGGCCGCCAGAAGAGACTTTGCGACGTGCGGAATCATACCGAGCGACACCGCCAGCACCACCTCATCGAAATCTGACCCATCTACCAGATGCAGCTGCTCTACATCGTGGCGCGAGCCCGTGAACACCTCGGTGTCCCCCGCCCACGGTTGATCCGGATGCAGTTGATCCGCGTCGGGCTCATCGGGCCAACCGGGCAGTCCGCCGTACTCCCTGAGTGGCTCGTACGGTTCACGAACGAGGCCAACCTGTCGAGCCATGGTCAGCCCTGAGATCCGGCTCCCGGTCAGCTCGATGTCGTCCAACCGATGGAAGAACTCGAACCGGACTCCTCTGCGAACCAGCGCCTGATAGAGCGGCGCGAAGATAACGTCCCCCATGCCGGCTGTCATCTTCCAGAAGATGGCGCCGTCGTATGCCAGCAGCATGCGCGTCGCCAGCTGGAGCCCGAGCCCGGCGGCGAACGCAGGTTGGTCCACATCACCCTCCCGATACGCGAACACCAGGTTGTACATGCCACGGACGATGGCTGAATCGACCGTGGACGGTTGCGCTCCATGGCGTGCAAGCCAGGCGCGATAGTCCAGTTGGTTGATGGCCGAAAACCCATCAGGACGACGCAAGAGCCCGTCGGCCAGGATTCCCTGGAGATTGGTCAACACGAGGTCGACCAGATCCCATGTTCTAAGGTCGACCTGGCTGTCAGCCAAAATGGTCGACCGGAGTCGGGTCACAGCCGTACGGACGATATCGTCAAATCCCGGAACCACTGCTCCGGAGCGGCGCAAAGTCTCTAACACGCCGGCCAGCGCCGTAATCCCCATTCCCCGGAGAACTCGCGCCGCCTCGACCGCGCCCCAGGCTCCCGGTGGCTGGTCGGCGCCGGCGTGAAAGTACGTGAGGAGCTGCAACGATCGCACCACGACGTCGGCGAGATCCAGGTCGCCACCGGCGTCGTGCTCTGGACGTCCCGGGGTCGAGGGAAACCGCATCACCCACGGCGAGTAGGAGCCGTCTTCGCGATCGGCCAGCCCGATGTCGGAAGCCGGCAACACCGCGTCCGACCAGGCTTTGATCGGGCAACCCGCATCGGTGCTGGATCGATCGAGTTCGGCATAACAAACGTCCATCATCCGAAACGTTTCGTGGTAATAGCCCAGCAGCACATGGAGCCCGTGCTCTTCGATCCGGCCTGCCCTCCCCCTACTGCTGGCGCCTTTGCCGCCCAGCCTCCAACCCCGCTGATACACCGTGATTGACCCGTACCGGTCCTGCCACCCATCAGTGCTCAGGTGCCAGGCGGTGGACAGGCCCCCCATGCCACCTCCGACGATGGCAATCTTGGAACCGGTCATTTACGAATTGAGTAGTTGGTTGGCCCGCACGAGATCCTTCCAATCGGTGTGCTCGGGGACCATCGCCGCTGCCTTCTCGAGCATGGTCGACCACTCTG
>JAHEJY010000094.1 GCA_024638625.1 Actinomycetes bacterium
GAACTCCCTGGCGCGACATCATCTTGCTGCGCTCCTGCGAGTCCAGCTCGCCCCATTCGGGCTGCCATTCGCATACCGTGTGGGGTCCGTAGGTCTCGGTGAGCCCGTACATGTGGACGATCGTGGCACCGAGATCCTGAAGTTGTCCGATGAGCGTCGGGCTCGGCGGAGCACCGGCGGTCGTGATGACGAACGTTCCATCCACGGGAGCCGCATCGGGGTGGTTGGCCATGCCGATGAGCACGGTCGGTGCTGCGTTGAGGTGCGTTACTCCTCGTTCGGAAATGAGCTTCCAGATCTCTCCCGCATCGACGGCACGCAGACAAACGCTGGTACCGCCGATCGCCGGTACAGCCCACGTCGTACACCAGCCGTTGCAGTGAAACATCGGGAGGGTCCACAGGTATACGGATTCAGGGGAGTGCTGGGAATGGATGATTTCGCCAAGTGCGTTCAAGTAGGCCCCGCGATGGGAGTAGAGGACTCCTTTGGGCCGGCCGGTGGTTCCCGATGTGTAATTGATCGATATCGGCTGCAGTTCCGAAGTCACCCGCCAGGGAAGCGGGTCGTCGCTCCCACGATCGATGAATGTTTCGTATCGCAGGGTCTCGAAGCCGACAGGACCGGATCCGTCGTCGATCGACACGATTTCTGACACGGTAGAGAGCTGGTCGAGCACGGGCTCCAGCCGGGCCAGCAGTTCGGTGTCGCCCACGAGCACCGTTGCGCCGCTGTGGTTGAGGATGTACACAATCTCATCCGGAGACAATCTCGTATTGATGGCGACCAGCACGGCCTGGGCGAGCGGGACTCCGAAGTGGGCAATCAGCATCTCCGGGATGTTCGGACAGAGGTAGGCGACCCGGTCGCCTGGGCCGATGTTAGAAGCAGCAAGAGCTCGGGCCAGACGGGTGGCGGCTCGTGCCATTGCGGCATAGGTCATGGTCCTGTCGTTGTAGACGATGGCGGTCCGATCGGGGTAAACGGTTGCTGATCGCTCCAGAAACATGAGGGGGGTGAGTTCGGTGGTGCTCACGGGTAGGGACATGGGGACCTCCTGTCGCCTCACGCTAACGGTTGGGCGGAGACGACGCCATCTTCCCGACCTACGATCGGGGAACAACGACGCAGCAGTGGCTCAGATGCGATCGGGATGGCTATCGTCGCAGGGAACAAGAGGATCCGGTCGAGGGTTGAGTGTTGTGTTCTGAAGTGAACCGGCTGGATCGACCCGTCTGAGAGACCGGGCGAAAACCCGGCCAACAACCGGGTCGAACGACCAAATCGAGGACCAAAAGCGAGGTGGAAGTGAGAGAGAAGCCGACTGACCGTGAGGCAGACGGGGTGTTTGGTGAACTGCTGAACGAGGGCCAGTCGATCTGGCTGGACTACATTCGCCGCGACATGCTCGAAAACGGGGAATTGGCTGCGTTGGTTGACGAGGGCATCCGGGGCGTAACGTCAAACCCCTCGATCTTCGAGGCGGCAATCGCCAACACCGATCTCTATGACGAGGATATCCGTCGCATGTTGGAGGGTGACGCGGTAGATGGCCCGACTTCCCTGTATGAGGCGTTGGCAATCCACGATATCGTGCAGGCGTGTGATGTTCTGAGGCCGGTATACGAGGCTTCCGACGGAGCCGACGGATTCGTGAGCTTCGAGGTGTCTCCGCTGCTTGCCCACGACACCGGTGCGACCATTGACGAAGCGCGTCGTTTGTGGTCGGCGGTCGGCCGTCCCAACCTCATGATCAAGGTTCCCGCGACGCCGGCAGGCATTCCTGCGATCGAAGAGCTCATCGGCGACGGCATAAACGTGAATGTGACCCTGATCTTTTCGCTAAACGCTTACCGGGATGTGGTGAATGCATATATAAGCGGCCTCGAGCGGTCCGGGGATCCAGCGAGCATCGCATCTGTCGCTTCCTTCTTCGTCAGCCGGGTGGACAGCGAAGTAGATCGCAGGCTCGAAGAAATCGGATCAGACGAGGCACTCGGTCTGCGTGGTCGGATTGCGATCGCCAACTCACGCCTCGCATACGCTATCTATCAGAAAGCGTTCTCGTCGGACCGGTGGGAGCGGCTGGCCGAACAAGGTGCTCGCCCTCAGCGGTTGCTGTGGGCGTCGACCTCCACCAAGAATCCGGACTACAACGACGTGATGTACATCGAAGAACTGGTCGGGGACAACACCGTTAACACGGTCCCACCCCAAACGCTTGACGCCTTCCGGGATCACGGAAAGGTAACCGCAGACGCCATCGAATCGGATCTGGCTCAAGCCAGGGCTGACATGGAGCTGCTGGCGGCGTCCGGCGTCGACATCGACGACGTCACCGACGTTCTGATCGAAGAGGGCGTCAAGAAATTCGCCGACGCGTTTGATCAATTGATAGAAGCCATCGATTCCAAGCGCGCGTCCGTTGCTTGATCCGCAGCGACTCACGCTCGGGGAGCTCGCAGACGCGGTAGACGCCCGGCTGGCAGCCTGGTCTGCCGCCGATGTCACGAACCGGGTCTGGGAAAAGGATCACACCGTCTGGAGTGAGCATCCACAACCCGAGCTGAGTGATCGCCTCGGCTGGCTGGGCCTCACCGAAACGATGCGCCACGAGCTGACGCGGCTCACTGTTCTCGGAGAATCAATCCGATCCGCCGGGTTTACCCGAGTGGTGCTGTGCGGGATGGGTGGTTCGAGTCTCGCACCGGAAGTGTTTCATAAAACCTTCGGCTCGGCCACCGGCTATCCCGAATTGACCGTCGTTGACTCGACGCATCCCGATGAAGTCGCGATGGTTCGTGATCGTATCGATCCGGGTTCGACGCTCTTTGTCATCTCGTCTAAATCAGGTGGCACCCTCGAGACGTTGTCGCTCTTTCGCACCTTCTGGGCGCAAGTCGACGCTGTGAGCGACACGCCAGGTGATCACTTTGTCGCCATCACCGACGCAGACTCTGCGCTGGAAGCGCTCGCAAACGAGCGAGCATTTAGGGATATCTTCCAGACCCCCGAAAGCGTCGGTGGGCGCTATTCGGCCTTCACATTCTTCGGCCTTGTGCCGGCAGCCCTGATCGGCGTCAATGTCGGGAGACTTCTGGAACGCGCCGATATCATGGCAAACGCATGCAGGGCCGAAACTCCGGTCGAAGCCAATCCCGGAGCCGTGTTGGGCGCAATCATGGGCGAAGCCGCCAAGGTCGGCCACGATAAGGCGACCTACCTCGTGACCGAGTCCCTCGCAGCATTCCCTGTATGGGTCGAGCAACTGATTGCCGAGTCCACGGGCAAAGATGGCGTTGGGATTGTCCCGATCGCAGACGAGCCGATCGGCGATCCATCTGAATACGCCCGGGATCGTCTCATCATCCATATCTCCGTTGAGGGTGACGTTGACCCTTACGGGAACCTTGTCGAACAACTGGCAGGCGACGGCGTACCTGTGGTTCAGATTTCGGCAAGCAACGTGTATGACCTGGGCCAGGAAATGTACCGGGCCGAGTTTGCCACCGCCATGGCCGGAGCCGTTCTCGCCATCAACCCCTTCGATCAGCCGAACGTGCAACTGGCAAAGCAGCTCGCAAAGCAGGCAATGGAGGGTGGTTTGGACACAGGGGAGATCGCATCGGTCGCGCCCGACGATACGACTGCGATCGACGGCTGGCTGACAGGCGTCAGCAGCGGTGATTATGTCGGATTGCAGGCGTACCTCCCTTACGGCTTCGACGCCGAATTGGCCTCGATCAGAAGCGCTATTCGCTCGGTGACGAATGGCGCCACGACCAGTGGATACGGACCCAGGTTTCTGCATTCCACGGGTCAGTTGCACAAGGGCGGCGCGAACAACGGGTTGTTCCTTCAGATCATCGATGAACCCGCCGTGGTAGTGGCGGTTCCCGAAACCGATTTCACTTTCAATGAGCTGGTGAGGGCTCAGGCAGACGGCGATTATCAAGCACTGGTCGACGAAGGCCGCCGGGTGCTGAGGGTCAACCTGGGTAGCGACCGGTCGATAGGTCTGAACCAACTCGTGCGGTTGTTCGAGCGTCTGTGAGTATCACCGCGATCTTTTTTGACGTCGGTGGCGTGCTCGGTACCAACGGATGGGATCGGCACGATCGCCTCGGTGTTGCAACCGATTTCGACCTGGACTACGACGAGATGGAAGAACGCCACGACCTCGTGAGTGCCGCGTTCGAGACGGGTCACCTCGACATCGATGGATATCTCGATGCCGTGGTCTTCCACGAGGATCGCCCATTTACCCGTGATGCCTTCTGGGAGGCCATGAAACAGCGATCGGAGCCACGGCCCGGGGCGCTGCAGATCGCGGCGGATCTCAAGGCAGCAGGGCAGTACTTCATGGCCACGCTCAACAATGAATCCCACGAGCTGAACGATTGGCGTATTGACCATTTCGGCCTGCGGGAGATGTTCGACGTTTTCTTGACGTCGTCGTATCTGGGGGTCAAGAAACCTGACGAGGCGATTTTCGGGCTGGCACTGCATATAACGGCTCGAACGGCGGACGAATGCCTGTTCATAGATGACCGCGAGCTGAATGTCAGGGCGGCTCGTCGCCACGGGATGAGGACGATCCAGTTTCAAAGTGATGATCAGTTGCGTAAGGACCTGATTGCATCTGGAGTCGCTTTCTGACAGGAGCCGTTAGGAGGACGGACACTTGCAACTGGGAATGATCGGTTTGGGCAAGATGGGCTCGTTCATGACCGAGCGACTGATCAAGGGTGGACACGAGGTGATTGGGCACGACCGCGATCAGGATGCAATGGACCTGGTCGAAGGTGTCGGCGCCGCTACAGCCGCGTCGGCTTCCGATCTCGTGGCAGCGCTCGATCCTCCACGCGTTATCTGGATGATGGTCCCGGCACATGTCGTAGGCGCCGTGCTCGATGATCTCGTTCCTCTCCTCCATGAAGGCGACGTCGTCATCGACGGCGGCAATTCGAACTTCAACGACACGTTGGCACGTGGTGAGTGGTTGACCGGGCTAGGGATCTCCTATGTCGACGTCGGCACCAGCGGAGGCGTTTGGGGCCTGACCGAGGGATATTCAATGATGGTGGGTGGCGATGATGACGCCGTGGCCAAGCTGAGCCCCCTGTTCGAGACGCTCGCACCCGCTGCGGACAGAGGGTGGGGACACGTGGGACCGCTCGGGTCAGGGCACTTCGTGAAAATGGTCCACAACGGTATCGAATACGGAATGATGCAGGCCTATGCGGAGGGCTTCGACATCCTTCGAGCCAAGGAGGAGTTTGGGCTCGATCTCCATCAGGTTGCAGAAGTGTGGAGGTTCGGGAGCGTGATCCGGAGTTGGCTGCTGGACCTCACGTCCGAGGCTCTCGAAGAAAACCCCAGGATGGACGGCATCGCTCCGTTTGTCCCAGACTCTGGCGAGGGGAGATGGACGGTCCTCGAGGCCATCCATTTGAACGTGCCGGCGCCGGTCATCACGCACTCGCTGATCGCTCGGATCGAATCACGTAACGAGCTCTCGTTCGGGTACCGACTGGCGTCGGCAATGCGGAACAAGTTTGGCGGGCATTCGGTCAAGAAGGACGCCTAGCCGTGGACGCCCACCTCTTCGTTATTTTCGGCGGCAGCGGCGATCTGGCCAAACGAAAGCTCCTGCCGGCGTTGGCCGGAATGGTGCGCCACGCCGGCGACGTTTCATGCCATGTCCTCGGAGTGGGGCGAACGCCCATGGAAGAATCCGAGTATCAGGATCTGGCGGCCCGCTCCGTAGCCGGGTTGATGGGCCAACCTGAAGCCGCCAACTGGGCGAAAGCGAACGTTCATTACGCCACAACCGATGAAGCCGGCAGTGGCTTTGAAGGACTGGCCGAACGTATCGTCACGATCGAGCAGGCGAACAGTTTGCCAGGCAATCGAGTCTTCTACCTGGCGATTCCGCCCAAAGCGTTCGAAGGTGTGGTGGAAGGCCTCGGATCGGTAGGTCTCAATAGCGGCCCGGGCTGGACCAGGCTCGTGGTTGAGAAACCGATCGGACATGATCTGGCCTCGGCGGTAGAACTCAACACGAACATTCACAAGGTGTTCGACGAGAGTCAGATCTACCGAATCGATCACTATCTGGGGAAGGAGACAGTTCAAAACCTGCTCGTGTTCCGGTTTGCGAATCATCTTTTTGAGTCAACCTGGAATCGCGATCGGATTGCACTTGTGGAGATAACGGTCGCTGAGGACCTCGGAGTCGAGGGTCGAGCCGGCTATTACGACCAGACCGGGGCGCTCCGCGACATGATTCAGAATCATCTCACCCAGCTGATGACGCTGATCGCGATGGAGCCACCCGTCGATTTCTCGGCCGATGCCATCCGGGATGAAAAGGTCAAAGTGCTCAGATCGATCCAGGCGATTCGTCGAGACGATGTGGTATTTGGCCAATACGGGCCGGGCGCCGTTGACGGTGAGTCCGTGCCTGGATATCTCGAAGATCCAGACGTGCCGGTCGATTCAAACACGCCGACGGCAGTGGTGATGCGGCTTCGATTGAATTCCTGGCGGTGGCAAGGCGTACCGTTCTATCTCCGTACCGGAAAACGCTTTCCGGAACGTCTTACGCAGATCGCGGTGACGTATCGCGAGCCGCCAGTTGCGCTCTTTGGGATCCAGCACCGGGACATGCTGAAACCGGACGTGTTGCGGCTCGAGTTGCAGCCGAACGAAGGATTCGAGCTGTATTTCGATGTGAAAGTGCCGGGCAACCGCCTCGATATTGTCTCGATACCTTTTCACTTCAGCTACGACGAGGCCTTCGGCCGCATTCCCGAGGCGTACGAAACACTGTTGGCCGATATCGTCGAAGGAGATCAGACGCTCTTCGTTCGCGCCGACGAGGTGGAAGCGGCCTGGAGGCTCTATCAACCAATCCTCGATGACCCTCCTAGATCACTGCCCTATGGAGCGGGCGAGTGGGGTCCGGACGAAGGCGATGCCCTGCTGGCGCACGCGGAATCGTGGTTCATGCCAAACAGCCGTGTCCACCGTCCTCACCCGTGACCCCTTGTCAGTCGGTGACCGTCAACATGGTCTGAAGACCACCGGGGTTGGAGGGATGACGAAGCTTTGCCATCGCCTTCGCCTCGATCTGGCGGATGCGCTCGCGGGTGAGGTCGAATGCCTGGCCTACCTGATCGAGGGTACGCGGGACGCCATCGTCCAACCCGTACCGAAGCGTCAAAACACGCTGCTCTCGATCATTGAGCCGCACCAGCAGCGCGCGGATCGCATCTCTCCTGTGGTTCTCGGCGGCGAATTCGAACGGGCTGATCGACTCGTGATCCTCGATGAAGTCGGCGACCGTGGCTCCGTCCTCGCCGACCTCGGCGTGGATTGAGATCGGATCGGGTGCCAGCCGCATAGCGCTCAGAACCTTCTGCGCCTCGATGCCGGTGGCTTCAGCGATCTCATCAACCGTCGGTTTCATCCCCGACTTGGCGAAGAGTGCCGTTTCAGCCTGCTGAACCCGGGCGATCGTATCGATGATTTGTACCGGGGCGCGAATCGTGCGTGATTTGTCAGCGATAGCACGGTTGATGGCCTGGCGGATCCACCAGGTTGCATAGGTCGAGAACTTGAAGCCCTTGGTCCAGTCGAACTTCTCAACGGCACGGATGAGCCCGAGGTTTCCCTCCTGGATGAGGTCGAGAAACGGAAGTCCCGAGGCCGTATATCGTTTCGCGATAGAGACAACCAGGCGCAGGTTCGCCTGTACAAATCGGGCTTTGGCGTCCTCGCCGATCACCATGATGCGATCTAGTTCGGGGTCGATGGCAGTGGCGCCGAGGACGGCAACCTGTTCCTTCGCGGCCTCACCTTCTTGAATGAGCTTTGCCAGCTCGACCTCCTCGTGGGCTTCGAGCAGGGGATAGCGACCGATTCCGTCGAGGTATTGCTTGACGGTGGGATCCCATCCGTCATTGGGGCGGCGTGCCATGTAGTCCTGACCAGTAGCGGGTACCCACTACATCGACATATTGTCTGCGGTTCTTGAGTGGCCGGGCGACCTAGATTCGCTAACCTTTCCGTCTCGTGCGCAGCGGCGCCGGGGGCGCTTAGCTCAGTTGGGAGAGCGCCTGCCTTACAAGCAGGAGGTCGGCGGTTCGAGCCCGTCAGCGCCCACGTTTTAAGCCTGGGCGTCCACACGCGGGTAGGCCCCGTCCTTGGGTTGGGCCGCGCAGGCCCGGTCAGAGGCCCCCGGGTTGGGAGTAGGTGGATGGGAGTAGGTGGATTGAACGTGCAGCCGGCTGAAATCGCTCAGCGACGGCGAGCCCGGCGTTCCGGTTAGGTGGCAGGAATGGAACAGAGACACGGCGGACCGGTTGGTATTCACCGGCGGGTGGTTGGCTCATGGGCGCCCATGCTGTTGCTGGCGATCGGGCTCGCCGCGATGCTCATGCTTGGCCTGGAAGCATCCCCCGCTGACGGCGCGGTTGATCCGGACCGTTCCGGCGTCGCACTGTTCGATCCGGGTACGGGTGAATGGCACCTCCGGTATCCGGATGGGAGCGAACATCATTTCCTGTTCGGAAACCCGGGCGACGTGCCGTTACTGGGCGACTGGGATTGTGATGGGTTTGACACCGTTGGCATGTATCGACCCACCAATGGCTACGTATATGTTCGGAATGACAATGGTTTTGGCGTGGCCGACAATGACTTCTTCTTCGGGCTGGCCGGTGACACGCCTCTGGTGGGCGATTGGAACGATGACGGTTGCGACACGCTCGCCATCTACCGGGGCGGGACGGTATACGTCCGCAACGTGCTCGGGACCGGAGTTGCGGATTACACCTACGTATTCGGCGACGCGGGGGACCGGCCGTTCAGCGGCGATTTTGACGGCGACGGTGATACGACTGTTGGTCTTTACCGGGAAGCAACAGGCTTCGCATACCTCCGGCAATCCAACACACCGGGTTTTGCCGACATCGAGTTCTTCTATGGTGAGTCGTCGGACCGGATCTTCGTTGGCGATTGGGATGGCAACGGTTCCGAGACTGTTGGAATCTTTCGACCGTCGGAGGCCCGGTATTACCTATCGAACCAGAATGCCACAGGCCTGGCCGAGATACAGGGTTGGTTCGGGAACGGGTCGTTTCTTCCCGCCGGGGGAATCCTCGGCGCCCCCGATTTCTCCAATCCCCAGCCGACCACCACCAGTACCTCGACGTCGTCCACTTCGACTACTACCACTTCGGCCACGCTGCCTCCGACCGGGCCGCTCACGGTTATGGCAATCGGCGACTCCATCACCGAGGGCAGCAGTGTTGCGAACACGTATCGCTTCTACCTGTCCCAGGCCTATCCAGAAATCGACCTGGTTGGTTCCAGGTGGGGGGTGTTCGGAGGAGGCTCGGCGAAAGACGGCAACTTCGACCAGGACCACCAGGCCTACTGGGGATGGAGAGCCGACCAGGTCGCGGCCGAGATCGATTGGGCGGCTGATGCCTACGTACCGGATGTGGCGATCATCCACCTCGGAACCAACGACTTGATCCAGGGCCAGGATGTGGCCTCGACTGTTGCAGAGATTCGCACCACGATCAACCACTTGCGCGCCGCCAATCCGCGAGTCGACGTGTTCGTAGCTCAAATCATCCCATGTTGCGGAGATCAACGCGATCAGCTCAACGGCGAGATTGTTGACCTGGCGAACGAGATGAACGCATCTGATTCCAGGGTCGTGGCGGTTTGGATGGGCAATGTCACCTCGAGCGATCTGTATGACGGCGTCCATCCGAACGACGCAGGTTCTCAAAAGATGTTCTGGAACTGGGAATCGGCGCTTCGCGCCGCCGGTCTGATCTAGGAGGCTAGAGGTCGGCGGGTTCGTCGGCTCGTTGGGCGTGAATCCGGCCGGCAATGCCCACGAGCGAGAGGCCGGTTCCATGTCCATACCGGACCTGAATCATCTCGCCCAGGATCGACACGGCAACCTCGGCCGGTGTCTCGGCTCCGATGTCGAGCCCAACTGGCCCATGAATGCGCGCGATCGTTGTTTCGTCGTAACCTGCCTCCGCCAGCCGCTCCGCCCGCGCGGCCGATGTACGCCGGCTGCCCATCGCCCCGATGTATT
>JAHEJY010000229.1 GCA_024638625.1 Actinomycetes bacterium
GGACGATCGATCGCCGTGACCGGTCACCCCACCGACCGTCTGACGTTCTACTTCGGATCGACGGGCGGGGGCGTGTGGAAGACGGTAGACGCGGGACACAACTGGACCAACGTATCCGACGGATTTTTCAAGACCGGATCCGTCGGCGCCATCGCGGTGGCGACGTCCGGTCCCGAGACTGTGTACGTGGGAATGGGCGAACACGCGATCCGTGGCAACACGTCACACGGCGATGGCGTCTACCGCTCGGACGACGGTGGCGAGACGTGGCGTCACATGGGGCTTACGGCCACTCGCCAGATCTCGAACGTGATCGTCCATCCTGACGATCCGGACCTGGTCTACGTCGCAGCGCTCGGGCACGCCTGGGGGCCGAACGAGGAGCGGGGGATCTACCGTTCGCGTGACGGCGGCGAAACCTGGGACAAGGTGCTTTACCTGAACGAGGACGTCGGCGCCGGCGATCTCGAGATGGACCCCTCCGATCCGAACGTACTTTATGCCGGGATGTGGCAGGCGCGCCGGTTCGCCTGGGGACTCCGTGCGGCCGGCCCCGGCACCGGGCTCTACAAGTCGACAGACGGAGGAGACACCTGGCAAGAGCTGACGAACAATCCTGGGCTGCCCGCGGGCGAGAATCGAGGCCGAATCGGCGTGACGGTGTCGGGGGCCAACCCGGACCGTGTCTGGACGATCATCGAAGCTGAGGATGATCAGACGGGTGTCTTCAGATCCGATGACGGCGGCGCCACCTGGGAGCTGGTGAGTCAGCGGGCCGAGCTATTGCAGCGGCCCTGGTATTATCACAGGATCCATGCGCATCCCAGTGACCCGGACCGGGTTTACGTGCAGAACACCCGGCTATGGCATTCCACCGACGGCGGGCGCACCTACGAGATGATTCCGATACCGCATGGAGACAGCCACGACCTGTGGATCGATCCTAACGATCCGGAGCGGATGATCGAAGCCAACGACGGCGGCGGAAACACCACCTTCAACGGCGGTAAGTCCTGGTCATCGATCTACAACCAGCCGACGGCCCAGTTCTATCACGTCACGGTGGACAATCGCTTTCCCTACCGGGTCTACGGAAACCAGCAGGATAACTCCACGCTCTCGATCCCGAGCCGCTCGGACTATGGTGAGATCGATGAAACCGAGCTCTATACGATCGGCGGCGGCGAGGATGGGTACACTGCTGTCCATCCTGAAGACCCTGATATCGTCTACTCCGGCGATCACCACTGGCTCACCCGCTACAATCACCGCACGAAGCAGGTGAAGTTCATCTCCCCGTGGAATGAGATCTGGTGGGGTTGGGGAGCCAGGGATCACAAATACCGGTTCCAATGGGTGTTCCCGGTCGTGATCTCTCCCCACGACCCGGAGGTTCTCTACGCCACTTCGCAAGTTGTGCACCGCTCTCGGGACCGTGGCGATTCGTGGGAGGTCATTAGCCCGGACCTGACGCGGGCCGACCCCTCGACGTTGGAGACAACTCCCGGAATCGACGATGACCCTGACACCGGCCCGTATTGGGGCCCGATCAAAAGGGACAACACCGGCATCGAGTGGTACGCCACGATCTTCGCTTTTGCGGAATCGCCCATTGAGAGAGGTCTTTTTTGGGCGGGCTCCGACGACGGCATGGTGCACATGTCCCGTGATGGTGCGGAAACCTGGCATAATGTGACGCCCGGGGGATTCCCGGACTTCACCCTGGTCAGCATCATCGAACCATCGAGCCACGAACCCGGAACGGCTTACCTCGCCGCGAATCGTTACAAGCTCGACGACCTGACGCCATACCTCTTCAAGACGACGGACTACGGGGCCAACTGGACGCTGATCACCGACGGAATAGGCGCGGACGACTTTACCCGGGTCATCCGTGAGGACCCGATGCGGCCAGGGCTGCTTTATGCGGGAACGGAAACCGGGCTGTACGTTTCGTTCAACGACGGCGAATCGTGGCGCAGGTGGCAGGCGAATTTTCCAGTCGTACCGGTTCGCGACATGGTGGTAAAGGACGATGATCTGGTCATTGGCACGCACGGCCGGTCCTTCTGGATATTCGACGATCTGGCCGTCCTCCGCCAAGCCGATGCGGAGACATTCGCAGCCTCAGCGCATCTGTTCGAACCCGAGGACCCGGTCCGGTTCCGGGAAGGAATAGCCAGAAGTCCGCTCAGGGGGCAGAGTCCACCCGGCGCGTCGGGGGAGAATCCGCCGGCCGGTGCCGTCGTCTGGTATTACCTCGAAGAACCCGGTCAAACGGTGACCCTGACCTTTCGCGATGAGAGCGGGACCGAGGTCGCAAGGTTCAACAGTCAAGAAGACCCCGACCGCGTGGGCACGCCCCGAAACCCGCCACCGGACCCGATCGCGGCCGAAGCCGGACTGAATCGCTTCGTGTGGGACCTCCGATACCCGGGCCCACTCCAGATTCCCGGTGCGATCTACCGGCGCTACGACCCGATTGGGCCGATCGCAGCGCCCGGCCGGTATGAAGTGGAGCTGCGGACCGAAGGATTCAGTTCGAGTGAAT
>JAHEJY010000095.1 GCA_024638625.1 Actinomycetes bacterium
ACAGCTGGCTCTCATTCGGACAAGACGGGAAGTGGCGGCAGCGCGGGATCGATCGCCTTCCCGACGGCAAGGTCATCGATCTCGGAGCCGGCACCGGAGCGGCCAACCGCCAGCTGGCTCCCCGCCATGTCACCGCGGTCGATCCAAGCGAGCCGATGCTGGCCTTGAATCCGGCGACGGACAAGCATGTCGCCGCCGGAGAAGCGTTGCCGTTTGAGGATGGCACGTACGACGGTGTCTTCTCGGCCTTCGTGTTTCGAAATCTCGATTCGATTCCCAAGACCCTGGCTGAAATCAATCGGGTTCTACGGCCAGGGGGTGTGGCCGTGATCGTCGATCTGGGACGCCCCGAGAATGCTGTGCTCCGCGCCATCCACCGGCTGGGATCTTTCGTTGCGTTGAACACGGTTGGTCTTGCTGTCAGGAATCGAGCCGAATACGCCTATCTCCACTCGTCGCTCGACAAGCTTCCTCAACCACACGAGCTCTACGTCGACAGCCCCATCTCTGTGCACGACATCTGGCGTATGGGGCCCTTCGGGTTTGTCTACGGAGTCGAGCTCCGGAAACCTCTCAGCGAATCGTGAAGGTGCGGCTGTTGTGAATGGCGAGCCAGATCATGCGGAACATACTTTCAGTATGGAAGGGTTGAGCCGCGTGCGAGCAGATTCCATGGCTCATCCGACCCGCCCCTGCGCGCGCTAGTCATGGTGACGCTTCGCAGGTACCAATCAGATGATCGGCCGGCCGTTATCGAGCTATGGAGCGACACGTGGTCGGACCCTGCGTCTCATAACGTCCCGTCGGAAGACATCGATCGCAAGCTCGCGGATTCTCCCGACCTCCTTCTGGTCGCTGACGACGAAGGTGTCGTGGTCGGCACCGTCCTTGCCGGCTTCGATGGTCATCGCGGTTGGATCAATCGGTTGGCAGTGGACGCCGCTCATCGCGGCCAGGGTATCGGCCGTGCTCTGGTTCGCGAAGCCGAGGCCCGGCTGAGCGCCAGAGGATGTCACAAGGTGAACCTGCAGATCAGGGAAGGCGAAGCGTGCGTTGTCGCGTTTTACGAGTCCCTCGGCTATCGGGTCGAGCCGCGAATCATGATGGGAAAGCTTCTCGGATGAACAACGAGCCGGCAGGACGCCGCCAAGGTCAGCTTCGGACGGATGCGAGTTGGGGACGCGCAACGGCCCAGTAGATGATTGCTCCGATGATGTTGGTGATGACTATCACCACCACCCAAACGAGTTGATTTTGCTGAGCCGCCTCCCATTCGGACGCCGGGCGCCGCAAGGCGTCAACCAGCGCCACGATCCAAAAAACCATGGCAATCATTGAAACCAAAAAGAGAAACGAGCCAACACCGGCCACATTCATCTGTCATCCTTTCCATTTTCTGTCGATGCTATGGACGATTCGAAGACGTCCATGCGGTGGTATGGACGCACGGCAACCAAGAAAGTTACGCATCTTCTTGGAGTCTGATCAACCGTCTGACCTGAGCGTATCGAGGTATTCGGAAACGTCGACGGGCTCATCCCGGGAGTACCCGACTGGCAGGAGGATGGCTCCTTCGGTTGTCGCGTAGTAGACCTGCCACCCCCAGAAAGCTCTGAACGTGGCTGGCTCGAGTTCCAGGATGCGTGCGTACGAGGTGACAGCATTGACGTATCGATCCGTCGGGTTGTAGTGCCAGAGCGCGTTCTGCATGTCTCCGGGAGCTCCGAAATCGGCCAGGAGACGGCCGGCGGCCATGATCGAGTCACGCGGGTCATAGACATCTCCTTCCCCATACCGTCCCCAAGTCTCGGGGATGAACTGCATCGGGCCGGCCGCATCTGCTGAGCTCAGACCCCGGATCCTTCCCATGCGTGTTTCGATCAGGTTGATCGCAGCGAGGTACTCCCACGGCGCCCCGGTGGCTGCTTCGGCCTCCTCATAGAAACCGATCAGATCTTCGATCGGGGCTGGTTCGATGATGTCCCAGGCCGGCAATTCGGTGTTCGTCGTTGGTGTGAGCTCGATGAGCTCGCCCTTCGCCTCGAGGTGGAGGTCGATGATCGGAATCAGCCCGGGCCCGACGGCGTCGTAGACCTCTGGTAGCCAGTCAGGATTGCTGTGGAGTCGCGAATAGGCGCGCTGTTGGATCGCCGCCAGCGGTAGCAGCACCTCGAGCGGGGCGTCGTCTCGAATGGCGTTCTCGACCTCGAGGATCTGAGTCGCCAGATCCTTAGCGTTGTCGGCTGCCGTAGGAAAGAGTGTGGTGGTAGAGGCGGCCGTTGTGGTGGTCGGGTCGGGGTTGACGACTGACGAGCTGGATGAGCTGACCAACGATGTCGAAGACGTCTCGATTGGTACCTGCGCCGGCGTGGTCGTCGGAGACGTCCCTGTGTTGCAGCCGGCCAACGCGACTACGGACATGAGAAAGATCAAGTGCGTTATACGGCGGTTTTGCACCAGATCAACGATACGCCGGATTCAACCCGAGAATGTTTAACCCCGCCTTCGAGGATCCGTACACCCGGTGTGACACACTTAGGGCTGCTTCCGTTAGGACCTGACCCGGTTCGCGAGCACACCGCCGTACAGGCTCTCCGGCGGGGAGCGGGAATAGTAATGGCTACCGGCGGCGGGCTTGGAAGAAGGACCGAAGTAATTCCGCTGAAGCGTCGGCCATCACACCTGCCGTCAATTCAACCCGGTGGTTGAGCCGCGGGTCCTGGGGAATGTTGTAGAGGCTCCAGGCGGCTCCAGCTTTCGGATCAGCAGCGCCGTACGCGATGTGTCCGATGCGAGCCCAGACGGCCGCACCTGCACACATCGGACAGGGTTCCAGCGTTACGACCAGAGTGTGGTCCGTCAGGCGCCAATCTCCCAGAGCTCGAGCGGTCTTGCGCAACGCCAGGATCTCGGCGTGCGCGGTCGGATCGCTCAATTGAACGGTGCGATTGAAATCCTCTGCGGCGATCTCGCCGCCGGCGTCCAGGAGCACCGCACCAATTGGGACCTCACCCGCCTCGGCAGCTTGTTCTGCCAGGCCAAGAGCCCGCTCCATGGCGCCGCTAATCCGGTCAGAATTCATCATGGCGCCGGAGCGTACTGGACAGGTCCGCACCCCGTTAGCGCCCGGAGACGCGAATGGACCGCATGGGGTTTCCAAGCGCCGCGGGGGATACAATCTGTGGCTCGGAGGGATCGCATAGTCTGGCCTAGTGCGCACGCCGCGCGAGCGAATGCGAGCGTTTGTAGGGATTCCAAGTGTGCGTGGGTGGATACAATCTGTGGCTCGGAGGGATCGCATAGTCTGGCCTAGTGCGCACGCTTGGAAAGCGTGTAAACGGTTAACGCCGTTTCGAGGGTTCGAATCCCTCTCCCTCCGCTCAGAGAGAGTTCGTTCTTCGTGTGTCGTGGCAGGATTCGAACCCTCTGATGCCTTTTTGTGCGCTCGCCTCCGCTCGCGCGGGTTCGAATCCCTCTCCCTCCGCTAGCAAGAAGAATTCGACCGTCGTGTGTCGTGGCAGGATTCGAACCCTCTGATGCTCTTGTGCGCTCGCCTTCGGCTCATGATGTTGTCTGTGCGCTCGCCTTCGGCTCATGATGTTGTCTGTGCGCTCGCCTTCGGCTCGCGCGCCTTCCCAAATAGTCCCCCACCAGCCGCCGCAGGCGGCGACCAGGTGGGGGAAGGTACCGCCGAGCGAAGCGAAGCGAAGTTCGGGGGTAGGGGGTTCGCAGGTTGTCCTATGTCTCGTGAATTGCCTCGAGAAAAACTCGAGATACAGGGAGAGAGATCGACCACCCCCTACCCCAGCCCTAACGGGCTGCGGTACTTTCCCCCACTTCGTGGGGGACTTTTCCGAGAGATCGGCTGCCCCCTCCCCAGCGCTACCGGGCTGCGGTACTTTCCCCCACTTCGTTGGGGACTGTTCAGGTCAGGGTCTGACGGGATGTCCGGGTTTTTCGATCGGTAGACGGACTCCGTTGCCCCATTCGGTCCACGATCCGTCGTAGTTGCGAACGTTGTTGTAGCCGAGCAAGTGCCGCAAGACGAACCAGGTGTGACTCGAGCGCTCACCGATTCGGCAGTATGCGATGACGTCGTCATCCTGGTCGATGCCCTGCTCCTCGGTGTAGATCGCCCGGAGTTCGTCCAGAGACTTAAACGTTCCATCGTCGTTGGCCGCTCGTTTCCACGGAACACTCGATGCTCCTGGAATATGGCCGCCTCGCAATGATCCCTCCTGGGGGTAGTTGGGCATGTGCAGCAACTCGCCAGAGAACTCTTCGGGCGATCGGACGTCTACCAGTGGCTTGTCGGTGCCAATGTGAGCCAGAACGTCGTCCCGAAATGCTCGGATATCGCGGTCAACTCGCTCGACGACCGGGTACTCGGTCCGCGATCGTTCGACGGGATCTCGGGTGAGCTCACGGCCTTCCGCCTCCCATTTCTGGCGTCCGCCATCGAGCAAGCGCACATCCGGATGGCCGAAGAGGGAAAATACCCACAGGGCATAGGCGGCCCACCAGTTGAAGTTGTCTCCATAAAACACGATCGTGGTTTCGCGGGTGATTCCCTTGGACCCCATCAGCTCGGCAAACTCTTGCCCATCCAGATAGTCGCGGGCAACCGGATCCTGCAGATCGGTGTGCCAATCGATCTTGACTGCGCCGGGAATATGTCCCGTTTCGTACAGCAAGACGTCCTCGTCTGATTCGACGACGACGAGACCGTCATCATCCAGGTGGTCTGCCAGCCAATCGGTACTCACGAGAATGCTCGGGTTGGCGTATTTGCTGAACCGGTCGGATGTGTCCTGAGGTACCGAAGGCATGAGATTCTCCACTGCTCGCTAGCTTTTTACACTACGCCGTCACGTGATACATGAGCACCCGGATTTGGAGGAAGCGATGTTGCCAGCCCGATTGGCTCAGCTCGTCGAGCTTTTTGCTTCGAGCCCGAAAGACATCAAGGTCCAGGCGTTGATCGAGTATTCGGACCGCCTACCCGACCTTCCCGATCGACTGGCAGAGCCCGGCATGCTCGAACAAGTTCACGAGTGCCAGACACCGTTTTTCGTCACCACAGAAATCGATGGTGATGGAGTTGTACAGCTCTATTTTGATGTTCCCCGCGAGGCGCCAACCATGCGTGGATATGCAGGCCTTCTCGCCGATGGACTGAGTGGGTCCACTGTCGACGAAATCCTCGATGTGCCGGATCTCTTCTATCTGGACATGGGTCTGGTCGATGTCGTAAGCCAGCTTCGTCTACGTGGGATGGCCGCGATCATCGCCACCATCAAGAACCAACTCAGGTCAGTTGCCTCGCCTACTTCAACCTGACGCTGTGGGAGCTTCAGGCGGCCTACCGGAGAAAGAATAAAGGTCGCGCGCCTCAGCGGATGCCGGTGTCGTAGGCGACATCGAGTTCTACCGGTGCGCCGTCAACTGTGAATCGCTGTGCGGGAGCCGTTCCGAGCAACCCTTCGACGGGCTGTGGCCGAAGCACGTAGCTGCCGTTGGGGAGGTGCAGCGCAAACCTTCCGTTGGCGTCTGACACTGCCTGGCCTACCTCCTTACCGTCGTCCGTGGTGAATAGCATCACAGCGCCTTCGACTGGTCGGTCCGCACAATCAGGATCCGGTGGGAAACGTTCGACCGGACATACCGGCCCGGCGTGGACATACCCAGAAACCCGATATTGCTGAACGTCCTTCGGCTTGGTCGTCGTAGTGGTCGTGGGGGGCGCGGTGGTCGTGGTTGGCGTCGCAGTGGTTGTGGTGGCGGTAGCGACGCTTGTTGTTGGCGAGGTGGTATTCGAGCCGGTGTCATCTCCCGAATCCGGGCCGGCATCTGAGACCACGCCCTGGCCGCTCGTTGCGGTATCCGCTCGGCGGGTGGTTGTGGTGTCCCTCCGGGTAGTCGTCGAGGGCGCCGTATCGGATGGTCTCTCCTTTCGCTCCGCTGCTTCGATCGCATCATCGGAAAGCCTGTCTGTCGGGGATTGATCTTCGACCGACAGGGATAGCGCGATGAAATCGAGACGGGATTGAAGCAAGTGCATCGACGGCAGCAGTGCGACCTCGGCCTTGGCCCGCTCGAGCTGTGATCTGATGTCGTCGGGTGCTGCATCCATGGCGACAAGGCTTTCCAGCTCCTCGACCCGATGTTCGGCTGCTATGTCGGGATTCACCAGCCCTCGCACCGATTCGGTGGCGCGCTTCACCGGGTACAACGAATCCCCCGGAAGCGCGCTCTCGGCTGCTATCGCCAGCCCCGAGGGGAGGATCAGTATCGCGGCGGCGACAGCGAGCAATCGAGTCCGTCTGCGGCTTCGAATGGGCACTACCTGGGTTGAGTCTCCGAGGGCGGATTCGATGGCCGCCAGTTGCGAAGCCCGGTTTTCCGAAGAAAGCGGCCTCCACATTGCGCGTCGCAGTCTGTCCCCGGTTGGTTCGGATTGATTGTCCTTACTCATGGTGACATCCTTTCGGGTGAACGACTCAGGAGATCGCGAAGGCGGCGTTCAGCCCGGGCAGCAGTGGCGAACACTGCGGCCCGGTTCAGCCGGAGTACGCCAGCGGTTTCGTGGCCACTCATGCCGATCACGTGCCGCAAGAACAAAACAGAGCGTTGCTGTTCGGTGAGCTGGGAGAGTGCGTGCTCCAGGTCATCTGGATACCCGGCCGATTCCGTTTGCGAGAGGGTTTCCGGCACCTCGGCGTGAAGTACCTCGCGTCGGCGTTCCCGCCGCCGGATCTCGTCCAAGCACCGGAAGCGCACGCTGCGAAACAGCCAGGCGCGTAGCGATCTGTCGTCTCCCCGAATTCGCGGCGCCGCCTGAACCAGCTCGAGAAATGCCTGCTGCACCGCGTCCTCGGCTGCTGCGGCATCTCTGAGCATCGAATAGGCGAACGAATTGAGCCCGTCCGCGTGGAGCTCATGGAGAGCTCGAAACGCCCCGGGATCCAGTCGACGGACACCCTCGGGGAGTGCGTCGGCGCCGGCCTGAAACTGTGAACCCGGAATAATCCTCACCCGTACTCGGTGGCTCTCCTTAGAGATCGGCGAGGGGTACGCGAACCTGAATGTCATCCCGTCTCGTCCCTTTTTCTACGGCGTCGACATCCCTTGCAGGGGCATCTGTGGCCTCCTTGGCGGGTGGATCTGTGACCGGTTGGCGGATAGGCTCGTCGCTCAACCTGTCAAGCGGGGCCCGACACAAACGATCGGTGTCGGCGCCCGTTGCTTCACAATCCGGAATATCGATCGGAACCCGGCAAACGGTGACGCCGTCCTGCACAACGCACCTCTTTGGATCAGGAGCAATATCGGCGGGTGGGTCCTGGGGTGGATCGACAGCTGGGTCGATCGGTACCGGACACATTCGGTCCGGAGTCCGATCGATGAGACGATCGGTTATGCGGCAATCGGGGGGATCGATCTCCGTTGGTGTACACAATCGTCCTTCTGGATGTGTTTCACACCAGCGTTTGATGAACTCGCGGCATTTCTCCGGGTGAGCGGTGCACCACCGTTTGAAACTGTCGCCGCACTTCTTCCAATACGTGTCGGAGATCTCGTCGGCGACGACCAGGCGGTCGATGATTCGGCAATCTGTCGGCGGGGACGGTCGATGACAGATTCGGCTGTCCGGATGGCTGGTACACCAGCGTTGCCACAGTTGGCGACACGTTTCCGCCGCGTCGTCGGCCGGGGTGTCATCTGACATCAACCGGCGACACCGCCGCAGATAATCTCGAAATCCGGGTGCGTCGTCGACCTGGTCGGCCGCGCTGTGGCGGCCCGCGGCGGTCGGCTCTCCGGCTGTGACTTCGGCTGATGCTGTTCCACCCAGACCCCCTATCAGACCCACATAGAGCAATGCGACCAGCGCAGTAGCGAGAACTCTCTTCATTTGTCATCCATCCTTTCCTCACCCTATAAGACGCTGCTCACAGCGTGGATTAGACGGGCTCGATGAGAAATCTGAGGTAGGACGGTTCAGTCGGCGACAGCCAACCCGTTTCCAAAACTGCGAAGTTCGATGTCGGCGGTGCCTTGGCGATTGCGATTGCTCAGGTAGAAACGCCGTGCAGTGGGACGGTAGATGCCAACGGTGTCCTTTCCATCGCTGTCCCAGTCGGCAGCGATGATCGAGTCGTAAGCCTCCCCGTAGAAGAATTCGACCTCGGCCGGGCCGGTCGAATGTTCGTTCCTGAGATAGGCGAGACCGGTCGTTTCTCGATAGAGGCCAACGGTGTCGATTCCGTCGCCGTCGAAGTCACCCGAAAAAGGCCGATCCTGGGGATTGCCGAAGAAGTATTCCGATTCGGCACGAGCGGTCCGGAGTACGTTCGAAATGAAGACCGCTCCGAGGGACTGACGGTATATCGAAATCGTATCGCACCCGTCTCCGTTCCAATCCCCCGCGATCGGCACGTCGCCCTCCATACCGAAGAAGAAATCGATATCCGCGGTGCCGGTGGTGTTGTCATTCTTGAGATAGACGAAACCATTTGACTTGCGATACATACCTGGCGAGGGAATTCCATCACAATCCCAATCGCCATACAGTGGTTGGTCACCGGGGTTGCCAAAGTAGAAGCGTTCAAGAGAGCCGTCCTGGTTTCTGAGTAACCATTCGCCGGTATGGGGATCAGCGAGACCTAGCGTTGCCGAGATGTCGGGCTCCGGCTCAGCGATGATCGAAAACGAATCGAGGACGCCGCCATCCACGGCGACGTAATCGACTGTCAATGATTCCTTCGAGACGCTCACACGTGAGAACCCAGCCTCGGCACGCCCATCAGCATCACTGGCGTACCCGGCGGCCACCACGGGATGGGGCCAACCGGGTCGGGCGAAATTGCGGACAGCCGTCCCCCCGAGTCCCGAAATGACCTGAATGACCCCTGCATCCTCATCGTATCGCCGGTCTGTGTCGAGAACGAAAGTTGGCTCGTCCCCGAGGTAGCCGGTCATCGGATATGTCCATCCATAGCTGTGCGAGTGGCCCACCAGCAGCAGGTCGACTCCCTGCTCGACCAGAATTGGTATCAGCTCTTTGTAGTAGTCGGTCACTGCGGGGAGTCGATCCGGAGCCCCTGTCACCGGATGGTGCAAAGCAACAATCTTCCAGCGGCTGTGCGAAGCTGCCAGGTCAGCAGCCGCCCACGCCGCAAGGTCCTTGGTGCGTGATTTGGTATTTGAGTCGATGACTGTGAAATGTGCCATGCCGTAGTCGAATGAGAAATTATGTTCTGGCGGGAAGGCGTCAGGGGGTGTTGCCGGAGCTGTTTGGCCCATGATGGGGATCGGGTTCGAGAATGTTGCTCTGAACCCGATTCCCCCTTCGAGGTCAACGTCGTGGTTTCCAACTGCTGCGTAATCAATGTGTGACCGGTTCCAGACCAATGCCTCCGGCACGGTCTCACGTCGGAACCGGTTGTCGTAGTCGTCGTGGGTTCCATCGGGGTATGCGTTGTCCCCCAGCAGCAATGCAAACGAAGCATCTGATTGGTTGATTGCTGATTGAACCCGGTTGAAAGAATCGATCGAAGTCGGATCGGTGGAGTCTCCGTATGCGGCGAAGGCGAATGGCTTTGCTGAACCCGGTTTGAGGCGCGTGCGAAAACTGGATCCATAGACCGAAGAGCCGATCTCGACCCGATACTCATAGTTCTCATCGAAATCCAGGTCGACGATCACCACCGAATGGTTGATTCGGCCTTCGCCGACCGGCTGGGAACGTATGGTCCGCAAGTCAATCCAGGATCCCGAGTGGGAGCGTCGATAGCTGAACGAGACGTCCTCCGACGGTGATCCCATCGTTTGCCAGATGACCTCGACCTGGTCCGCATGGGAACCCGCGTATCCCACAAGCGGAGCGTCGCCGAGTTGCAAGTACGGCTCCCGTATCAGCGAGCCCTCGTTCGCAGAAACAGCCGATGCTGTGGCCGCGATGATCGCCAGTGCGAAGGGCACAACTA
>JAHEJY010000096.1 GCA_024638625.1 Actinomycetes bacterium
CCGGGTCCCGGTGCACCACAACGAAACGCACGCCGTCGATCGCCTTGGCCAGCTCAGCCATCTGGGCGGTATTGCGGTTGTTCTTGTTGACGAGCGCCATCGGATGCACGGTTCGCCAGGCATCGAAGAACCGGCGCATGTCTTCCATCATCTCTGGCGACAGCGCGCCCGGTGTGTACCGATCGACGCCCGCCCATCGGTTCCATATATGGAACGCGTCGTTGGGGCCCCGCAGGCCCCGCGAAAGCCCGTAGAAGCTCCTGCGTGACGGGCCCCCGCCGGGAAAGGTATCCCAGATTTGGGATGCGGCCAGCGGGGCTCTGTTGAACAAACTGTTGCGATTCGTGAAGTAGCTCGCCACCAGATGAGAGGTGAGGAGCTGATGGACGAGAGTGGTGCCGCTTCTCGGGGCGCCGACAATCAGCAGGACCGGGTGTGGGCTAGGCCGTGCTTGGGCGAGCAGTCGCCGCTCGCGCGGTACCAATGCTCGATCGAGCAGCGAAATCGGCATGCCGGCGATCATCCGCGCCATACCTTCGAACGCGGCGCGAGGACGCTCCCGGCCGATCCGCCGCAGGAGACCTAGAGGATCTCGAAAGTTCGAATATCGATTCACGCCAGCCTTTGATCAATTTCGTCCCCTTTCACCGCCCCCGTCAACCCTCGTTGTTCGCGATAGAGAGAGGTTCCCAGATGGAACAGCTCTTCGAAATAGCGCTTCGATTGCATGGCCATGACACCCATGCCCACCAATTGGGCACCGAGGATCGCACCAAGCAGCGTTGCCAGGAATGCCATCGGATACGCGCCGAACGCATCGGCCACAGAACCCTCCTGGCCGATCCGTATCCCGATGGTCATAAGTCCAAGAATTGTCAGCCCGAGGAGCAGCAACCCGGGCACCACGAAAAACATAAACGGACGGAACACGAACGCCAGCAGCGCATTCGACAGAACACCGCGACTGATGCGGAACGGGCCCTGCCTCCTCGTGCCACCCGTGTGGTGGAACGTCCAATCGAGGTGGGCGGGCACCTCCAGGATCAACGCACGCAACAATTGTGCCTTGTAGATGATCTCGGGATTTATCTCGGCGTCCATGGCTTTGAGATTCAAGGATCGTAAGAACACCCCGTCGTAGGCCCGCACCATGCCCGTGAGCGTCGTGAGGTCACCTTTGGCTGCGAGCGACAGGAACCAGTTGGCCCCGCGCGACATGATTCGCCGCATGAACGGGACATTGGTGGTACTGCCCCCTTCTGCGTATGGCGAGGCGACCACGACCTTGGCATCGGTCGAGGCGAGTTTGGAGAGCATTGCGCCGATATGGTCTACCGAGTAGGACAGGTCGGAGTCGAAGGTGACGACGTAGTCGCCCTTCGCGACACCGAACGCATAACGCAACGCCTGTCCGAGCTTGAAGTTGACCCGGTGCTCGAGCACGCGAACGGTATTGCGTCCCTCTGCGAAGGCCCGCGCGATGGAGCCGGTCTCGTCGGTACTGCCATCGTTGACGACGATGATCTCCCACGAGTACTCCTGATGCTCCAACGTGTACTTGTGGAGTTCTCCCAGGTTGCGTTCGATCGTTTCTGCCTCGTTGTAGGCAGGCACGATCAAAGAAACGAGGGGTCGTCTCATGTTCCGCTCCGTATGGTCAGCGCTGACGTTGGTTGGTTATTCTCGCCGAGAGGATTCGGCTCGGGATACTGTTGGATGTCGCCCAGTGTTTCTCGCTCGCCCGGCGTTCTTACCTTGCTCCCTCGATGGCCCCCTCGATGGCCCCGTCGATGGCGCTGCATCCCGCCACCGGGAATTGCCGGCGTTTCCATAGCGTACAGTATCGGCACCAATGACCGCCAGCCTGACCCCATTACCCGGCTCATCGCGCTCGGGACTGGTGAATCTGATGTCCGAGCTGGAAAGCCGCCTGGGCGGTGACCCCGTATCTCCCGGCCTCCATGAGCAACTGGCGACATCGGTACCCCCGGCCCCCGGTTACGTTCTCGTTGTGTTCGATGGGCTCGGTTCCCGACAACTGGCGGGCCCCGGAGCATCGCAGCTGGCCGAAAGCAATGTGGGCGACCTCACCGCGCCGTTTCCGTCGACAACCACCGTCAGCCTGGCGACGATCGCTACGGGGTTGCCGCCGGCCGGGCATGGCCTCATCGGCTACCAGCTCCACCTCCCTGAGCTCGAAGTCGTTGCCAACACCATCAAATGGACGACGTTGTGGGGGGACCCCTTTTCCTGCGACTATGCATCGTTCCTGCCCGAAACCGTCTGGGAGAGGCTCGCGGCGGTCGGAGTGGAAACGGTCACCGTACAACCAGCCAATTTCAACAACAGCCCTCTGTCGCAGGTGATGTATCGAGGAGCCCGGTTCGAGGGAGCGACCACCGTCGACGAATGGGTCGATGCCTGCCTGGCACTCGCCCAACCCGAACGCCTGGTGGTGGCTTACCTGCCCCACGTTGATATCGCGGCCCACATGACGGGCCAAAACTCCGAGGAGTACCGAAATGCAGTGGCATTGGTGGCAACGGCCTGGGAACAGCTGCGTCAACGCCTTAGGGCCGACATCGGGCTCATCGGCACCGCCGACCACGGACACGTGGATATTCAAGCCGAAAACCAACTTCACATGGCATCATCGGATCAGGCGGCCCGGATCCTCTTCGGAGACTCGCGGGTCATGTTCATCAACGGTCCGCCTCCCGAAAACGACCTGCCTGCGCGCTACCTACCGTTCGCCGACGTGGCCGATTGGTGGGGCGCCGGACCCGTTCTGGCCCCGGATCGATTCCCCGATGGAATTCTGGTGGCGGATCCCGGGTACGCCATTCTCCATCGATTCTCGGACAAGAGAATGATCGGACACCACGGTGGGGTGACCGAAGCCGAACGTCTCATTCCCCTGCTGGTTCGGTGAGGTCGCGGTCGGGTCGCGACACGATCGCCAACACGAATGACCCCGTTCCGGCGCTGACAGCAACCAACCAGATCAGCGGACCGAGCAGAGGAATGAACTGCAGGACTCGCCACATCAGTGCGCCCAGAGCCAGACCTGCCACCATTGCGTCCGGTCGTCTCAGAACAGTTGTCCCGAGGCGGATCAGGGCCGGGACCGCTCCCCCGATCAGCATCACGGCCCAGAACGCGAACAGGATCACGCCTAGCGGAAACAAGACGACCGTGAGGGCCATGAGGAAAGCGACTACGGGGGCGAGCACCAGCACCGCCAGACCAGTCAGGAAAGACAACGGACGGAGTGTGCGAAATCGGGCACGACGCGTCCAAGCCGGAGCTAGGCCGATGAACAACGAACCTGTGAACACGGTGGAGAGAAACAACAAGGTACTGATCGCCCACCGGCCGGAGCGAACGACGAGTGGGGGCGCTGCCACGGGCAAGTCGACGACAGTGGCAACCTGTGCGCTTGGATCGATGGTGACCGTAGAGGTGAGTCCGGGAATATAGGTCGCGACGAGGCCGGGGTTGTGGGCTACCGCGCCGGACGCCGACGCACCAGGGCCGAGTTCCATCCGGTAAGCGCCCGCATCTACAGCATCAACCGCGCCGTCGATGAACAGCCGACCCATAACCTCACCAAAAACGCTTCCACCCACGTCGGCCAGGACGTTTGCTGACCAGGTATAGAAGATGGCGTCGCCACCAACGCTTTCGTCAACGCGCGCCCGCCAGCCAAGCGCAAGCACGTCGTCGCCGACCGCGCTGTCCTGGGTGTAGGTGAGCGAGAGCGTCCGCACAGAGCCATCAACCTGTCCGAAGATGCTGGTCGTGCCGCTCACCGTAGTCACGTCGCCGTGCACAACACCTGTGACGATGACACGCTGGCCGAGCGCAACCAGGTCTCCGTTGATTTCTCCTTCGATGAAGATCGTCCCACCCGACGCATACAGGTCATCTTCGATCACCCGGCCCTCTTGAACGAGCACCGTATCACCGGTCGCCACCGTGGCGACGGTCATCACGCCGGCCAGGATCAGCCCAAGGAAATCAGAAAGGAAGGGCATTGGATACGACCGTCAACAGCGGTGCCGGGTTGACGCCAAAGGCGACGGTCAACACCGCAACAGTCGTGAGCGCAAAGCGCATGCCATCGGTGATGACCACCCTCGGCTGCTCGGCGGTTTCCTGGTCGATGTAGACCCGGACGATCACCCTCAAGTAGAAGTACAGGCCTACAGCAGACGCAACCAGCGCCAGCACCACGAGCCAGGTGTAGCCGGCTTCCAGAGCGGCGCGGAACACCCCGAATTTGCCGGCGAAACCTGCCGTGAGGGGTATTCCCGCCATGGCCAGCATCATCAAACTCAGTACACCAGCCAGGAACGGTGACCGCCGACCCAGGCCGACGTACTGTTTGAGAGCTGACTCATCCGATGCGACTCCAGAGATGGCGGCGACCACGCCGAAGGCTCCGACAACCTGGAAGGCATAGGTCACCACGTAAAACCACAGGGCGTCGATACCGGCCCCGCCGCCAACCAGGGCAGTCATGATGAAACCGGCGTGGGCCACGGAGGAGTATGCCAGCATCCGCTTCAGATCGGTTTGCGTGATCGCCAGCACGGTTCCGACGACCATAGAGAGCGCGGCGACGACCGCCAGCGCCGGACCCCAATCCCCCCGCTGTGCATCAAAGCTGACAACGAGGATCCGGGCCAGGGCGGCGAAGCCCGCAATCTTGGCACCGGCATTCATGAAACCGGTCACGCCGCTGGCCGAGCCCTGGTAGACGTCGGGCGCCCACATGTGAAACGGGGCTGCTGAAACTTTGAAGCCGAGCCCCACGACGATGAGGCCGATCCCGACCAGCAACACCGGGGTTTGCGTCAGTCCGGCAAACTGCGGGCCTGCGATCGCCGTGATTTCCAGCGTTCCGGTTCCTGCGTAGACCAGTGCCACCCCGTACAGAAACACAGCAGAGGCAAACGAACCGAGCAGAAAGTATTTGACCGCGGCTTCATTCGACCGGGCACCCTTGCGGATGAAACCGGCGATGACATACAAGCTGATCGAGGCGACTTCGAGCCCGAGGAACACCATCATCAGATTGGCTGCGCTGACCAACAGCATGAGGCCGATGGTCGTCAGCAAGACGAGCGCTACGAGTTCTGCTCCGCGCGCCCGGTCGTTTTCCACCAGCGGCCAGGCTACGAGCAACCCCAGCGCCGCGACGATGATCAGGACAATCGATCCAAAAGCGGAAAACCCATCATGCATGAGCATGTGAGAAAAGATTGGTTGCGGATTGTTGGCGGCATCGGCCCATTGCACAATCGCCAGGATGAAACCCGAGATCAACGATCCGAATGAGATGAGCCTCCATACGCGGGTAGCCGGATGAAGTGTGACCTCGACCATCAACAGAACGACAACCCCAAGCGTCACAGCAATGATCGGCCCGATGCCTATGTACAGAGCATTGGTCATCTCGTCGCGGCCTCCCATTCCGTCGGGAGGACCGCGGCATTCTCTACCCGCTCTACGACGGCGCCGACCGAAGGCCCGATGCGGTCGAGGGCGGGCTTCGGGTACACACCGAGAAAGATGATCATCGCGACCAGCGGCACCATGATGCCGATTTCGCGGGCATTGAGATCCTTCAACCCCTGGTTCTCTGGCTTGTCATTCGGTCCGGTGAAGACCCGTTCGTAGGCCCACAGCAGATAAATGGCTGCCAGGAGTACGCCGAACGCAGCCGTGATCGTCGCGGCCGGGTGGCGGGCGTAGCTTCCGAGGAGAACCAGGAATTCGCCGACGAAGCCGTTGAGCCCGGGCAGGCCGGCAGAAGCGAAGGCGGTGAATAAAAAGAGGCCGGCGAAGATCGGCATGACACGCGCGATCCCGCCGTAGTCGCTGATTTGGCGGGTGTGCCGGCGATCGTAGATCATTCCGACCAGGAGAAAGAGAGCGCCGGTGGTCAATCCGTGATTCACCATCTGGATCACGCCCCCACTCAAGCCCTGCGCCGAGAGTGCGAAGGTTCCCAGCACGATGAACCCGAGGTGGCTGACCGACGAATACGCGACCAGCCGCTTGATATCGGGCTGCACAATGGCCACCAGCGCCCCATAGATGATGCCGATCACCGCCAGGGCGACCATCACACCGGCAAAATCCACCGAGGCCTGTGGGAACAGAGGAAGGTTGAACCGGATCAGACCGTAGGTGCCCAGTTTCAGGAGCACGCCCGCCAGCATCACAGAACCAACCGTCGGTGCCTCGACGTGGGCGTCAGGTAACCACGTATGAAACGGAAAGAGCGGAATTTTGATGGCGAATGCAATCGCGAATCCAACGAACAACCACCGCTGGGTAGAAGGTGGGATATCGAGCGCCAGCAGCACGGTGTAATCGAAGCTCGGAGTTCCCAACTGGTCAGAGGCCATCGCACCCAGGAAGATGATGCCGGCCAGCAGAAACGCCGACCCGATCGCCGTATAGAGGAAGAACTTGAGGGCGGCATACACCCGACGCTCGCCTCCCCAGATTCCGATGATGAAATACATCGGAACCAGCATCACCTCGAAGAACACGAAGAACAACACGAGGTCCAACGACAGGAACACACCGAGGAGCCCGGCCTCGAGCATCAGCATGGCTGCCATGTATTCCTTGTGGCGTTCGGTCACAGACGCCGACGCGAGAATCCCGATCGGCATGAGAAACGCGGTGAGCGCAACGAGTAGCAGCGAGATGCCATCGACCCCGAGGTGATAGGTGATGCCCCAGGGCGCGTATATCGTCGCCTGTTCGACAAACTGGAAATCGGCATCTCCCGACACAAACGTCCACACCACATTGCCGGCAAGCGCCAGGACCAACGCCGCAAAACCGAGGCCGACCGGTAGAGCTATTTCCGAGCGTTTACGCGGGATCGTGGCAACGATGGCTGCTCCCAGCACCGGCAGCCAGATCATGACGGACAATGTGGGGAACATCAGCCCAACCCCCGGCTGGCGAACCACACCAGAAGACCGACCGTGCCGGCTACCAGGCCCAACCCGTACTGTCGAACAAAACCGCTTTGCAGAGGCCGGAGCCGTTCCCCCGCTGTCCGCACCGCCGTTGCGAGACCATTGACGGCACCGTCAATGACATCACGATCGACCACGAACGCCATGAAGTTCGAAACGGCCCGTCCGGGGGAGACAATGAAGCGGCCTGCCAGATCGTCCACTCGATAGGCCTCCTCTACCAAGGACCACGATCCCTTGCCGATGGGAGCCAACTCCACGGCCCCGGCACCTCTATAGCGGCGATAGGCGTAAAAGGCACCGACGACCGCAACCCCAACCGATACCGCCGCCAACACCCATGGCACGAGACCTTCCGGGAGGTGGGCTTGCTCGACGCCTTCGAATGCCGGCTCCAGGAAGTGTTCCATTGACGGAAGGAAGGGCGTGTTCCAGAATCCGACGCCGACCGAAAACCCGGCGAGAACAATCAGCGGCAGAACCATCGTGCCGGGTGCCTCGTGCGGGTGCAGATCGTCGGCGTATCGCTTCTCGCCCCAGAACGTCAGCGCGATCCATCTCGTCATATATACCGCCGTCAGGAGCGCGGTCAACAAACCGATTGCCCAGAGCACGTAATAGCCGCCGCCCTTGCCGAAGGTCACGGCGAGAATCTCGTCTTTCGACCAGAACCCGGCAAAAGGAAAGATCCCGATGATGGCCAGCCAGCCAACCACCTGGGTCATATGCGTGACGGGCATGGCTTTGCGAAGGCCGCCCATGCGTCCGATGTCCTGTTCGTCCGCCATGGCATGAATGACTGCACCCGAACCGAGGAAGAGCAGTGCTTTGAAGAATGCGTGCGTGAAAAGGTGGAAGATTCCGGCGACGTAAGCACCAACACCAACTGCAAGGAACATATACCCGAGCTGGCTGATGGTCGAATAGGCGAGGACCCGCTTGATGTCTCTCTGTTTGAGCGCAATCGACGCGGCAAACAAAGCCGTGACCGCACCAACGGAAGCGACGATCGCACTGGACACCGGCGCCAACTCGAACAGGACCGCCGTGCGGGCGATCATATAAACGCCCGCCGTCACCATGGTCGCGGCGTGGATCAGTGCCGAAACGGGAGTCGGACCTTCCATGGCGTCGGGTAGCCACATATAGAGAGGTAGCTGGGCCGACTTACCGGTTCCGCCGACGAGCAGCAACAGCGTGATGGCGGTCACCAGGCCGACGCCGAGCTCGATACCGTTGACGTCCCATGCCTCGTGGCTCAGCACGACGTCGAACGCCAGCGTCCCAAACGTGGTGAAGATGAGCATGAGCGCGATCAGAAAACCGACGTCTCCGATCCGGTTGACGATGAATGCCTTCTTCCCTGCCGCCGCTGCACTCGGCTTCTCATTCCAGAACGAGATCAGCAGGTAGGAGCAGAGCCCGACCAGCTCCCACCCGACGAACAAGAGACCGAAATTGTCTCCGAGGACCAGGATCAACATCGAGGCGATGAAGAGGTTCAGGTAGGTGAAGAAACGAGAGAACCCGGGGTCACCGTGCATGTACCCAATCGAATAGAGGTGTATGAGGGCGCCGATACCGGTGATCACGAGGGTCATCACAGCCGAAAGAGGATCCCAGAGCAGCGACGCGGCGGCTCCCAGGCCCTCGATCCAGTCGAAGAGAAAGACCTGCTCGCCATGTGACTCACCTTGAAAGAAAGGAACGGCGGCGATGGCGGCGATCACAAACGCGGCACCCACCATGCCGAATCCGACGAGACCCGCTCGCGGTTCACCCAGCCGACTGCCGAGAAAGTGGAGCACGACGGCTCCCAGCAATGGCAAGGCAATGACGATCCAGATGAACTCGGTCATCCTCGCAACTCCGCCAGCTCGTCGATCGACGCCGAAGCTCTGCGACGAAACACTGCGACCATGATCGCCAGGCCGACGACCACCTCCGCCGCTGCAACCACCATGACGAAGAACACCGACACCTGGCCGTTGATGTCGCCGAGTTGGCGGGCGGCAGCCACGAACGTGAGGTTGACGGCATTCAGCATCAACTCGATCGACATGAACATGATCAGAGCGTTGCGGCGAAGCAGCAGGCCGCCGGCACCGATGACAAACAGCGCTGCTGCCAACATCATGTACCAAACCGGGGTAACGATCATCTACGGTCCCGGAGCTTGAACTGGGCCAGCACGATCGCCCCTACCGACGCAATCACGAGCAGCAAGGTGGTGACCTCAAACGGCAGGAGCCAATTGGTGAAGAGCTCGTCCGCGATGGCCTCGACGGTGCCGACCACGCTTCCCTCGTCGGATCCCGCCAACGTGCCTGCGCCGATAACGATGAGAAAACCCACCAGGAGCAATGCCCCCAGAGCTAGCGCAGCTGGACGCTGTATCGGTAATTGTTCACTCGTGTCTTCGGGTTGATCGACGCCGATCAACATGATCACGAATAGGAAGAGCGTCATGACGGCACCGGCGTACACGATGATCTGCACGGCAGCCACGAAATGGGCCCCGTTCACGACGTACAGCACCGCAATCGAAAACATCGCAGCGATCAGACCCAGGGCGCTGTACACCGGGTTACGGCTGATGACCATCATGATTGCGCCGGCCAATGCGCCGATCCCAAACAAGACGAACAGGACGAGCTCGGTCACGGATGCTTCCCGTCTTCGTCCGACGGTTCGCCGGACGGGTCCTGGTCGGGCCGCGATTGCCCGCGCTCGGCCGGCCTCAGACCGACGCCGGCAGATGGTGTCCAGCCGGGAACACCTTCATAGGA